>CAMCHI010000042.1 GCA_945874735.1 uncultured Arcanobacterium sp. | reverse complement strand
CTATGTGCGAATAATCTGTTTCTGGGGTGGCTGGCACTACCGTCAATCCAGCTGCTAATAGTTTTTCAATAAAATCTTGCGCAGAAGGCGCATTTTCGGGACGCCGAAAATTTTGCAGTAGGGCAATCTGCCGAGTCATTACGCCTCCTTTCTTATTTGTTCTGCTGAGGGTGTAACAAGGGGCCAGCTGGACCTTGCGCGATAGCTTCACGTATTGCTATCTCCAACTCTGCCAGTTCTAATTGACATGTATTTGGGTCTTTTTGCATATATAAAAAGTACTCTACGTTGCCAGCCGGGCCGGGCAGAGGTGAGGGAGCTACTGCTTTAATTGCTAAACCTAACTTTTGGGCGCACTGTGCTACTTGTAACACTGCAGTGTAATGTAATTCTGGATCACGCACCACCCCGCCTGCACCGAGTTTTTCTTTGCCTACCTCAAATTGTGGTTTTACCATTAGTAAAAATTCTGCATTTGGCGCACTCGCCGCGATTAATGCTGGTATCACTAAAGTTAAAGAAATGAACGATAAATCTCCCACAATTAAACTAGGTGCTGGTTGTACCGTTTGCGGGGTGATAGTACGAATATTAGTACGTTCAATTGCCACCACCCGTGGATCTTCACGCAATTTCCAAGCTAGCTGCCCATATCCCACATCTACCGCATACACCTTTTGTGCGCCTTTACGCAATAGCACTTCCGTAAAGCCACCAGTAGATGCCCCCGCATCTAAAGCAATAACTTCTGCAATTTTAGGAGCGTTTTCCCCTAAATATTCTAACGCACCCAGTAATTTATATGCTCCTCTTGATACCCATTGATCTGCGGGAGCACGTTTCACTATTAAAGCTTGGGCGGGGTTCATTTGTCGGGCAGGTTTTACCACTACCACTCCGTCTAATAATACCTCGCCTGCATGTATTAATTTAGCGGCTTCCGTGCGGGAACTAACTAAGCCGCGTCTAACCAGTTCTGCATCTACCCGTATCAAGTTGGCCATACTAAATTTGCGTCCTACTTAAACTCTTAGTGAGGTTAGATAATACTTCTTCTAATACTTCTATCTTCTCTGCTGTGGGTAGTTCTGGATAATTATCTAAAGCCTGCAAATCATTTTTTGGCGCTAAAACTGCTGGGGTTATTCCAGTAGAATTTCCCGCATTAGTATTACTTAACGTTGAGCGAGTTAAATTATCCGGCTGTGCCACTTCTACTCCATTTGCTGCAGCATCGCTTTCATTTAACATATATTTTACCTAATCTGCCCGGCTATAGTTCCTTGCAACCGTTTTGTGGAAAACTATCTTAAAAGTCTTACGCTATATAAGCTGGATAGTAATTGCACTGTTATCTAACTATATTGCATATAGATTTTAAGAATAGCGCTACTTGCCTACTCCACTTGTAAAACTGGTAATGATTCCAAAATCTTTAAGTAGTTAGCCGTTGTGCTTAAGAAAGCAGCATTATGGTCTGTGGTATGTAAAGCTGCTTTCTGAGCTAGAGCAGCTTCTTGCTTTGCACGGTATTCCCAAACGGCTTGCGCTAAAACTCTATACTCATCTAAACATAAAGTAAAGATGCTTAAATCTTGGGCACCAGTCAGCATCTTAAGCACGTCCGCTTCTGCGTTTTCTATATTATTATCGGTGCGTAATTCTGCTAATTTTACGTCGTCAGCAACCTGCTTAGCGCCTGTTTCAGTAAGGTATAAAGTACGTCCAGCAAATACCAGTTGTAACACAAGCATTTTATCTACGACTGTTTCGTTTATTTTTACTGCTGCATCTTGCGTTTGCCAGACCTTACCTACTTTTTCAATCTCTGGATACGGCTGATTTAAGGCTTCCATATCGAAAGCTAAGAAAGTGGGCTGTTCTTCTGCGCTGGCCAACACTACTTCGCGAGCTTGAGATACGCCTGTTAATACGTGTAAAGACGGAATACCTGCTGCTACTGCTCCCGCTATATCCGTATTTAAGCGATCGCCTACCGCTAATGGGTGAGTAAGTCCAGATATTTCTGCTGCGTAATGATAAATGAACGGATAAGGCTTACCAGAGGCACGTACTGGAAGCTGGGTAGCGTTAGTTACGGCTGCTACTAGCGAACCATTACCAATCATTTCTCCGCGTTCTTTAGGTAAAGTTCCGTCTAAATTGGTAGCAAAATGCTGTGCACCTGCTTTAATAGCTATTACTGCTTCAGAAAGTTGTGCCCAGCCCACATCTTCACTCAAACCTTGTAATACAGCTACCGGCTGGTCGTCAGCGGAAGTAACTACCTCATATCCTGCGTTAGCAAGAGCTTCTTTAATACCAATTCCCCCTACTGCTAGTACTTTTGCCCCTGCCGGAATATCTGCCTTAAATTCTGCTACGGCAGCTAGGGCAGAATTTACCACGGTTTCTGGCTGGGTAGGTATCCCAATTCGGGTAAGATGCTCAGCAATAACCACTGGAGTACGGGAAGAATTATTGGTGATATAAAATGCTTTAGCTCCGCGTTCTTTAGCTGCCGCTAAAGCTGTATCTGCATTGGGTGCTAGTTTTGCTCCTAAATAGCACACTCCATCTAGATCTAGGAACAATCCATCGAAATTATCAATTAAAGCTTTTGGAGCACACTGTGCAGCATACATATCGTTCACCTTATTCGTCTGCGTCTGTAAAATCAGGGTCAGTTTCTAAGCTAGCTAGTAGTTCTGCTTCTATATCATCTATTTCTGCCAAAGCTTGAGCTAACTCCGAGTTTTCCTGCACGTTTTCTTTGGTATCTAGCATGGTTTGCTTCGTAACTATATCGGCATTTTCTAATTCATCCGCACTTGGGGATATTACTTCTGCAGAATCAACGGAAGACGATATAGTTTCTGTCCGAGGAACAATATCTTCTGACGAAACGCTTGTTTGCGTAGCCTGGTCTGCTTTTTGCAAGCTAGCTACGTCAATATCGTCTAACATATCGTCTAAATCTAATAACACGTCCCCGGAGAACTGTACGCTATCTAGCTTAGCTTCCCATTCTGCTCGTAATTGCTCTGCTTCACTGGTACGTCCTAATTCTGTTAAGCGTTCTGCTTTTACTAATTGCACCCGAGCAGCTAATTCCGTATCTAGCATTTCTACTCGTATTTTTTCTAACACGGATAAACCAGCCTCTGATTCTCCGATGTCTGCACGCGCCCCAGAAGCCACTAGTGCTAGTTCTACTTTCGCTGCAGGAGCTAATCTATTTAACGGAATACCGGAAATAAATTGGAGTGCTTTTTCAGAACGGCCTAATCCTCGTTCTGCATCAGCTTCCAAAGGAATATGACTATAGTCGTCACTCATACGTCGATAAGTGCGCAATTCACTTAAAGCTTCACTGTAACGTCCAGTTACGTATGCTGTAATTCCTAAGGCCTCTCGTACTACGTCAATACGCGCAGCCCGCTGGAAAGCAGCTTTAGCGTGTACGTAGGCTACTTCTGGATCAATATCTAACATTTCTCCGGCGTATGCTAAATGCCGTGCCACTATTTCCGCATTTTCTTTATTTAAGCTGCGTAGACGACTACGGATAGCAGTATCTAAAGAATCAGGAGTAATCGAGACCGGAATCTCTGCTTGTAACCGCTGTGCTTCTGTGCGACGTTGCCGTTGGAGATTTGGTTCGGGGTGATTACGCTGTCCACCGCGTTCATTATTAAAGGATGAACGGCGTTCTCCTCCGCGGCCATAGGAACGCTCTCTATCCCGATCATGAAGGCGTTCACCTCGTGCTTTATCACTTCTATCTCTACGGTTGTTTCTGTTATCAGAGGCTAAATATTCACCGCGATGTTTTTCTTTACCGTAACCAGGGTTACTGCTTTGCACACCTCCGCGTGCTTCATCTTCACTAGACCAATAGCGTTTTTTACCAGAGGTAATATAATCTCCCCCAGATCCGTGTCGGCGTTTGCCCCGATATTCTGCTCTTTCTTGCCCGTTACGACTCTCCCGCCAGTTTTCACGCTCGGTACCGGATTGACCGTTACGCGACCGAGAACGATGTCCATTTCTTTGGGAACGTCCAGTTTTTCCGGATTCACTTTGCGTAGCGTATCTATCTTCGCTTCTGAATTGGGACGAAGAACGTTCAGCACTGCTCCGCGTATATTCTTTTCGTCCGGAACGAGCAGAGTCGTTTTTACGTGCTGGCTTCCACCCCGAGGATGTCTCACTGTGTGCAGCATTTGACTTGTTATAGGAAGTATTTTCAGACATTTAATCCTCGCGGTTCAATTATAAAAGCATAGTACATTATTAAGAATACCTAGTGTTTCACGTTAGATACCAGAGGGAGGGGTTGTGATTTTTGTTGTTTTGTAGGTGAAGCTTTAAATTGTTTTGTATCTTAGCAAGATTAATTAATGCTATTCCTATCTAGAGGTTGCTGAAGATTATTAGATGATAGGTGAGTATCTAGGATATAAATACTATGGTTCTGGCAAGAATAAAGAAGGAAGTCGCAAGCAAAGCAACAGAAAATATCCGACTAATATTTCACCAATGACGGTTCATTAACCAGCTAATATTGCTACAACAACTGTGAGCCCTGCCCTGATTACAGTAACTCACAAATATCTTATACCTCTTAAATGGCGTAGGTATTCTGGTTTATAAATTGCTCTGGTGTTTTGTTGTTTAAAAGGGGGTGTTGTGAGGGGATCGGGTTGTTGGAAGAGTGTTGTTGGGTGGGGATGTGTTTAAGTTGGGTGGGGATAT
>CAMCHI010000041.1 GCA_945874735.1 uncultured Arcanobacterium sp. | reverse complement strand
GCTAAGCCGGCTGCTAATAGTGATTTGGATGAGGCTGCTCAGGCTCGTAAGGATGCTATTGATGCTGATGGCGCATTAACCACGGAGGAGAAGCAGGCTGCTAAGGATTTAGTAGATCAAGCACTTACGTTAGCTAAAGAGAACGTGACAAAGGCAGGCACAGATGCGCAAGTAGAACAAGCATTACTAGATGGTCTAACTGCTATATCTGAAATAGAAACGGTAGGGCTAGTTAAAGCTGCTGCATTAGAAAAGTTGGAGCAGGCTGCTCAGGCTCGTAAAGATGCTATTGATGCAGATGATTCCTTAACTGATGCAGAAAAGCGGGCAGCTAAAGAAGCTATTGACAAAGCTTTAGCGGAAGCAAAAGCGAAAATCATGGCTGCTGGTTCTAATTCTGAGGTAGCAAATGCATTGCTTCAAGGCCTAACTGCCATTAATGGCCTTAAATTCGTGGGCGCTAAACATGATGCAGTACTACGTGCTAAGTTAGCTGCTACAGGAATTAGCGTAGAACGTCTAGTAACCTTTGCGTCATTACTGCTGCTAATTGGTACGATGCTTATGGCATTGTTGCGCAGACGTCGCAAAGAAAATGCTTAACACGCATTAACTTAGAGCGAACTAACATAGGGGCTTACCTGTAAAGGTAGGCCCCTATAAAAATAATTTTATACAAATTTATTAAGACAATAAGTACAACTAAAATACAAAAGAATCGTAAAAGGAGAAAGGTAGGAGAGGAAATGAAAAGAGCGCAAAGCTAAAGAGAAAAATAATACAAAAATCAAGACAAACAAAACACAAACTCACTTTATAGCTATAAAACTTTAGAAATAAATTAGTGGGTATTTAGAATACAGTGGCGTGTTTATATATAGTGTGCTCTCTCATATTCACCACTTTTTGTTTTTTGCTTATAACTTTTAATATTCTGAAATTCTATTTTATACATATTTTTAGGGGTGGGTAACTAAGTTACCCACCCCTAAAGCTAATATCGGTAGTTAGCTAGATGTTTATTCTTCCTCTAGGTTAGGAACCACCTGGTTTAGCATTTCAGCGTTTGGATTGAATAGGTCGTACTTGTCGATAGCCTGTTTTACCACTGCCCGATCAATCTTGCCTTGATCTGCTAGAGCTTGCAATGCTTTAACCACGATAGAGGCAGCGTCAATCTTCAAGTGACGGCGTGCAGCTGGGCGCGTATCAGAGAAGCCGAAACCATTAGCACCTAACGTGTAGTAAGCTCCAGGCACCCAAGGACGAATAGCGTCGTGTACTTGGGTTTCCCAGTCAGAGCTGGCGATGAATGGGCCTTCTGCGTGCTTTAAGCGGGCAGTAAGGAATGCTTCCCGTGGCTGTTCTTCTGGGTGGAGGAAATTATGGTTATCGGTTTCTAAACCATCTTTACGCAACTCATACCAAGAAGTAACCGACCATACGCCAGCAGCGATACCCCAATCATTACGTAACATTTCTCGTGCTTGACGTGCCCAAGGAACGCCTACGCCAGAGGCCAAGAGCTGTACGCGATGACCATCACCTTCTGGGGCATCTACTTGATAAATACCCTTTAAGATACCTTCTACGTCCACATTTTCTGGTTCTTCTGGCTGGTAGATAGGCTCATTGTAAACAGTCACGTAATACATTACGTTTTGATCACGTCCATCGCTGCCATCACCATACATACGTACAATGCCGTCTTTCATGATATGCCGAATTTCGTAGGCATAAGCTGGATCGTATTGCACGATGGCTGGATTAGTAGAAGCAATAACGTGCGAATGTCCGTCTAAATGCTGCAAACCTTCACCGGCTAGTGTAGTTCTACCAGCGGTGGCGCCCACGATGAATCCGCGCGCTAATTGGTCGGCAGCGTGCCAGAACTGATCACCGGTGCGCTGGAAACCAAACATGGAATAGAAAATGTAGAGTGGCACCATGGGTACTCCATGCGTGGCATAGGAAGTACCTACAGCGGTAAAGGCAGCATTGGAACCAGCTTCAGTAATACCTGTATGGAGAATTTGTCCCTTTTCTGATTCCTTATAAGACAGAAGTAAATCGGAGTCTACAGCAGTGTAATGCTGTCCGTGTACGTTGAAAATCTTGGCGGAAGGGAAGAGGGAATCCAATCCGAAAGTGCGTGCCTCATCTGGAATGATAGGCACTAGACGATGTCCGAAGTCCTTATCGCGCACTAAATCCTTAATCAGACGCACTAATGCCATTGTGGTAGCTACTTTTTGCTTGCCAGAGCCACGCTTTAAGCCGTCAAAGATTTTATCTGCAGGTAAGGCAATACCTTGCTCTACTACGCGACGGGACGGCAAGAAGCCGCCTAGCTCTCGGCGTCGGTCAAACATATATTCAAGAGCAGGATTGTTTTCTGCCGGCTTGATATATGGAGCATGGTATGGATCATCGAGCTGTGCATCGGTGAAATCTAATTCGAGAGTGTCACGCAATAGCTTCAAGTCGTCAGAGTTTAACTTCTTCATTTGGTGAGTGGAATTTCTACCCGCGAAGTTAGAACCAAGAGTATAGCCTTTAATGGTGTGTGCCAGAATTACGGTTGGCTGATCTTTATGCGCTTCTGCAGCCTTGTAAGCGGCATAAACTTTACGGAAGTCATGTCCACCTCGCTTCAGGCTCCAAATCTTTTCGTCCGACCAGTCTGCCACCATTGCTTTAGTGCGTGGATCGCGTCCGAAGAAGTGCTCACGCACATATGCACCGTCGTTAGCTTTGAAAGTCTGATAGTCACCATCAAGAGTGTTGTTCATGATGTTTACTAGGGCGCGGTCTTTGTCGGCTAGTAAGAGTTCGTCCCATTCTCGACCCCAAATTACCTTGATTACATTCCAGCCTGCTCCGCGGAATGAAGCCTCTAGCTCTTGGATAATCTGACCATTACCGCGTACTGGGCCGTCCAAGCGTTGTAAATTACAGTTCACTACGAAAGTGAGGTTGTCTAGGTTTTGGGAGGCTGCTAAGTGTAGTAGGCCGCGAGATTCTACTTCGTCCATTTCGCCGTCGCCCATGAATGCCCAAACACGCTGTTCGCTGGTATCTTTAATGCCACGTTCGTTTAGATAGCGGTTAAACCAAGCCTGATAGATAGCAGATACTGGGCCTAAACCTAAGGAAACGGTAGGGAACTCCCAGAAATCTTCCATTTGGCGGGGGTGTGGGTAGGAGGGGAGACCTTTTCCGCCTGATTGGCGGGATACTTGCTGCCGGAAGGAGTCTAAGTCTGCTTCGCTTAGACGTCCTTCTAAGAAAGCGCGAGCGTAGTTACCAGGGGAGGAGTGTCCCTGGAAGAATACGTGGTCGCCACCGCCGGCATGATTCTTACCGCGGAAGAACCAGTTTTGTCCTACCTCATATAGAGTGGCTTGCGCGGCGAAGGAGGAGATGTGTCCACCTACGGCTAATCCTGGACGCTGTGCACGAGTCACCATTACGGCGGCATTCCAGCGCACCCAACGGCGAATTTCTTTTTCTAGTTTTTCATCTCCTGGATAGTATGGTTCATCGTCAATACCGATAGTGTTTACATAAGGAGTTACTAGGTTTCCAGGTAGTTGCACTCCACGTTCACGTGCTCGGCGTTCCATTGCCATGAGCAGATAGCGTGCGCGCTGTTCTCCTTGAGCATTGATTAAGCCGTCGATGGAATCTATCCACTCTTGGGTCTCTTCGTGATCGACGTCAGGTACTTGACTTAGAATACCGTTAATCAGTGGTCGTATCGGTACTTGATTCACCGCTAATCCCTTTTCTTTACTGTGCCATAAGTGTGGATACTTATGGGGTTACTTAATAAGATTGACCCAGAAAACTAGCCTGCTTTGGCTAAGACATTTTCTAGGCGTGTTCTTATAAAGTTTTGTAAGTTACGTAGTCTAATTTACCCCAATATAGGACGCATGACCTACCTAAATTAAGGGATTAGGGTAGGTAAGATGTCACGTTTTAATAAAAATTTTCGGCTTGCCCAGTATTAACTGTGCGAGAGAGCACTATTTGTGTCAATATAGTTGTAGCAATACAGATAGTTTGCTTAATTTTATATGGAAAGGTCGGTTGGATAGTGTCCGGTAGCTCCGGTAGTTACTCCGGTATCTCTTTAGGTTTAAGCCTAGATAATGTGGTGCAAGAATTTGGATATGACGATGATGTCGATTTCGATTTGCGTGACGAGATTGAAGATTTAATCTCGGCAGAAATGGAAGATGAAGATTATCGGGGTGCGGCTGACGCAGTTTTAGTTTGGTGGCGCAGCGATGATGGTGATGTGGATGATTTAAGCGATTATCTGGTGGATTGTGCAGCCAGCTTAGCTGGTGGGGCGGGGAATATCTGGCTGTGTGTACCATCAGCAAAGCAAGAATTATATGTGCCTGCCTCAGAAGTAAATGATGCTGCTAAGGTGGCGGGGCAAACCGTTACTACTACTATAGGTTTACCTAGTAAGTGGACGGTTTTTCATATTGTGGCACGCGGTCGCTAATTAAAGCACACATGGCATTTTCTGGGTGTTTTGCGGGAAACGCTGAATCTTCTTACTGAGTAAATAGAGCACGACTTAAGTGGCGTGGAACATATTTAGAGAATAATTTTGACCTCTTCATAAAATCTGCGTATAGTCTTTATCGGACTCTTAGCTCAGTTGGTAGAGCACCTGGTTTACACCCAGGTTGTCATCGGTTCGAGTCCGGTAGGGTCCACTACCAAAAGGCTTCTGGAAACAGAAGCCTTTTTAGTATGTTTCTTGCATATATGGTCTATACATTGTTTGTCTTAATTTTAGTTTTCCAGCTCTCACTTTTGGATAAACGGGTTTTTATTTTGACGTAAACCAAAAATCTGCGTATAGTCTTTATCGGACTCTTAGCTCAGTTGGTAGAGCACCTGGT
>CAMCHI010000040.1 GCA_945874735.1 uncultured Arcanobacterium sp. | reverse complement strand
GATACAAATACATCAGCCAAAGCTGCATATTCTTTAGCTAGTTCTTCCCGCTCTGCATCTACTTTAGAAGTTTCACGCGGATCAAAACGCACATTTTCCAGTAATAACACTTCACCGGCAGCAAGCTCAGCAGCGCGTGCCTGCGCGTCTGCTCCTACAGTGTCTGCCGCTAAAGTTACTGGCTTACCTAGTAGTTCGCCCAAGCGAGCAGCTACTGGAGCCAGAGAATAATCTGGATTTACTTGCCCCTTAGGACGACCCATATGAGCAGCTACGATTACCTTAGCGCCTGCTGCTAGTAAACGATTTAGAGTAGGTAGCGCAGCACGAATACGACCATCATCAGTGATGTTCTTTTCGCTATCTAATGGCACGTTGAAATCAGAACGTACAAAAACTTTCTTGCCGGTAAGATCACCCAGCGAATCAATGGTTCTCATTACAATCCTTTATAACTAATAGTGGCGTGAGTGACTGAGGGTGCCCGCACTTAGAGTAAGTACAGGCACCCTCATAAATTACTTCCTAAGCTATCAACTAATTAGCTTTACTAATTAGAGCTTGGAGCCTACTAGAACAGCTAGGTCTACTAGACGGTTGGAGTAACCCCATTCGTTGTCGTACCAAGAAACAACCTTTACCTGGTTGCCAATTACCTTGGTTAGACCAGCATCGAAAATCGACGAGTGTGGATCGGTTTCAATGTCCTTAGAAACGATTGGATCTTCGGTGTAAGCCAAGATACCCTTTAGTGGACCTTCAGCAGCAGCCTTAACTGCAGCATTTACTTCTTCTACGGTAACTTCACGAGAAGCATCGAAGGTAAGGTCGGTAGCAGAACCGGTTGGGGTTGGTACGCGAAGCGCATAACCATCAAACTTGCCCTTAAGCTCTGGAAGTACCAAAGCAACTGCTGCTGCAGCACCGGTCTTGGTTGGTACGATATTTAGTGCAGCTGCACGGGAACGACGTAGGTCGGAGTGTGGGCCGTCCTGCAAGTTCTGGTCAGCGGTGTAAGCGTGTACGGTGGTCATTAGACCCTTTTCAATACCAAATGCATCATTTAGCACCTTAGCTAGTGGAGCTAGGCAGTTGGTGGTGCAAGAAGCGTTAGAGATGATGTGGTGCTTAGCTGGATCGTAGTCACCTTCATTAACGCCTACTACGAAAGTAGCATCTTCGTTCTTAGCTGGAGCGGAGATGATAACCTTCTTTGCGCCAGCAGCAATGTGTGCCTTAGCATCTTCAGCATTAGTGAAACGACCAGTAGATTCAATTACGATGTCTACGCCTAGTTCACCCCATGGAAGATCAGCTGGGTTGCGCTCTGCGAGAGCCTTAATTTCCTTGCCGCCAATAGTGATAGCGTCATCAGAGTAAGTTACCTCATCTTCGAGCTTACCAAGAATGGAATCATACTTTAGCAAGTGAGCAAGGGTCTTGTTATCAGTAAGATCATTTACAGCTACGATCTCAATATCTGCACCTGCAGCTAGTACTGCACGGGTGAAGTTACGACCAATACGGCCAAATCCGTTGATACCAACGCGAATAGTCACTCTAATCCTCCTTGTGCAAGAATGCACTTCATATGGTATTGATTCGTTTAACAACGCCAAACGACTTCACGACAGCTATCCAAAGAAGACAACTCTCGGTTCGTATCTATTTTATACCTAATGACCTGCATTACAAAGGACTAAAGGGCAGAATGCGATATAACTTTCACCTACAGCTTAGAACTAGACAAAACTTACCCCAAACGCAAGCCTAACCCTGAAGTGAAACAACTCGTAAATAGCGCGGAAAATCAACCAAACCACGCTTATAAATTCTCCAATAAATTCTTTTCCACTTCCGCTACAGCGTCTAAAGTATTAGGAATACCCAATTCTGCCGCCCGCTTATCAGCCATAGTATTTAAGCGACGCAACCTACCAGCCACCGCATCTTTAGTAGCTACCGGATTTAGACGCTCCCCTAATAAATTCAAAGAATCTTCCGGATACTTAATCCGACACTCCCCTGCTTCACGCAAATTAGCTGGAATATCATCGCCTAAAATCTCAAAAGCCCGCTTCACCCGAATCACAGCCACCACTGCCGCATCAGCACTACGGCGCATATTAGCATCATCGAAATTAGCTAAACGATTAGCAGCCCCATGCACTTCCCGTTCAGTACGCAACTGCTCCCAAGCCAACACCGCATCATTAGCACCAATCCGAGCCAACATCGCCGAAATAGCATCACCTTCGCGAATATCTACCCGATGAGCTCCCCGCGACTCCCTAGCCCGATATGGAATATCCATACGCCGTGCTAAACCACCAATAGCATAAGCAGCTTCCAAAGAAGGGCACGTAACTTCTAAAGCCGCATTTCTACCCGGCTCCAACAAAGTACCTCGCGCTAAAAACGCTCCTCGCCAAGCTGCCGCAGCATCTGCTTTAGAACCAGCCACAATCTGCGGAGCTAAACCACGCACCAACCGTCCCTTAGCATCTAGCAAGCCAATCCGACGCGCAATCCTCTCCCCATTAGTGCTAATTTGCAGTAAATAATGATTACCATTACGCATAGAGTTGCGCACAGCTACCAAATCAGCTTCAACATTGTAAACTTTACGCACTAACTCCCATAAGTGACGAGCAGCTCCAGGGTGGGTCAATTCTGCCTGCAAACTCACTATGCCAGAATTAATTTGCAATCCTCCCGCAAAGCGAAACATCGTAGAGATTTCAGCCACCATAGAAGTAGCTAACTGTGGATAAATTCCACAAATCTCATCTTTTACCGATGTAGTTAAAGCAGGCATAAAACTTTGCTCCCTAGTTAAAATTTCAACTAATGCTATTGAGATTGTACAAAAAGTTCCCGATAAGCCGCAGCCAGATAAAGTGGATCATGGCACAGTAAATTCTTCGGATCAACGATATTACGCTGCAACACTTGCAAACCACACTGCTGAGCTAAAGCAAAAAACTCTTGCTCTACTCCCACGGCTTGCAAATCCAACAGCGCTGCATCCAAACGAATATCTGGGGCGTAATTCATAAAAGAATGTAAAAAATCTATATTGCGCATCAAAGGAGTTTCCGAATCAGCCGCCAAATTAAACACCAACAACCGACGCGCCTGCGTAGCAGCTAAAGCAGTATGTAAATCAGGCACTATTAGATGTGGCAACACTGAAGTAAACCACGAACCAGGCCCGAAAATAACCCAATCTGCCTCCATAATCGCTTGCAACGCTTGCTCTGGCACTGGCGGAGCACTAGGAGTAATTCGCACCTGCGCAATTGGCACATTAGCGGTAGCTATTCTATGCTGCCCATAGATAGTTTCCACTCCCTGAGAAGTATAAGTATCTGCTTCAATTGCTAAAGGCACACTAGCCATCGGGATTACTTTCCCTTTAATATTTAGCAAACGACCCACTAAATCTAATCCAGCTATGTCGTCCCCTAGCAAATCCCAAATACCAGTGATAAGCAGATTACCTAAAGAATGACGGTCCAAATCACCTTGCGAACTAAAACGATACTGTAATACATCTCGCCACGTCTGCCCCCACTCGTCATCATTACATAAAGCCGATAAAGCCATCCGTAAATCGCCAGGCGGTAAAACATCAAACTCTTGCCGTAAACGCCCTGACGAACCACCATCATCAGCTACCGTCACGATTGCAGTAATATTACGAGTCAAATGCTTTAGCGCACTTAAAGAAGCATATAAACCATGCCCACCCCCGAGAGCCACCACTTTCGGCCCACGTGAACCTTGCAAATAGGAAGTCATTAACACCTACTCTCGTCCCAAATCTCGATGAATGGTGCGCACCGCAATGCCTTGCTCTCGCAACAAACGCGAAACTTCCTCCGAGATGGCCACCGAGCGGTGTTTACCACCTGTACAGCCGATGGCTACCGTCACATAGGACTTCAACTCATGCTCATAACCTGCAGTTAAGTTTGCCAACAACTGCGCATAATTCTGGGCAAAACTTTGCGCCCCTTCCAAATTCAACACAAAATCACGCACAGGCTCGTCCTTACCCGTTAATTCCCGCAATTCACTTACCCAATAAGGGTTGGGCAAAAATCGCACATCTGCCACATGATCCGCATCTAAAGGCAAACCATACTTAAACCCAAAACTCATCACCGTAAAATTAGTTTTCGCCTGCGCTTTAGTAGCTAAATTATTACGTAAAGTACGCGCTAAATCATGGATAGAAAGTTTGGAAGTATCAATCGTCCAATCAGCTATGGTACGCAACTCTGCTAACATTTGCCGTTCTTTACTGATACCATCTAACAGCAAACCTGCACCTTGTAACGGGTGTGGACGGCGTACCGACTCAAAGCGTCGCACCAAAGTTTTATCGTCAGTATCTAAAAATAAAATACGGTAATTAATACTTGCTTCCCGTAACTTACCTAATTCATATACTAGCTCTTGAAAAAACTCTCCCGAACGCACATCAACTACGCAGGCTAGTTTAGAAATACTACTGCCAGAAGTTAAAAATAATTTTGCTAAAGACATCAATAGTCTGGGAGGCAGATTATCAATCACATACCAACCCAAATCCTCTAAAGTTGCTCCCGCGTGACTACGACCCGCTCCCGACATTCCACTAATCAATAATATTTCAGGCATTTCTGAGGTGTTTTCGCTGCTGGCTAACTCCTCTGGCGCAGACGTATCAGCATTAGCGAAACGAGCAATCTGGGAAGCTAAATCAGGATCGGCAAAATTATTCATACTCCTATCGTGCCATGAGATGCACGAAAATACATTCCCAATATAGATAACAATACCTGCCTAAATTATTTGAGTTCACAACATTTCAGACATATACCTATTAAGCTTCTTGCAAATG
Source organism: uncultured Arcanobacterium sp. (assembly GCA_945874735.1). Taxonomy (GTDB): domain Bacteria; phylum Actinomycetota; class Actinomycetes; order Actinomycetales; family Actinomycetaceae; genus Arcanobacterium_A. The sequence continues at coordinate 1,208 of CAMCHI010000040.1, read as the reverse complement.
CTGAAAAATCACAGCAGCTAGTTTTGGCCCAATTCCGGGAACTTGCGTCAATTCTGTTACGCTGGCTGCTTGGATCTGCTTTACCGACTTAAAATGCCGTAAAAGAGCTTTCTGTTTATGCTGTCCTAAGCCGGGAATAGTATCTAGCCGCGAAACCGTCATAGCTTTAGTGCGCTTTTTGCGATGATGTGTGATTGCGAAACGATGCGACTCATCACGTAAAAACTGCAACATATATAAAGCTGGCGAAGTGCGTGACAAAATCACCGGAAAATCCGTCTCCGGCAACCAAATTTCTTCCAAGCGTTTAGCTAAACCAATCACCGCAATATCTGCGGCAAACTCTTGCACTACTTTATATGCAGCATTCACTTGCGCTAAACCACCATCGACCACCAATAAATCAGGACGATAAGCAAATTTAGGGACGGAAAAATCTGAGCTTTGCCCTACAGATTCCAAATCCTTTGTCGAATGTGACTGGGAGTTATCTAAATTATTTCCTACCGCGTTTCCTGGTTCGTCTCTTAACGTGTTTACTGGCTTATTTTCCGCAACCAATGTTGTTTCTTTAAACGGTAAATCTTCCTTTAACCTGCTTAAACGCCGTCTCAACACCTCTGCTAAAGCACTAGTATCATCTAATGCTCCCACACCTTTTTCACCCTGGATATGGAAAATACGATAATCAGCTTTCTTAGGCACGCCATCTTCAAACACCACCATCGAACCTACTTGATGAGTGCCTTGCGTATGAGAAATGTCAAAACATTCAATACGTAATGGAGCACGCGCTAACTGCAAACCACTACGCAACTCCTCCAACGCCAAAGAACGCTGCGTAATGTCGTTAGAACGGTGTATTTTATGTCGTTGTAAAGCCTGCTTCGCATTTAATTGCACCGTATCTAACAAGCTGGCTTTCGCTCCGCGCTGCGGAGTCACAAACTGCACCGCAGCCCCTTTCAGCTGCTGCAACCACTGCAGCAATGCTCCTTCGTCCGCTGGCGCTTCTGGTAACCAAATCTGACGCGGAATAGCTTGCAAAGCTGTATGCGCCACATCATCTACACTGCTAGGCGCAGCGCGTGAAACAGTATTTTGCTGAGCAAACACCCCATAAACTTGCATAATAAGTTGTTGCAATAATTCACTTTGCGACAAACCGGAAGTTTCTGTAATCCAACCCCGTTGCCCGCGCACTCGCC
>CAMCHI010000039.1 GCA_945874735.1 uncultured Arcanobacterium sp. | reverse complement strand
AACCGTCACATATAAATAAAGCTGACCTAGCCACACAATTTCTGCCGTGGCATTCTCCCCGAAAAACGTTCCCACTAAAGCACCAGAGAAACACAGCAAAATCGTGCTAATTACCACCCCGTATAGGGCAGACATTTTACACGTTTCTTTTACACCTTCCCAGATTCGCTCATGCTTCATCGCTCCAAGATTTTGTGCAGCAAAAACTCCCACCGAAATCCCGAAAGACAGGAACGGAAACAATGCCAATTGTTCAATCCGTTGCGCGGCAGTATAGGCAGCCACCATCGCACTACCCTCGTGATTTAACGCAACTTGAATAGTGATAGTGCCAATGGCAATTACTGAAGATTGCAAACCCATAGGTAAACCTAGTCGCAACTGTTCCCAATACTCAGCAAAAGGAGCGCAAAAATCACTGCGTTTTACCCGCAATACTGGAACTTTCCAGAAAATATAACCTAAACACAGCACACATGAAAGCAACATAGCAATCACGGTCGCCACTGCTGCCCCTGTCACCCCTAGATGAAAATTAACAATAAAAATTAGGTCTAATACGATATTTACTACCGATGCGAACGCTAAAAAATAAAGCGGAGTGCGTGAATCACCTAAAGCTCGCAGTACGCTAGAGAGAAAGTTGTAACCAACTAAGGCAAACGCACCGCAAAATACCCAAAATTGGTAGTCGTGCGCGTAGCCAATAATATCTGCAGGCGTGTTCATTAATTGTAAGATAGGACGGCTAAACACCGTGCCTACCACTGTGATTACTGCTGCGATTAGAGTTGCTAACACCATGCCGGCGGCAAAAGAACGGCGCACTCCGTCTAAATCGTTTGCCCCGAATTTTTGCGCCATTGGAATAGTGAGACCAGACATAGAGGCGATGGCAAATCCGAACACTAAAAACATAATGGTAGATACTGAACCTACCCCCGCCAAGGCTTGTGAGCCAATAAATCTTCCCACTATGAATGTATCTGCCAAGCTGTAGATTTGTTGCACTAAATTACCTACTAGCAACGGCAACATATAGAAGAAAATTAGTTTACGAGGATTGCCCTCAGTTAGTTTTTGCGTCATATATCTCTAATTCCGTATCTATAAAAATAGCGTTGCTAGATTTGCCACCTTACAACGCTCGTTATAGTCTAACAGAACAGAAGATGAGTTTTAGAAATTAAGCAGAAAAGCTATTAGGGAAGCTCTCTAGCTAAGGCTTAGAATAAAAGAGTATATTGACAGATTTTTCTGCAAATATACAGCTCTTAGTAGGAAATTCTTACAAGTTACCAATTTTGCAAATAAGGTAACTTAACGGTCTTAGGTAAAAATCTGAGGTTAAAAATGGGCAGTAAATTATTTAGTGAATTAACTTTAAGTACTCGCAGCGGAGCGGGGGTAAGTTTACGTAATCGCGCTATTGTTGCCCCGATGTGTCAATATAGCGTAGCTAAGCAAGACGGCGTTGCAACCGATTGGCATCTCATGCATTATGGCGCTTATGCTGCTGGTGGTTTCGGGTTAATCACGGTAGAAGCTACGGGTGTGGAACCAAGGGGACGTATCACTCCATTTTGTTTAGGGCTATGGAATGATGAGCAGCTAACAGCCCACAGTCAGATTGTAAATTTTGCACATCAATACGGCGCTAAAATGGCTGTGCAGTTAGGGCACGCAGGCGGTAAGGGTGCTACTCCCCCCTGGTTTCCTGGAGTAAGCCCTGTTACTTTGCCAGAAAAAGACGGCGGTTGGGAAGTCGTATCGGCTGGTGATAAACCAGTAAGCGCAGAGCTGGCTACCCCGCACCAGCTTTCTACCAGAGAAATTGCCCAAATTGTGCAAGATTTCGCGCAGGCAGCTAAACGAGCAGATTTAGCTGGTTATGATGCTATCCAATTACACGCTGCGCATGGCTATTTGATTCACCAGTTCCTTTCACCACTTACTAATAATCGTACCGATGAATATGGGGGTAGTTTCGCTAACCGTAGTAGATTCTTACTGGAGATTGCCCAAGCAGTAGCGCAAGTTTGGCCTACTAATAAGGTGCTCGGTATCCGTTTAAGTGCTACTGATTGGGTGGAAAACGGCTGGACGGAAGCAGAATCAGCAGAGTTATTGCGTATTTTGGTAGAGGATTACGGCTTTACTTGGCTGGATATTTCTAGTGGTGGCTTATCGCCTTTGCAAGCTATTCCGATTGGTTTTGGCTATCAAGTACCTCTAGCTACGCAGATTAAACAATCTTTGGCTAATCCGCAGGTGACGGTATCTACTGTGGGCATGATTCAAGATGCCGTGCAGGCGGAAACTATTTTGCATACTGCACAAGCTGATGCTGTTTCCATTGGACGGGCTGCTTTAGCTAATCCGCATTGGGCAGCAAAAGCCGCTAGCGAGTTGCGAGTACCAGCCAGTGATTTGCCAGTGCCAAATCAGTTGTGGCGAGCACGGTTTTAATTAATTCCCATAATTTTATTACTGTAGCCGCTTGTAAGTATTTGGAAGTTTAAACAAAATGAACCTGACAGGGTTTAAGCCTTGCTGGTTTATCACCTTAAATACTTAAAAGGGCTGGAGCAGATTTCTCTGTTCCAGCCCTTTTATTAACTAGCTATTTGAGTCTTGATATTTTAAGAACGAATAGCGTCAATAGGTTTAATACGTACTGCGGTGAATGCGGGAATGATTCCACACAGTGCCCCAATTCCCACCGATATGCTTACTCCGTAAAGAGCCGCTGCCACTGGGAATTTAGGTGCTTCTTCTAGGGAGATTTGGAAAGTTTCTAACGGCACTACCTGTACTAGAATTACTGCCAACATTACCCCAATAATGCCAGCTACAGTCGTTGCCACCACTGATTCCATAAATACGGAGAAGAAGATACGCCTACCTGAAGCTCCCATAGCACGGCGAATACCGATTTCTCGCATACGCTGTTTCACCGTCACGATTGCCACGTTCAGTAGTCCTAGTGCTCCTAGGAAGATAACGATTGCTCCAATCACTAAAGTGATTCTTTGCATGGTGAGCATTTCTTCAGTTACCCAAGATGCGAAGTTGTCTTCTAATACATCTACATTCCATCCTTTTCCTAAAATAGATTTCAAGGTGGAAGGGATTACTTTTCTAGCTTCTTTGTATTGGTCTGGGCTAATCCAGAAGGTCATTTCTGGTGGCTCTGTCATTCCTCCAGGACGCATCCACTGCCAAGACTCATAAGGCACATATAAAGTAGGAGTCTCAAACTCGTACTGTCTTTCTAATACGCCCACTACACGGAATTTCACTGGCACATCATCTGTGCTGGTTAAAATAATGGGTTGAGTAATATCCGGAGTGCCCATTAACCGCCACATATTTTCCGAAATAACTCCTGGGATAACACGGGCTTCCACATCATTATCAGTGAGCCAGCGTCCTGTTAATAATTTACTGCGGAAAATCGTGCCGTAGGCTGGGTCTACTGCTTGAATATTAGGATTAGGGTCTATATCTGGGAGGCTTTGGATAGGTTTACCGCGATACTCTCCACTTTCTTGGGCTTTGATAAATTCCTTGAAGTTTTTACCCTCCGTCTTTGAACGAGTCCAATATGGAATTTCTAGGCGTTGGGCTACTTCTTCTACAGCTAATCCAATAGGGTCATGCACTTTTCCGGTATCGCGAGCGCTCAAGGTACTTTCTGTGTCCTGATAAAGTTCCGAATTTTCTGCTGCCTGCGATTCTGGGTCTATGAGTGCTCCGGTTTTCGGATCAATCAAACTACCGTCTGGCAGTACTTCATATTCTTCATCTGTGCCTTGATACACCATGATTTGCAAGGTTTTATCACGCCCAGCATGGCGTTCATTGTTTTCCTTGAAGGATTGCAACTGCAATTCACCTAGAGCCATGATATAGCTCATGGCGGCTACTGCAGCTACCACACCAATTAAGGAAAGAACTACTCGTACTTTCTGGACTTTTACTTCCTGCCAAGCTTCAATTAACGGACTAATTAGCGGGGTTATTACTCTCATGGTTTCTCCTCACTATTAATCTCTAAATGACGGGCAGGAGTCACTTCTTCCGACTGGTTTTCTTTATTTTCCAGCAAGCCCACAAAACTATCTGGTAGAGCTGTGGTGAGGGGTTCTGGGTCTAATTTCTTTTCTGCCTTATCAGCTGTGACGGCAAAGGCTTGCTCTGCGTTGGTTTCTAAATGCAGTTTGCCGTCTGCAAGAGAAAATATTCGCTGAGCACGGGCTGCTACTTTCATATCGTGAGTGATAACGACTAAGGCAGCATTATTTTCGCGTGCTACTTCTTCTAATAGTTCCATTACCGCATTGCCGGTATCAGGGTCGAGTGCACCCGTTGGTTCGTCTGCCAAAATTACTTTTGGCCCACGCACTAAAGCGCGTGCAATAGCAATGCGCTGCTGTTCACCACCCGACATTTGGGTAGGGTAAGAGTCTAAGCGATTGCCTAATCCTACTCTATCCAGCATTTGGGCAGTTAAGCGGGAACGCTTCCAAAATTTAGCACCGCCGTCATACAACAAAGGCACTTCCACGTTTTGTTGCGCAGTGCGAGTAGGAAAAATGTTGAATTGCTGGAACACAAATCCGAAAGTATCACCGCGTAGCTTAGCGCACTGTGTTTCAGATAAGGAAACTACCTCTTCTCCTGCCACTTGGTAGATCCCACTATCTGGTTTATCAAGTAAACCAATAATGTTTAAGAGGGTAGATTTTCCTGTACCGGAACGTCCCACAATGGAGATGTGTTCTCCGGCAGCTAGTTCTAAATTCACGCCTCTTAAAATATGTAAATCGCTACCGTCAGGTAAACGCACTGAGCGCGTGACGTTTTCTAGTTTAATTAACGGCATCGGATCACCCTTGTGCTCCAGCGTCTTCTGCCATGCCTTCTTCTAGCATATCGCTATTGGAGTTGGCATTTTCTGGTAAAAATTCTAGGATTTCTTGTTCGGCAGTGAGTCCGGATTTAATCTCGATACGCTCATCGTCAGAAATACCTAGTTCTACTTCTACCCGCTGTGGATTACCTGGTTTATCTCCGGGTATGTAAACTGCACCTACTTCAAAACGTCCTTCCACTGCAGTTAAAGGCACGGTGAGCACGCCGGTGGCTTGTCCAGCAATTACTTCCATCGTGATTTTTAGCCCGTGGAATACTTTTTGTTCGCTAGGCACATTACACAATAGCTTAATTCCATCACTTGCCCCGCTAGTTTCACCGTTATTTGCTGCTCCCGCATTCGGACGAGGATTAGATACCCGCAAGTTAGTGCACTCAAAAGGAGCAGGGCCGTTGTTAATTAAAATTGTGGCAGTGCTAGGTAGGTCTTGTAAACGATACATTTGTTCAGGGCTGATAGTACCCGAAGCAGTGTAACTATCTGGCTGTACGGAAGCAATCGTATCTCCAGCGTTTACCGTCTGACCTATCGTAACTGCTAAGTTAAGAGTGCCACTTGCTGAAGCGTGTAAATCAATATACTGATAAGCAGTGGTAGACGGCTCAGTAGTAACCTCACCTTTATCGTTAGTGCTAGTAGCTCCAGGCACTAGTACTTCTTTACGAAGTTGCGCTACTCTGTCTCCGCCATTATCCCTTGAAACCGTTGAGCTTCAAGGGATTTTTTGTTGATATTATTAGGGTTTGAGCAATTAAATTTTTGCAAATTTACGCAAAGTTGAGCACATTTTTGCAAATTTGGGTGCACTAATGGGTACACTAAACTGGTAAAAATAGCAGATGTCGCTAATTTTTCAGGAGGTAAAAAATGCGCCGATTTGGGACTATAGTCACCCGTTCAGGGAAGTATTTAGGACGATACAAAAAAGACGGAACAACCTACTACACGCCCGCCTTCCCCACCAGACGCGAAGCCGAACGAGAACTAAAAATCATCAATGGCAAAATACTTAGCGGGGAATGGGAAGAAGAACACCCGCCAAAGCCTGACCCAGTCGTGTCCGCGCTTTTTAAAGACATGTGGGAAGCAAGAATGCTAGAAGCGCAAAAAACCGCCTCCCCCAACTCCATACGAGCCTACACCTCCGCCGGAAACAAATACTTCCTACCCTTATACAAGGATAAAAACCTAAGTACTTTCACCCTTAGCGACCTGCGTAAACTAGCAAAAAAACTAGACGCTCAAGGAGTATCCAACACTACCTTTAATAATATTTTTGGGTTGCTCTCTGGTTTTCTGTCTTTTGCTCGGAAGCAGGGCGTACATGTACCAGAGCTTGATTTTAGTGCTGTGAGGCGTAAAAGAAAGCCTAAAAACAAGCGCGACGCGCTAACTGCTTCCCAGCTCGATGCAGTTATTAGTTTTATTGATCCTTCTTTGCGTTTAGCTTTCGCGCTAGCGGGATACTGTGCACTGCGATACGGGGAAGTAGCTGCCCTGACTGTGAGCGATATTGATCGGCAACAATTAACAGTTAGAGTTAATAAGTCAGTTAAACGCGCCGTAGGCGGACAACTGATCCTTGGTGAGCCAAAAACCAGTGCAGGGTACCGCACGATAACAATTCCTGAAAAAATTAAACCAATGCTCGATGCTCATTTCGCGCAGTTTTTAGATGGTAAAGATGAGCGGTTGTTTTATTCTCCGGCTGGGCCGGCAGGCTTTATATCCGACCGTGTACTGTTAAACCGGTTAAAAAAAGCGTGTAGACAGGCTGGAGTGCCAGAAGTGGTTTTTCACGAGCTTCGGCATACGGGTTTGACTTTGTTTGCTCAGGCGGGGGCTACACTGTCAGAGTTAATGTATCGTGCGGGACATAGTGATGCGAAAACGGTTATGGTTTACCAACACGCTTCGCTTGAGCGGGATAGAGAGCTTGCCTCGAAAATGGGATATTAAATTAAAGTTTAAATACTCGTGATAGGATATTTTGTGTGGGTGGGTTAAATAAAAACAGAAATAAGCGAGCTAAAAAAGCTCCAGTGGAGTTTTTGCCTCAAGGGGCTTACATTCCACCAGATAGAAATCTGTGTGAAGAATCTACCCCTAGTTACATGCTCCCTTCCAGTCATGAACACTGTAAAACTGTTGTTAAAACTTGGAAGCAGGCAGGTAGAGTTGTTGATTTTGTAATAAAAATACAAATACTGAATAACAGTCAATGGATTGACCATCTTACAATTGATTGTAAGCATGGGTATGCTCATGCTCACCACTATATTAATGGTGTACGTGACGGGAATCCTTTCACACTAATTCACATACTTAACGATGTTTCAGACATCAACAAAGCGATACAAAAAGCTATTACTTATTCACAAAAAGTACTTGATGAGTTAAACTTATCTTTAATTAAAGAGGAGAAAGCATGAACATTAAAGACTTTGAAGGTAGCGTGCTTTACAACATCCTTATAGGTAATTTTACCCCTAAGATTACTGATGAAAACGGGGAAACTCCTGTGATTGCTTGTTTGGATAGTGAGCCTTTAGGGATGCTATTTGAGCGGATTGAGAAATGTGGAGGGTATGCGACTATTTACTCTTTAACAGATACTGGCGCAGTGCGAGTTGTGGGGGTGTTGCCTAAACGGTCAGCACTGACGCAAGACTCTGCAAGTCTGGTTAAAGAGCCTCCGTCACCGGAAGCGTCTATTGGTGTTTTTCTTGATTTTGTAGCCTTGCAAGGAAGTGTTGAAACTAGCAATAAACTTCCCATGGCTAAGGTTACTTCTTATGGTTCTACCGAGCTTTTAGTTGCGTAAAATTCTTGTGAAGTACAGAAAAGACCCCTGTCTGTGTCAATAAGCAGACAGGGGTTTTGTTTGGTTTATTTGCTGGTTGTGAGTCAAAAAAGTGGGGTGTCTAAACCCCTTAACAATAAACCATAAATACCGTATAGTTATTGTTGTTGAACAAA
>CAMCHI010000038.1 GCA_945874735.1 uncultured Arcanobacterium sp. | reverse complement strand
ATAATATGTAGTGACCTTAAATTAGCAAACAAAAGTCTTGCTTATACCAATAATGAGCTAAGGAGCAACTTTGGCACTATACACTCTTCCAGAGTTAGATTACGACTACGCCGCATTAGAACCACATATTTCGGCAAAAATCATGGAACTACACCACTCCAAACATCATGCCGCATACGTAGCAGGCGCAAATGCTGCTCTGGAAAATCTTGCTGCCGCACGTGAAGCAGGAGATTTTTCTAAAATCAACCAGTTCTCCAAAGATCTAGCTTTCAATTTAGGTGGACACACTAATCACTCCATCTTCTGGAAAAATCTTTCTCCAAATGGCGGCGGAGAACCAGTAGGAGAAATCGCAGCAGCTATTAATGATACCTTTGGATCTTTTACTAACTTCCAAAAGCAATTTACTGCTGTAGCTACCGGTATCCAAGGCTCAGGTTGGGCCATCTTGGCTTACGATACCATCTCTGGCAAACTCACCACTTTACAGTTATTTGATCAGCAGTCTAATGTTCCAGTTGCTACTGTACCGCTATTCATGCTGGATATGTGGGAGCACGCTTTCTATCTTGACTATCTCAACGTGAAAGCAGACTATGTAGCTGCTATCTGGAACCTAATCAACTGGGAGGACGTAAACCAGCGTCTACTAAATGCAGTAGCTAATGCTCAAAAGCTAGTACTTAACTAACCCAGTAATTAACAAACGGGTCTTATACTCGTTTCCACAATATTAGAGCATTTGGGGTGTAACTTAGTTACACCCCAAATGTATAAAAAATTTCTTTGACTCAAAAATCAAATATTGTCTTGAAAGTAAGGAAAAACCACATGGGATTAATAGGTTTCATAATTTTAGGTTTAATTGCTGGTTCTATTGCACGGCACGTAATGTATGGTGAAAATAAAAGCGGCTGCTTATCCACTATGCTACTGGGCATAATTGGAGCAAATGTAGGTGGCTGGATTGGAATGCGTCTTTTCAACGTGCCTTTAGCAAATTTTTGGTCATTACAAACCTGGACGCTAGCCATTATCGGATCTGTACTAATTCTCTTTATCTGGAGCTTATTAACAGGTCGTAAAAACTAAACTTCTCCTTCTTAAAATTCAACATAATTTCATCTATCTTTCATAGCAAAACCATAAGAGTAAAAACTCCTAGTAGATTGCAATTTTCAGCTCCTATATCCCACCGCAGCATATACAAAAGTAGGACGGAAAATACTAAAAAGTACTTCCGCCCTACTTTATAAAAGCACTAATTACTCTTGTGCTGCTTTAGGAGCAGGATATTGTCCGAGAATATCTACCACTACAGCGATAGAAGCTACTTCCCTACTATCATTGCCTTCAATACGTGGAGAAAGAATCAACACACGAGAACCTACTGGCACACCCGTCAAACCATTAAAAATTGATTGACCGCCAATTACGAAATTCATCGGGCCTGTACGACCATAAGTAGTTTCGCTAGCCGAATTATCCCAATAAGTCATAGAATACTGGGCATAAACCGTAGTGCCTTCCCCGCCTAAAGGCTCACCTTTACCTTTAGCAACTACAATAGTTTGCAACTCTGTAGGCTCTGGCTCATTTTCTTTCACTAATACCGTTACTGGACTACCTAATTCCCCGCCGATATTAACTGGTAATTCTTCCAAATTAGCTTCTGGCGTGGCCTGTGGATCTCCGCCTTGATCTTTAGAATAAGCATCCACAATCTCAATATAGAAGGCAATCACATCCGTGGCCCCGATACCAGCAGAAGGCTGACCACCTTGATTTCCATAACCTAAATCTGGTGGAATTACCAAAATAACCTTAGTGCCCACTTTAAGACCGGTTAAACCTTGCGTCCAGCCTGCAATCACACGCTCTAACGAAAAACCAGTGGGAGTGCCACGCTCATAAGAAGAATCAAAATGTTCCGTCTTACCCCAAACTTGTCCAGTGTAGTTAGCTAATACAAAGTCAGTTTCGGTAACTTCTTTACCAGTTCCTTCTTCTACGATCTGAGTAACTAACTCTTTAGGAGGAGCAACCTGCGGAAACTCTAACCGCACGATGTTGTTTTCCTTCACCGTCTTTAACTCTTGATTGTCCCAAGCTGGTAATTCTGTAGTAACTGCAGAATCAGTGCTTTCTTCACTACTGCCGCAAGCAGCCAAACCTAAAGTAAGCACTGCAGCTAAACCAATACTAATAATCCGACGCATATATTTACTTTCGTTTCCTAAACGTGAAACGTCCCTACAACTTAAACAAGTTATAGGGACTTGAAAACCTATCAGTGGAAAGACTCACCACAAGCGCAAGTGCCTGCAGCATTAGGATTGTCGATCGTAAAACCTTGACGTTCAATAGTGTCGGCGAAATCAATAGTAGCACCCGCTAAATATGGCGCAGACATCTTATCCACTACTACCTCTACACCGTCAAAATCTTTAATTTGATCATCTTCTAGCACCCGCTCATCAAAATAAAGCTGGTACATTAAACCGGAACAACCACCTGGCTGTACGGCTACGCGCAACCGTAAATCATCGCGACCTTCCTGCTCCAGTAAAGACTTCACTTTCAGTGCAGCTACCTCAGTAAGATTCACGTTGTGAGTTGCTACCTCTTCGCTCATGAAAATTCCTCCAAATAGTTTTCTGATTAAACCTACTTTAGCCCTTTACTTTCCTAACACACAATCTAAAAGCAAAGTTCTACCACTAGCGAAACTAAGACTTTATCTACCATACGCTACATTACCACGCCCACGTTTGTGCCACGCGCACCAAAGCAGCATTAAAATCAGAAGCTTGTAAATCATAAACCCCTGCTAATCCTAAAGACTTAGCTTCTCCTTTGCGTAAAAAATCTGCACTGGTAAGCAGAATAACTGGTACTCCTACTTGTTCTGCTTTATCTAAAACTAATTGCAATAATTTAGGCACACTTTCTTCCCAAGACTCCCCGATATAACAAATCAAATCAGGTGAAGAATCGCCAGTAATCTGCGTTTCTATTTGAGATATATTCCAAACATAATCCCCAATTAGCCTAATCATCGCCCCAGTTAAACGAGTGAGCACCAATCCTAGACCGCCTGCTACTCCCGCAAATTCCTTGAAACCGGTATCGCCCAGCAAAGCTGGTTTGGCTGGCAAAACTGTTTCCCATAAAAAGTGCCACTCACCATTTAACTTTTCTATATCTTGCGCTATTTGCCGCGATACTCCGCGATACGTCCAAGAATAAGCCATGCCTGCCAACCCTAATAGGGGTTGCATATCTGTGGCAGTTAGAATAAATTCTGTTTCTTGTAATAACTGCTGGGCTTCTTTTACCGCATTCCTGAACTCATGCAACGCAGGGGGAACCGTAAACGAAAACTCACTACCTACTAGCGCGTTTAGAAACCCCACTCCCATATCCGTCATATTGGTAAAACGCGGCAAATGAATATGAATCTGTTTGGCTTTAGCAGCTAAAGCCAACTTAACTTCTACCCCTAGAGCAAAACTATCACCCAACGGTAAAGCCACTACCTCACCAGTTTCTAGTACCCTACCACTAGATTCTGGCATGCTACTAGATGTCACAATACTGGCATCTTCCGTATTGCCGGCGCTAATTATGCTATTTGATTCAGAACTACTCCTCTGGTTAGTTCCTAGCCACTGCGTATCTTGCACCAAATCAATCGCATAACGCCTCCCCTCGTGCGTTAAAGATTTTTCAGAAGATAAAGCCTTAGCAGCAGTAGAGATATTTTTTTGCGCACCTATTGCCTGATAGTAATCCAACAAACCCCAAGTATCCACAGCCGGTATTACCATTATTTCAGTTTGCTTTTGTACAGATTGCCAAGTAGCAGTAAAAACTTCACCTACCTGCCAACCACTCTTAGCACCATAAGCATTAGCAATAGCCAATACACGCATTTCTACACCAAATTCTAAAATATTTGACTGGCCAACTTTTCTAAATCAATAAGCTGACCAGTCAATTATCTGTTCATATCCTGATTTACTGCCCCAGACGGGAAAGTAGCAAAGCCTGGGCCGTAATAGCTTTCTGCCAATCTCCTAAATCCAAAGATTCATTAGCAGAGTGTGCTCTAGTATCCGGATCTTCCACTCCAGTCACCAAAATAGTGGCTTGCGGGAACACCTCTGCCAAATCCGCAATAAACGGAATAGAGCCGCCCACCCCGATTTCTACCGGTTCTACTCCAAAAGCCTCAGCTAAAGCCGTCTTAGCTAAATTAGCTACTTCGCTATCGGTATCCCCTGCAAAACCTGGACCACACTCATTAACGCTAACTTTAATCTGCGCCCCAAAAGGTACATTATTTTCTAAATGCGCCACTAAAGCATCGGCGGCTTCTTGTGAATTTTGTGCAGGAGCTACCCGTAAAGAAAGAGTGAACTTTACCTGCGGAATTAAACTATTAGCCGCTTTTTCTGTGCTCGTAATATCCATACCAATTACGCACACAGTAGGTTTCGTCCATAACCGAGAAGTTAAACTACCCGAACCAGTAAGCTGTACACCTGGTAGAATTCCCATATCTTTACGCAAATCTGCTTCTGGATAATCCACTACCGTCTTATCTTCTTGCAACAACCCAGGCACTGCAATGTTGCCTTGCTCATCATGCAAAGTAGCAATTAGACGAGATGCAATCGTCACTGCATCTAACACTGGGCCAGAATACATTCCCGAATGCAAGGCATGATCCAAAACAGCAACTTCAACATCTAGCTGTACTACCCCTCGCAAAGTAGTAGTTAAAGCCGGCACGCCTACTTTCCAATTATTAGAATCAGCCACGATAATCACATCAGCTGCTAAACGCGACTTATAGGTTTGCAAAAAATCTTGGAAAGTAGGAGAACCAATTTCTTCCTCACCTTCCACGAACAGAGTAATTCCTACCCCCGGATCAGCAGCAGCAATTGCCGCTAAATGCAATACCACTCCTGCTTTATCATCGGCAGTACCACGACCATATAAGCGTCCATTAATCTCGGTAGCCTCATAAGGCGGAGTGTGCCATAACGACAAATCTCCTTCTGGCTGTACATCGTGATGCGCATACAACAGTACAGTTGGTTTGCCAGGCTCTGCCAAACGATGCGCTAAAATCGCTGGACGACCCACCTTACCGTCTGCGGTTTGTAAATTAATAATTTCAGTTTCTAAACCCAAAGCAGTAGCACGTTTAGCCACCCAGTTAGCGCTTTCGGTCAAATATTTTTGATCAAAAGCATCGGCAGACACCGAAGGTATTTGTACAAATTCTTTTAATTCAGCTTTAGTGTGGGCAAAATTATCAGCAACCCGCTGTGCAATAATTAAATTTTCCATATCCCATATTCTAAAGTCTGGAACTAAAAACTTCACTAGGCACTCGCCTAAAGCACACTTAACTCTCCCCACCAAACCGATAATTTTGGAACTTTTTACCCATTCTATTAGCTAGTACTGACATTATTAGTTAAAATTGGCTTCGGATATTTCAGCTGAGATAAAGGACGATACACAAGTGTTTGGTGCAAAGAAAAACCAAGAACCTACAGAAAATACTGGCGTAACTGAAACTACGCCTACCACCCCTAAGGGTTATACTCCTCCTAAAGGAAGTGCCACTCCTAAAAGAAAAGTGGTAGAAGCTCGCAATCGCCGTCCTGTGGTAGCTAGCCAAGCACATCTAAGCAAAGAAGAAAAACGCGCACAGCGGGCAGAAAATCGCCGCAAAGCAGATGAAACTTATCGGCAACAGCAAGAAGCTATGCGTACGGGAAATGAAGCAAAAATGCCTTATCAGCACCGTGGAAAAGTCCGCTCTTGGGGACGCGACTATGTAGACGCCTCTGGCCCTATCTCTGCTTATTTTATGCCTGTAGCTTTACTATTAATTCCGCTAATCGTGTTACAAAACTACTTCCCTAAGATTGCTATTATCGTCACTTTGACTTTATATGCCGTCTTTTTTATTTTCATGTTCCACGCTTTCTATATTGCCTCCAGCGCACGACGATTTGCCCGTGCTAAATTCGGAGTTACTGCTGTTCCGCGAGGTTTTCTCCTACAAATGGTAGGACGCTGTTTCTATCCTCGCCGCTGGCGACTCCCAGTAGCTAAAGTGAAGCGCGGAGAATTTCCAGAAGGCGCACGCGCACACGACCGTAAATTCCTAGGATTTATGAATCGTAAAGCAAAACGAAATGACGCTTAACAAAATCTAAGTTTTAACAACTATAAATATATTTGGAAAGGTACATAAATTGACTGAGCTAGTAGCAGTAGCCGACCTTAACTACACCCAAGCAAAAAATATTGCCTTAGGTATCAGTAAAAAAGACGATACATATGAATTGCACACCACCACTACTGACCCTAATTTCATTACCCAAGTATTAAATTATGCGCAAGCTCTGGAAGTAGATGCCACAGTAAACGCAGTAAGCAAAATTGTGCTTCCAGATTTTCCGGGTATAACTATCTACCTAGTAGGTTTAGGTGACAATCCTGAATTAGATACGCTACGGCAAACTGCAGGTAGCGTTACTCGAGCTGCTCGCGGTAATGCTAATTTAACTATCAGTATTGCCCACCGCAGTAATTGTGAATTAGAAGCTATCTGTGAAGGCGCACTCTTGGGCGCCTACCAGTACACTACTTTCCTAAGCTCTGCTAAAGAACCTTTAACTCAAGTACAGGTTGTGACAGATCTGCAAGATAGCGCAGAAATTATTGCTCGCACCACGATTGTGACTCAAGCTGTAAATACCATTCGAGAACTCACCAACACTCCAGGCAACCATCTAAATCCAGAAATTTTAGCAGAAAAAGCAGTAACGGAAGCTGCAGCTGCTGGTTGCCAAACCAAAGTGTATGAAGGCCAAGATTTAATTACCGAAAACTTAGCTGGCTTACGGGCAGTGGGCGCAGGATCAGCTACTGCACCACGGTTAGTAAAACTGACTTGGGAACCCGAGAGCTTTAGTAAACATATTGCGTTAGTAGGTAAAGGTATTACTTTTGATACGGGTGGTTATTCCTTAAAGCCTAGCAACGGCATTACCGATATGAAGACCGATATGTGCGGAGCAGCCACGGTTTTCCAAACCTTATTAACCGCTGCTAAGTTGCACCTCCCTATTAAAGTAACTGCTTGGTTATGCTTGGCTGAAAATATGGTATCGGGTACAGCTTCCCGTCCTGATGACGTAATCGTGTATCGCAATGGCAAATCGGTAGAAATCAACAATACCGACGCTGAAGGTCGTTTGGTAATGGCAGACGGTCTGATTATGGCCAGTGAAGAAAAACCAGATGCCATTATTGACGTAGCTACCTTAACTGGCGCACAAATCATTGCTTTAGGTGATCGCACTACTGGCGTGATGGGTACTCCTGCAGTGCGTGAAGATATTGTGGCAGCAGCTAGTAGCGTTTCTGAAGATGTTTGGCCTATGCCACTACCCGAGTACTTAAAAGAAACCATGAAATCAGATATTGCCGACACGTTAAATACTGGAAGCCGCTCTGGTGGAATGCTCACCGCTGGCTTATTCTTACAGGAATTTGTGGGCGATACTCCGTGGGCGCATTTAGATATTGCAGGCCCTTCTTTCAACAAAGCCGGAGCTTACGGTCATACTCCTAAAGGAGCTACTGGCGTTATGCTACGTACTCTTTTACAGTATCTAGAAGACATGGCTTAATTAGTTCTTTAACTTAGATGGGGTGAAGAATATATCTTCACCCCATCTTTATATTATGCAAACCCTTACTTCACATACGGAAAGAGGAGCACATTTTAATTACTCCCTATACCTGAAAATTCAGAAAAATAACGGGTTTATCTTGAATTACGCTGATTCCATTCCCGCATAGCACGCGGATACCCGCTTTGAGCCACTAAATAAAAGGGTATTTCTAACTGTTCACACAGCTTCCGTGCCACACCTACATCATTTACTGGACGGCGCGTCCATTCTCCGTCTAAAGCTACTAACACTAAAGTGGCAGGTTCACGTGGAGTTGCCTCCTCAAAATATCCAGCTACTTGGGAGCGAGTCAATACAAATTCAGAAAAATGTGCTGATATTTCCGCTTTTTTAGGAACAGATTTTCCGTATC
>CAMCHI010000037.1 GCA_945874735.1 uncultured Arcanobacterium sp. | reverse complement strand
CTTTGCGACAAACCGGAAGTTTCTGTAATCCAACCCCGTTGCCCGCGCACTCGCCCTGCCCGCACATAAAACACCTGCACACTAGCATCAAGCTCATCAAACTCTAAACCGAAAATATCAGCATCTATACTCTTATCTAACACCACCGTATTGCGTTCTGAAATAGTGCGTAACGCTAAAATCTGATCGCGGTATTTTGCTGCCAACTCAAACTCTAACTGTGCCGAGGCTTCCTCCATAGCACGTGTCTTATCAGCAATTAGCTCCTCCCCGTTTGAGTCCAGATAGCTCACCAAACTATGCACTAATTCTTGATATTCTCCTGACGGAATTGGTTTCACACAAGGTGCGACACATTTTTCAATATAGCCATTTAAACATGGACGCCCACTGCGCTGTGCTGCCTTAAATACTCCCTTACTACAAGAACGCACCGGAAATACCCGCAACAATAAATCCAGCGAATCACGCACTGCCCGCACTTGCGTATAAGGGCCATAATACTTATTCCCTTTCTGATGGGCATCGCGCGTCACCCATAAACGTGGATACTCCTCCTGCAAAGTAACAGCTAAATACGGGTAAGACTTATCGTCCCGATACATCACGTTATAGCGCGGGTTATATTCTTTAATCCAAGCGTACTCTAAAGTTAAAGCCTCCAACTCGGAAGCCACCACCACCCACTGCACCTCGCAAGCCGTAAACACCATTTGCCTAGTCCGCGGATGTAACTGGGCAGGATCTCGAAAATAAGAAGTTAAACGGTTACGTAAATTTTTCGCTTTCCCCACATAGATAATGCGTCCCTCCGGATCAAAAAACCGGTACACTCCTGGATTAGTGGGAATATCAGCAGTGCGTGGACGGTAACTTTGCGGATCAGCCATAACTCCTACTTGTCCACGCCTAAAACTGAGCGTAAAAACCTGCCCGTATGCGACTGCTCTATTTGCGCCACCTGCTCTGGACTGCCTTGAGCAATAACTTGTCCGCCTCCTTTACCGCCCTCTGGCCCCATATCCACAATCCAGTCCGCCGACTTAATCACGTCCAGATTATGTTCAATCACAATCACAGTATTGCCTTTATCCGTCAAACTTTGCAGCACTTCTAACAACTTGCGCACATCTTCAAAATGCAAACCAGTAGTAGGCTCATCTAATAAATACACTGTGCGTCCTGTAGAACGCTTATGCAGTTCAGAAGCCAATTTTACCCGCTGTGCCTCTCCGCCAGATAAAGTAGTAGCCGGTTGGCCAAGACGAATATAGCCCAAGCCCACTGATTCTAAAACCTCGAGATATTTCGTAATGCGCGTAACTGAAGCAAAAAACTCACGCGCCTGAGAAATCGTCATATCTAAAACTTCAGCTACATTCTTACCCTTATATGTCACTTCTAAAGTTTCCCGATTATAACGCGCTCCCTGACATACCTCACAAGGCACATACACATCGGGTAAGAAATTCATCTCAATCTTCAAGGTGCCATCGCCACTACAGGCCTCACAACGCCCGCCTTTCACATTGAATGAAAAACGTCCAGGACCATAACCACGCATTTTCGCTTCTTGCGTTTGGGCAAATAACTGCCGAATCGGATCCCACATTCCCGTATAGGTAGCAGGATTAGAACGCGGAGTACGCCCAATAGGCGACTGATCTACGTGCACAATTTTATCTAAATGCTCCACACCTGTTACATCTTTATGCTTACCAGGCACATAGCGGGCACGATTCAATTTGTTAGCCAATACTTGATACAAAATCGTATTAACTAAGGAGGACTTACCTGAACCAGACACTCCCGTCACCACGGTAAATACTCCCAACGGGAAAGACACATTCACATTAGCTAAATTATTTTCCCGTGCTCCCCACACCGTCACTTGCTTTTCTTTATCCACTTTGCGCCGCTGAGCTGGCACTGCAATGGCACGCTTACCGGTCAAATAAGCACCAGTTAAAGAATCAGTAGCATCCGCAATCTGGGCAGGACTACCCGAGTAAACTATATGACCGCCATGCTCACCAGCGCGCGGGCCAATATCCACCACCCAATCAGCACAGCGTATCGTATCTTCGTCATGCTCCACCACAATCAAAGTATTTCCCAAATCACGCAAACGCAATAAAGCACTCAGCAATTTTTCATTATCACGTTGATGTAAACCAATAGACGGCTCGTCTAGCACATACAATACCCCGACCAGTCCTGAACCTATCTGGGTGGCTAACCTGATTCGCTGGGCTTCCCCGCCCGAAAGTGTACCAGCCGCACGCGAAAGCGTTAAGTAATGCAAGCCTACCGATACTAAAAAGTTGAGCCGTGCTAGAATTTCACGCAATACTTGATTAGCAATTTTTTGTGCTCGTCCAGTCAGCTCTAAATCTTGCAAATAAGTTAAAGTATCGCCAATGGAAAGTTCCGTGAGCTGCGAGATATTGTAGTCACCTATTCGTACTGCCAACACTTCTGGTTTTAGACGTGCTCCCCCACAATCCCCACAAGCCACATCTCGCATAAAAGCTTTATAACGTTCTTTCATCAAATCAGATTCAGTTTCGTTATATTTACGCAAAACGAACTGAGCTACTCCCTCAAATCCGGAACTATAGGTTTTTTCCCGTCCCCAACGATTCTTATATTTCATGCGCACTTTATAGCCATGTCCAAAAAGGAGCGCTTCTTGAATATCCGGATCTAAATCCTGAAAAGGAGTATCCAAACTAAAATCTAAATCTTGCGCCAACGATTCCATTTTACGCACATAATAGTCGGAAGCTCCGCTACTGGTAGCAATAGCCCAAGGAGCAATCGCTCCTTCCCGTACCGTTTTTTCTGGATTAGGCACTAATAATTCAGCATCTACTTGCAGTGAATAGCCAATACCATCACAACTCGCACACGCTCCATAAGGAGCATTAAAAGAAAAAGTACGCGGTTCAATCTCGTCTAGCTCTAACGGATGCTGATTAGGGCAAGAACGTTTTTCAGAAAAAATACGTTCCGGTAACGGAGTTTCTCCCTCCCGTACCGGAAAATCTACAGTCACTATCCCACCTGATAAACGCAAAGCAGTTTCAATAGAGTCATTAAGACGCGACCGTACTTCTGCTTTAATAACAATACGATCCACGACTGCTTCAATTGTGTGTTTTTTCGTTTTCGCCAATTTTGGCACTTCATTTTGTGCCAATACTTGCCCGTCTACACGCCGGCGTGGAAAACCTTGGGCATTTAGCTCCTGAAAAATATCTAAATGTTCCCCTTTGCGTCCCCGCACTATCGGAGCCAAGATTTGCAAACGCGTTCCCGTAGGGTAAGCCAATAAAGTATCAGTAATTTGCTGGGCACTTTGCGCAGTAATCGGTTCATCACAAGTAGGGCAATACTGGGTGCCTGCCCGTGCATATAATAAGCGCAGATAATCATAAATTTCAGTAATTGTACCCACGGTGGAACGCGGGTTGCGATTAGTGGATTTTTGATCAATCGACACTGCTGGCGAAAGACCCGCAATAAAATCTACATCAGGCTTATCCATTTGCCCTAAAAACTGCCGTGCATAAGAACTTAAAGATTCCACATAACGGCGTTGTCCTTCAGCGAAAATAGTATCGAAAGCTAAAGAAGACTTTCCGGAACCAGATAACCCCGTAAACACCACCATTTTGTTGCGGGGAATTTCTAAGTTTACGTTCTTTAAGTTGTGCTCTCTAGCACCCTGAATTTTTATAGTTTCATGCACAATAAATATGCTAATAGGCTGAGGAAGTTATACAGTCTTTGGCAAACACCTTAAGTGGAATATCACTAAAATAGCTAAATAGGAAAGTCTAACGAAAAGATGGAGATGAATGGATAGCTAAATAGCTAGATAGCCAAACCCTTACATTTAAGGCACAATACTTGCTATGTGGCAAAAACTCGATCCGCTACTTTTAGCTATTATTAGCGCTTTTATTTTAGGCACTACTCTGCCACTTACTCACTCTGCCCATATGCTAGTAAGCCAACTGGCTTACTTTGGCGTATCGGCGGTATTTTTTGCTTATGGTTTACGAATTCGCTTAAGCGAAATTTGGCATAGCTTACAAGACTGGAAATTACACAGCATTATTTTAGCTATCACCTATCTAGTTTTTCCTGCCCTCGGTTTCACCATCTATCATTTATTGCAGCCTTTCAACACTTCCCCATTACTAAATGGAGTTTTATTTTTAAGTTTACTACCCTCCACTGTGCAAGCCAGTGTTTCTTTCACTGCTTTAGCTCACGGGGATATAGCTCGTGCCGTATGTGCCGCCACTATTTCTAATTTAGGCGGAATTTTCCTCACTCCATTACTATTAACTACTTTTATGAATGTAGACGGAGATATAAAAACAGGCATATACCGTATTGTCTTGCAGATATTATGCCCATTTATCGTGGGGCAATGTTTCCAATACTGGGTAGGTGATTTTATGCGCGCCCACCTTTTTATCACCAAAACTACCGACACGATAGCCATTGCGCTAATCGTGTTTAGCGTCAGCTTAGGTGCAAGCAGAAGCGGAATTTGGCAACAGATAAGTTTTAGCCAAATCATAGTAACTATCACCCTGGTTTTACTGCTCTTACTAAGTATCCTAGGTATCAGTTACACCATCAGCAAAGTATTGCGTTTCCCGTATGGCAGTAAAGTGCCTATTTTAATGTGCGGTAGCACTAAATCACTTTCCACAGGTTTACCTATTGCTTTAGCTATTTTTCCCACCTCTGAACTAGCTCCTTTAATTGTGCCTCTGCTCCTCTATCACCAGTTACAAGCATTCCTCGGGGTAGTCTTAGCTATCAGGTTAAAAGAAAAACACTTCAGCTAAAAAATAAACTCTACCCACATTCTCCTTTGCGTTTATTTTTTCGTCCTCTTACCAAAACGTACTAAAACAAAACTCGCACAAAACAAAATACGTTCTAAAATAAGGCACTACTACACAAAAGGACGCCTAAATCTATAGGCGTCCTTTTACAGTTTTACCAATATTATGTTAAAACTGTTGTTAATTTTGCAGTTTGCGAGAGCCAATCACCGAAGCAACCACCGTCAGTAAGATAGTGCCTAAGATAAACACTACCGAGAACACGATAGTTGGCTCTGGAATCATGTGCAATAATCCGTAACCGTGGCAAGCATGCAACAACAACTTCAGTGCGATAAAGCCTAAAATCACTGCTAAACCATAGTGCAAGTAGATTAACCGCTCTAATAAACCATCAACTAGGAAGAAAAGCTGACGCAAACCAAGTAACGCGAAAGCGTTAGCAGCAAACACAATATAAGGTTGCTTAGTTAAACCGAAAATGGCTGGGATGGAATCTAACGCAAACATTAAATCAATAGTGCCGATAGAAACAATGCACAAAAATAGCGGAGTAATCCACCACTTACCAGCAGTACGCACTATTAAATGATCGCCTTGAAAACCATCAGTTACATTGAAAAGTTTAGAGAACTGACGGGTCATATAGTTAGGCTCATACTCCTGACTATGCTGGACTCCTTCTTTACGTTCCCGCCCTTCTTTTATACCGTCCAAAACCTGCTTCAGCGCAGTGTAAAGCATCCATAAACCAAAGATGAAGAATACCCATACGAAACTCTCAATAAGAGCCGCCCCAATCAGGATAAACACAAAACGCATCACTAGCGCAATCACAATGCCATACATCAACACTTTCTGCTGATAAATACGTGGCACGCTAAAACCGGCAATGATAATGATAAATACGAAGATATTATCTAAGGAAAGTGTGTACTCCGTCAGATAACCAGCATAGTATTCAGTAGCGAACTGGCTACCGTGTTGTAGATACAAATATCCGCCAAATAGCACTGCTAAGGAAACATAGAAAGCAGTCCATCTTGCTGCTTCTTGCACAGACGGCTCGTGTGCTTTACGTACATGCCCGAGCAAATCGAACAAAATCAACGCTAGCACGATAATGCCTAGCACAATCCATTCCCAAGTGTACACACTCATACTGGCTTCACTATTAGAACTGGCAGCGCTAGTAGGACTAAACGGCAGTTTAGTACCCAAGGCAGTTAAAGTAGACAATAACAATTAGGAATCCTTCCGGTCTTTCACCATGAGTAAGTTAAGGTCTTTTCCCGCCAGAAAACTGGCCACGATCCGGATATACTTTAGTGAATAACGCATATCGTAGTGACGAACCGATATTGTGTGGGAATACTCCCCTTTCGGCTATATTTTAGTGGGCAAACTGCTTCACCAAGCTGTTGAGCGCACATGATAAATAACACGTACTTTTTAAGAAAAATCCTGCATGGCTCGCAGTTCTTTCTTAATATCTCGAATTTCATCGCGCAATCTGGCTGCTAACTCAAATTGCAAAGCCTTGGCAGCTTCGTGCATTTGGAGTGTCAATTCTGCCAGCAAATCTGTCATTTCTTGCCCGTCACCTAGTTTTATTACCTCAGGCTTAGTTCCTTGTTGCGTATCTGTTTTAGCCCTCGTACCTACTTTAGTACTAGTCCTAACAGCTCCCGCCATTGCGCCTGCCAATAATTGCTCAGTATCAGCATCTTCACGCGCCAACATATCAGTAACATCTGAAATTTTCTTCCGCAAAGGTTGCGGGTCAATCCCGTGTTTCGCATTATAGGCTTGTTGCAATTGCCGTCTACGATTAGTTTCACTAATTGCCGCTTGCATATTAGGGGTGACAGTATCTGCATACATATGTACCTGCCCAGATACGTTTCGGGCAGCGCGCCCAATAGTCTGGATAAGACTCTTAGTGGAACGCAAAAACCCCTGTTTATCAGCGTCTAAAATCGCCACTAAAGACACTTCCGGCAAATCCAAACCTTCTCGGAGCAAGTTAATCCCCACCAACACATCAAACTTACCTTGCCGTAATTCACGCAATAGTTCCACGCGACGCAAAGTATCCACATCTGAATGTAAATACTCCACTTTCACTCCGCGCTCAGCTAAATAATCAGTAAGATTTTCTGCCATCTTTTTAGTCAAAGTAGTTACCAGCACACGTTCATTGCGCGTCACCCGCAACCGCACTTCTTCTAATAAATCGTCAATCTGATTTTTAGTAGGTTTCACGATGATTTCTGGGTCTACCAAACCAGTTGGACGCACAATCTGCTCCACATACCCATCAGACTGCGCCAACTCATAGTCGCCTGGCGTGGCGGAAAGATACACCGTCTGCCCAATTCTACTTAAAAATTCTTCCCATTTTAACGGCCGATTATCTAAAGCCGAAGGTAAACGGAAACCGTGTTCCACTAAAGTGCGTTTCCGAGAAGCATCTCCCTCATACATTGCCCCGATTTGCGGTACCGTCACATGAGATTCATCAATGATTAATACGAAATCTTGCGGAAAATAATCCAGCAAAGTATGCGGAGCCGAGCCTCGTTCTCGTCCGTCAATATGCAATGAATAATTCTCAATCCCCGCACAAGACCCTAAATTGCGCATCATCTCTAAATCAAAATTAGTGCGCATTTCTAAACGCTGAGCTTCTAAAAGTTTACCTTGTGCTCTAAACTCAGTTAAACGCTCAGCTAATTCAGCTTCAATAGATTTAATAGCATTTTTCATACGTTCTGGCCCAGCCACATAGTGCGAAGCAGGGAAAATATGGGCGTGATCTGCTGGATTTAACACTTCTCCAGTTAGAGGATGCAATACCGAAATCGCCTCAATTTCGTCTCCAAAAAATTCGATACGCAAAGCTAATTCCTCATACATCGGAATAATCTCCACCGTATCTCCCCGCACCCGGAAAGTACCCCTTTGGAAATCAAAATCGTTACGTGTGTATTGCATTTGCACAAATAGTTTTAACAACTGGTCCCGTTCTAAAACTTGCCCTACCTCAATGTGTACCATGCGATCGATATATTCTTGTGGCGTACCTAAACCATAAATACAAGAAACAGAAGCAACCACCACCACATCACGACGGGTCAGTAAAGAATTAGTAGCAGAATGTCTTAAGCGTTCCACTTCAGCGTTAATAGAAGAATCTTTTTCAATAAACGTATCAGTTTGAGGCACATATGCCTCTGGCTGATAGTAATCATAGTAAGATACGAAATACTCCACTGCGTTATTTGGCAATAGTTGGCGAAATTCAGCCGCCATTTGAGCAGCTAAAGTTTTATTCGGCTCTAGAATCAAAGTAGGACGCTGAATCTGCTCAATCAACCAGGCAGTAGTAGCAGATTTACCAGTACCAGTTGCTCCTAAGAGCACAATATCTTTTTCCCCGTTATTAATGCGTGCAGTTAATTCAGCAATTGCTTGATACGCATAAGCCTCTCTTTGGTGCTTGTTT
>CAMCHI010000036.1 GCA_945874735.1 uncultured Arcanobacterium sp. | reverse complement strand
ATGGAAGTACGATCTTTTTACTGAGGTGGTAGAGCAAGCCGTTAGAGCGGCAGAAGTTGCTTCTAAAACTCGGGAGCATATAGTGCCAGTGACTGCTAAAATTCGGATCGGCATTGATGATACTCATCAAACCTTTCAAGAAGTGGCAAAAATTGCGGAAAATGCGGGAATTGCGGCTTTAACTTTACATTCCCGTACCACGGAACAGCATTATGCAGGTAGTGCGCGCTGGGAAGTTATAAAAGAATTAAAAGAGCTAGTGCAAATACCAGTGTTTGGAAATGGAGACGTGTTTGAGGCGGAAGATGCTGCTAATATGCGTACGCAAACCGGCTGCGACGGCGTAGTAGTAGGACGTGGTTGTCAAGGTAGACCGTGGATATTTTATGATTTACTTGCTCAAGCACGTGGCAGTGAGGCACGATACCGGCCAGATTTTGGGCAAGTAGCAAAAATCATTATGCGTCATGCCCAGTTATTAGTAGTTCATTTAGGATCGGAAGAACGAGCCGTGCGTGAGATGCGTAAACATATTACTTGGTATATTCGTGGTTTTGCAGTGGGGGGAGATTTGCGTAACGAGCTAGCTTTAGTCACTAGCTTAGAAGATCTGGAATATAAATTGGCGCAATTAGATTTAGGACAAAGTTATCCAGAATCAGCTCAAGGGAAACGAGGACGGGCAGGCAGTCCTAAACCTCCCCGTTTACCTGAACACTGGTTGGAAAGTCACATCCTAAACGCGGAGCAACGCGCTAAAATTCAAGAAGCAGAATTAGGAATTAGTGGGGGATAAGCCATGCAGGAAAACTATACCGATCATGATCGGGAACGTATCGTGCTTGAAGAAAATAAAAACCCACGCCGTACTGAATTTGAGCGGGATAGAGATAGAGTTTTACACTCTGCCGCTTTACGCAGGCTGGGCACAAAAACGCAAGTATTAGGCCCAGAATCTGATGATTTTATTCGGACTCGTCTTACTCATTCCTTGGAGGTAGCGCAAGTAGGGCGTGCCTTGGCGAAAAATCTAGGTTGCGATTTAGATATTGTAGAAACTGCTTGCCTTGCACACGATATAGGGCATCCACCTTTTGGGCATAACGGGGAAAAAGCCTTAGATGAATTAGCGCAAGATTTTGGCGGCTTTGAGGGCAATGCGCAAACTTTGCGTGTACTGACTCGTCTGGAGCCAAAATGCTTTGATAAGAGCGGAAAAACTGTAGGGTTAAATCTGACGCGCGCTACTTTAGATGCCACTGTGAAATATCCTTGGACGCGCTTTGCAGGGCCGAACGGGAAAGATTCCCCTAAATTTGGGGCTTATGAAGATGATTTATCTGTATTTACATGGGTGCGCTTTCCAGATGGAGATGTTACTTCTGCGCAAACTAAGCGTTCTTTAGAAGCGCAGGTAATGGATTTATCTGATGATATAGCTTATTCCGTGCATGATGTGGAAGACTCAATTGTGCGTAGCTTTAGTGTGGAGCAAAGTCGTTGGAGTTCCATGCAAACTGTCACTGAAAAAGCATTAGCCGATTTGGCAGGTAATCTTACACAAGTAATTGACCAGACCCAGCAATGGTATGGTACTTCGGTAAGTGTAAGTGAATTAGAAGCAGCTTATAGTAGGTTGCGTGCCATGGAAACTTGGCCAGCTCAGTATGTGGGAACGATACAAGATTTAGCACGCTTGAAAAATTTTACCTCTGATTTGATTGGACGGTTTATTCAAAGCGTTACTGAGGCTACTTGGGATAGCTACGGCACGGGTGCTCATAGTCGTTACTCGGCTACCGTAATTATACCGTCTGCTACCTTAGCAGAAATCATGCTCCTAAAAGGAATAGCCGTATATTATATGATGGCTCCGCGTGAAAACGAACCAATGTATTTTGAGCAGCGCACTGTGCTTTTTGATCTGTATGACGCAATTTTAGAAGCTCCTTTAGAGAATTTAGATCCGTTTTTTAAGGATTTTTGGTTGCAAGCAGCAACGCCTGCGCAACGTTCACGGGTAGTTATAGACCAGCTTGCGTCTCTGACGGATCAGTCAGCGCGGCAGTGGCATGCGCGGTTATGCGGAATGTTGCGACGATGAGATGGGGTGAAACATGAGTGGTATGTTAAAGAAAAACGTGGTTGAGGAAGTTAAAGAAAGAGTTCGTTTAGATGAAGTGGTGAGTAGCTACGTATCGTTAAAGCCAGGAGGCACTGATACGTTGAAAGGCTTATGCCCATTTCATGATGAGAAAACTCCGTCTTTCACTGTGCGCCCAAATCATAACCGGTGGCATTGTTTCGGATGTGGGGAATCGGGCGATGCGATTGAATTTATACGCCGGATAGAGCATATAGGTTTTGTGGAAGCCGTGGAAATATTGGCGGCAAAAGTAGGGGTAACTTTAGAGTATGAAACTACAGGGCAATCGGTAAATCCGGAAACTCAGGGAGTTAAACGGAGTCGTTTAATTGATGCACATCGGGTGGCACGAGAATTTTATATCCAATCTTTACAACTTCCTGAGGCGCATTTAGCGCAGACTTTTTTACGAGAACGTGGTTTTGACGCTGAGGCCATTAAACATTTCCAGATCGGTTATTCTCCAGATAGCTGGGATGGATTATTGACTGTGTTGCGTAAGAAAGGCTTTACGGAGAAAGAAATTCTTGAATCCGGTTTAGCCATACAAGGGAATAATGGTTTATATGATCGTTTTCGTGGACGGTTAATGTGGCCTATTCATTCCGTAGTGGGTGATCCGATTGGTTTTGGAGCACGGCGCTTAAAAGATGACGATACCAGTGGTGCTAAATATCTAAACAGTCCAGAAACTTTGATTTATAAAAAATCACGGGTGCTTTATGGTTTAGATTTAGCTAAACGCAGTATTGTAAATGAACGCAAAGTAGTGATTGTAGAGGGCTATACGGATGTAATGGCTGCTCACTTAGCGGGTGTTACCACTGCGGTAGCTACTTGTGGTACGGCTTTTGGGGCAGAGCATGCAAAAATTATTCGCGGATTTTTAGGAGATGCTCACACTCAAAGTAGTGGTTTAGTATTACACAATGGTAAAAGTTTTGGTGGCGAAATTATATATACTTTCGACGGGGATAATGCTGGGCAAAAAGCAGCTATGAAGGCTTATGTGCATGAGCAGAGTTTTGGAGTGCAAACCTTTGTGGCGGTAGCTCCAGCCGGTATGGACCCGTGCGAGTTGCGCCTAAAATTTGGGGATGCGCGGGTGCGGGAGTTGATAGAACAGAGGGAGCCACTTTTCGCTTTTGTGATTCGGTCTTTTCTAGAAGGATTAGATTTAAGCACCGCAGAAGGACGTACTATTGGGTTATACCGTACTGCGCAGATTGTGGCAGATATTAAAGATCCGGTTTTACGACAAGAGTATGTAAATATTTTAGCTGGCTGGCTGGGGCAAGACGTATCTATTGTGCAGGATACGGTAAAGCAATTGTATATGCGCTCGCAAAAAGAAGTTCGACAAATTACGCAAGGAATGAGCGCAGAGGGAGAGTTGGGAGAAAATGCGGCACCGATTAAAGAATATCAGGCGATTCTAAGACCTTTAGCTGAGATTTCTGATCCAGCCGAGAAAACTGAGCGGGTAGCTCTACAAGTATTATTACAGTTGCCCAAGATGGCTTACGCTGCTAAAGCATCCTTTATTGCTAGTGAAGTTTTTGTGACTCCGATTTATCGCACTGTGCATCAAGCAATTTTGGCGATGGGAGGCATTAATGCTTATCACGAGTATTTTACGCAACTTATTGGACAAGAAGTAGCAGAAGAAACGGCAGAACAGCGGGCTAATATTTGGTATATACAGCAGGTGTTGAGCCAGTGCGGACAAGTGGAACGTCAGGCTGTAAATCAACTTGTGGCAGAAAGTATTGAGCATAGTGACCCGCAACGAATGTGGGAGTATGTGCGGGGAGTTATGATGAGTCTGATCCGTACTGAGCTAACTCGTAGGATTGCGGTTTTGCAAATAGAATTGCAGCGGACGCCTCATAATGAGAAACGGCAACAAGAAATTTTTGCCCAGTTAATGCAGTTAGAAGCGCAGCGCAAACAGTTTAGTGAAACAGATAGGCCAGAGTAGTCGTAGAGTGTTAGGTGTTAAATCATAGTTTTTAATTCGATAAAAAGAGGGTGAGCCTAGTATCCTATATATTTAGACAGCTTAATTTAATGACTGGAGATAATTATCTTCAGTATATTTTAAGGTTTTGCTGTTTCATGCCCCTGTAGCTCAGCTGGTTAGAGCAGGGAACTCATAATTCCTTGGTCGCGGGTTCAAGTCCTGCCGGGGGCACCATTAGCACCCAGTAAGTAATACAATTACTCGCTGGGTGCTTCTTCGTGCAATAGTGGGTTCACCATACAACGAAGCTCTAAAACACCAGGTCAGAAAGATTTCAGTGGTGTCCTTAGGTGTAAAGTCCCGACGGTTGTGCGGGTTCGAGTCACGCAGGGACTGGTGAGCCATAGAGCGAAAGGCCTCCAACCCCGAACTAGAGGTTGTGGCCTTTACGCTGAGCAAGGAACAGAGCCCTTTAAGATGGCTATTTTTACGAGCGAATCAAGCGATTGATGGCATCCATAGCTTCCCGCATTTTCACTTCGGCATCTTCATCACTTTTGCGTGCTGCGTCTACAACACAGTGTTTGAGGTGGTCTTCTAGCAAGCTTGACGCTACCCCTTGTAGTGCTCTGGTTAGAGCGGATACCTGGGTGAGAATATCGATGCAGTACTTGTCCTCATCAATCATTTTTGCGGCTCCTCGAGCCTGCCCCTCAATACGTTTCATGCGAGTCATGTAGCGTTTCTTGTCGCTGATGTAGCCGTGATGCTGTTTGCAGTTTTCTTGCTCGCACATATATGTCTCCTTTTACTACTTGGACCAAATGCTCTTAAATGAGCGTAGACGCAAACTGTTGCCGACCACGAAAACGCTTGAGAAAGCCATTGCTGCTCCAGCGAGCATCGGATTCAACAGCCCTAATGCTGCTACTGGAATCGCTGCGGTGTTGTAGGCGAAAGCCCAAAACAGGTTGCCTTTGATAGTCGCAAGTGTTTTGCGGGATAGGCGAATTGCGTCAGCTGCGGCCCGCAAATCCCCGCTCATAAGGGTGAGGTCTGCGGACTTGATTGCCACGTCTGCACCTGTACCAATCGCCAAACCTAGGTTAGCTTGTGCTAGGGCGGGAGCGTCGTTGATTCCGTCGCCTACCATGGCGACAACTTTGCCTTCTGCTTGAAGTTTTTCAATGACTTCTAGTTTTTCCTGAGGTAATACTTCGGAAATAACGGTCTCAATCCCAACCTCTGACGCAACGCTTTGGGCGACCAGGCGGTTATCTCCTGTTAGGAGAACTGGTGTGAGGCCAAGTTCTTTGAGTGCTTTGATAGCCTCGCTACTGTGTTCTTTCACTGAATCGGCAACGACAAGCAGGCCGCGAACTTTTCCTAGCCATCCAAGCGCGACAACTGTTTTGCCGGCTTGTTCTGCTTGATGTTTCAATGTGCTTAACTCGACTGGTAGTTCTAAGCCCTGTTCTGAGAGGAACGATGGCCTGCCAATGTAAGTATCTACGCCATTAAGTTTTGCTGTGACGCCTTTTCCTGCAACATTTTCAAACTCGGTAACAAGCAATGGCTCAGTGCTCATTTGGCTGGTTGAAGATTGCTGGGATGCGTTTGTGATTGCTTTGGCAATTGGGTGTTCCGATGAGTTTTCCAACGCTCCTGCAAGCCGCAAGATTTGATCTTGGTCTTCACCAGGTGCGGTAATAACCTCGGTGAGAGTCATTTCGCCCGTCGTGACGGTACCTGTCTTATCGAGCACAATGGTATCTACCTTGCGTGTGCTTTCGAGCACTTCAGGGCCCTTAATGAGGATCCCCATTTGTGCGCCCCGCCCTGTGCCGACGAGCAGAGCGGTGGGGGTTGCAAGCCCTAAAGCGCATGGGCAGGCGATAACTAAGACGGCAACTGCTGCGCTAAAGGCAAAGGCAACAGGCTCGCCGGCAATAAGCCAGCCGATAAGGGAAATAATTGAGATTGCGATGGCAATTGGTACGAATATGCCTGAGATTTTGTCGGCTAGGCGTTGCACTTCTGCTTTGCCTGCTTGGGCGTTTTCGACTAGCTGTGCCATTTGGGAGAGCTGGGTATCTTTGCCCACACGGGTTGCTTTTACCGTGAGTGTGCCAGTGAGATTCACCGTGGCACCGGTTACTGGGTCGCCTTCTGAGACATCAGTTGGTAAGGACTCACCTGTAAGTAGCGACGCGTCGATAGCGGAATTGCCAGAGACAATAACACCGTCAGTAGCAATTTTTTCTCCTGGGCGAACGAAGAACTCATCTCCGACCTTTAGCTCAGCAATAGGGATTTGCTGTTCAACTCCGCCCTTTAGGACTGATACTGTTTTGGCTCCCAGCTCCATCAATGATTTGAGGGCTTGGCCTGCTTGACGTTTTGATCGTTTTTCAAAGTAGCGGCCGAGGAGGATGAACATGGTCACTCCCGCCCCAACTTCGAGATAGATATTGGCATCACCGTGCGAATGGGAAAGGCTGAAGCTAAACTCATGCGTCAATCCGGGCATGCCCGCAGTGCCGAAGAACAAAGCATAAAGTGACCATAAGAGTGCGGCGCTTGTGCCCATCGAGATGAGTGTGTCCATAGTCGCTGCACCGTGTTTCAGATTGATCCAGGCGGCTTTATGGAATGGCCAAGCGCCCCATACAATAACAGGTGCAGCAAGCGTGAGTGATGCCCACTGCCAATACGTGAATTGCAAAGCAGGGATCATAGACATCACAATCACAGGAACTGTGAGAAGTGAGACAATGATGAGTCTATGCTTGAGCGCTTGCAACTCTGCATTATCGCTTGGACTGGTGTCATCTGTTGTGCTGATGTCTGTATGTTGCTGCTGTGAGATTTGTGGCTCAGCTTTGTATCCAGCCTGTTCAATAGCGGTAACTAGTGCGCTGGTATCTAGATCTGCTGGCGCAATCACATGCGCTTTTTCAGTAGCGTAATTGACGCTAGCCGTAACATTTTCTAGCTTGTTGAGCTTCCGCTCGATACGGTTTGCACAAGATGCGCAGGTCATGCCTGTGATGGCTAGTTCTATTTCCCGAGTGTTCATAATTGCTCCTCTCGAGGAGATTCGGTGGGGATTAGTGTTTTTCTGCCTTGTATCCTGCTTCTGCAACGGCAGAAATAATTGCTTGTGTGTCAACGTCGCTGCCAGCGGTGACGGTTAATGTGCCTTTCTTGGCGCTCACTGCAACTTCTGAAACTCCTAAAACTCCCAGGACTTCTTCTTTTACGGACAATTCGCAGTGGCTGCAAGTCATGCCTGTGACCTTGAATTCGAGTGTTTTCACGCGAGACTTCCTATCTGTGAAATGGTGATTTTGGTGTCGGCGACAGTCCCGATTATACCCCTAGGGGGTATTTGCAACTATACCCGGCAGGGGTATACACTGTCAAAGTGTCAACGATATGCAATTCGCCCAAACTGCTATAGGACACAATGGGCGAAACCGAAGTAAGGGCAAGGTGAAGATATGGAAGCATCTTTGGCGAAAAAACTGCTGGTGGCTGGTGCAGCCCTGAGCCTTACGTTTGGGCTCACCGCTTGTGCCCAAAACGACAGCCCGCAAACAGGAGGAGAAGTAGTTGCGCAATCCGACGTTCAGGAAAGAATTCCCGCAGAGGTGAACGCAACAGACATTCACTTCATCGCCATGATGACCCCACATCATGCGCAGGCAGTCGAAATGAGCGAGATCATTCTAGAAACGGAAGGTGCTAGTGAAGAAGCAAGAGATCTAGCTCAGCGAATCAAAGACGGCCAAGAAGAAGAAATCGTCATCATGCGAGACTGGGCAGATCAATGGAACCAGCAAGAGGCAATGGAGCACCATGCGCCACATGTCGCCAACGGTATGTTGACCCCTGAGCAAATGACAGAGCTCAAGTCTCTTTCTGGCGCTGAAGTGGATACGCTTTTCCTTCAACTTATGCATTTTCACCACGCAGGTGCCATCGCTATGACCGAAGACCAGATCAAGAATGGTGGTTACAAGCCACTGATTGATTTGGCACAGCAAATGCTTGATGTGCAGACTACTGAGATGAAAGAAATTGAAGATATCTTAAGGTCGCGTGGTGAACCTGTAACTCCATAGAGCTTTGCCAGCCACGCATGTTCTACCATTGCTGAACCCCACTTTTAAACTCCACGCTGATCTGCCCGTCAACACCAATGCTGATGCGATCGGTGATGAGGTGGAACAACGCTTCGTCCCATTCGAGAGCATCTGGCTTGAGTGCGGTGATGGCTTTGCGCATCCGATTCAGTTCAATCCCGCACGCCTGCCTGCGAGTTAGTAGTTCCTGTGCTGCGGTGAGTTTCGTGGTGGTCTTGGTGTAGCGTTCTTCCAACTGGTTGTAGCGCGCCCAGTACTCATCCTGATTCTGCACGCTAACCTTGTTGTCTTCAATCGCTCGGGTCATGAGCTCAGTGACGACTTCAAGCTCGCCTTGCAACACCATCAGTTCGGCTTCTACTTCGGTGGTGTCTGCCAGCATGGTCTGCAGTTCTTCCCAGTCAATCAGGTTGCGGCGCTTCACCAGCTCAGCCAGCGCATCAATCCATGCTGCCTGTAACTGCTCGTCAGTGATGGTCGGGGTCTTGCCAGGGTGCTCTACTTCGTAGCGCTGGTTGCATTTCCACACCACCCGCTTGTACTTGCTGGTTGAGTGCCAGGTCTTCGCCCCATACAGGCCACCGCAGTGCTCGCAGAACACCATGCGCGAGAAAGTACGGTCAGCTCTGCCGCTGCTCGGCGCTGTTTTCATAACGTGTTGGACGAGTTCCCACATCTCAGGGTCAATAATCGCTGGGTGATTACCCTCCACGTAATACTGCGGCACTTGCCCCTCATTCTTCACCAACTTCTTCGTCAAAAAGTCAGCAGTGAATCGTTTCTGCAAAAGAGCATCACCCTTGTATTTTTCGTTCGTGAGAATGCTCTTGATGGTTGAGGTCTGCCACTGGGTTTTACCGCGCGGGGTTGGAATGCCCTCCGCTGTAAGTGCTTTTGCAATTTGCATGGTTG
>CAMCHI010000035.1 GCA_945874735.1 uncultured Arcanobacterium sp. | reverse complement strand
CCACGTATTTTAAAAATAGTATCTCTATCCATTTTTCCTTATAAGGAATCATAAGTGATTTGTCTTCGTATTTTTAAGCAAATATCCTCACCTCAGATAAAAGATCCCAGTTGGCTCATTCGTTTTGTTCTTTCTTTACTATTGTGGGGATAACTTCGACGATGCCGCCGATCTGGCAGTTGACGATCTGGCAAATGTATAGGAACACGTCGATGGTGATGCTTTCTTTTCTCCTACTCACTGTCGAGCCTTCGGTGAAGCAAGCTGGCAAGCGCTAAATACTCGAGCACTTCCTGAGGATCTTGCTCTGCAGCAAGCTCGTGCGCTCCAGGATTTCTAATTCCCCGCATCTCGGCAGCGCCCTCGGCATGAACAACCTCAACGGTTTCATGACCAAGTCTACGGAACATCGGTGACGCAACGGTCACTCGTATTTCCTACTCTCTAATCTGGGATAATCAGCTCGGCTTTGAACCAATTAAGCGAATGAAACATAGTTCGCGCGCGTTTGTATCCAACGTGGTATGAAAGTTTCTACACTCTTAAATATTCCCAGCCATGTTAAATTCTAGCTTTTCTTTGATAGTACACTTATCCTGCACAGAAAGATGCTAAAAATTCCCCAAAGTTAAATACAGGAATTAAAAATTAGAATAATGCGTTAGTTAAAGCCTTACGAGCCTGAGATACTAACGTAGAATTAGGGCCAAGCGCCTCAAAAAGTTGTAATACTCGTTTACGCACTTCTTCTCGTTCTTCTCCGCTAGTTACTTTAACTACATCTATCAAACGCGCCAAAGCAGCATCTGGTCTACCAAATACCATTTCGCAATCAGCAGCCACTAATTGCATAGAAATAGCCATCAAACCTGCCGCGTTAGCTTCCTGCAAAAGTTTATTAGCAACCTCTGCACTAGTTTCTGGATTTACTTGCGCCAAGCGCAACATCATTTCCACTTGGCGCAACGCAGATAGAATATCTAAATTCTTAGGATCTTCTTTACGGGCTTTAGTAAAAGCCTCCAATGCGCCTGCTAAATCTCCTGCTTCCACTAACGATAAGGCTTGCTCATGCAAAGGAGATAAAGCTACCTCTACTGGCTTTTCACTTTCTGTACTGCCATCCAAAACACCAGTAAGCCCTAACTGCGCAGCTTCCTTCACTAGTTGTGCCAACACGGTCGCAATATCATTTACTGCCGGTAAACCTTGGAACAACGGCAAAATCTGCCCTTGCACTATTGCTAAAGTAGTGGGCAAAGCACTAACTCCTAAAGCAGCAGCTAATTGGCTTTGCTGCTCAATATCCACAAAACCAAAACCGATCTTCCCAGCAAACTGAGTAGCTAATTCTTGAAAAATACCCACAAGAGTTTGAGAATTATCTGATTTAGCGGAATGACAAGCCAACACAAACGGAACTTGCAAAGAAGTTTCTAAAACTTCTTGAATGTTATGTTCAGTGACAATCCTACTCCAAGGCCCAGCCACCATATTAGTGTTTCCAGCCTGTGCATTTCCCACCCCTGCTCCGGTAACACTAGGAGCGGGTTTAGACTTAGCGAGCTGTGATAAATCTACTGCTCCACTAAAAGCTGCTAAAGATTCCAGACTTGCCATTACTTATCCTTAAAATTATTCATTAGATACTGCTAATAAAGTTGGTGAACCAGCTCCGATTACCTTAACTTTTTCTTTACTGCCACTAGCTGGAATATAGAAAGCTACCTGAATACCATAAGTAGCGGTGAGCACATCTTTTACATCTACCGCTGCCCCCGACTCATTAGCAGCCCAAGCTCCAATATCTCCTCGCAATCGCAAAGTAGCTTCTTCGTCTTGCCTAGTAACGGAAAGATCATAAGTAATCTCCGTAAGAGCAATCATGCCTCCGTTTTCTGTAGGAACTGTCCTATAGACGTTTTCGCGCGCACTTGCCTGCAAGGCAACACTACCTAAATCCGCTACTGCAGTAGCAAAACGATCCTTTTGGGTCTTTACTGCTATATAGACGTTATCATCTGCGGTAAAAGAAGTACCTGCTGTTTCTCCCGTGGTGAGATACTTTACGTAAGCGGCGCTTACCTCATCTGGAGTAGCTAAATACTTTTTTGCATCATTTTTAGAATAACCAGCAACATTACTTAAATTACTTTTCAAGCTGGGCACATCAAGTCCAGGGAATAAGTAGACTTGTCCCCACAGTTTTAGCGCCTCCCGTGGAGCGTCCAAACTCCACAATTGAAGAGTCTGAAAATTTTGCGCATCGTTTGGTTCAGTAATAGTTGCTAAAGAACGAGGGAATTGCTTACCCGAAGCAATAATGGTGGCATCTGGAGATATACCAATAGACGGCAAAATATAGTTCGCCCCTACAATTTTCTTCAGCTCATATTGAGCCTCCCGCTGACTCAATACCAAACCAGCTACACGATCTTGTAGCAAAGTTTTATCCAGCTGAGTATCTGCTTTCTCTATCGCCGTCTGCGCTTGCTTAGCAATGCTTGTAAATTTATCTTGCTCAAATACATACTCTGCTGTCTTTTGCACTTTAGGTTCAGGAAGTGTAGTTTCGCTAGCACAAGCAGTTAAAGTGGCTGTCAAAACAAACGCTATTGTTAAAGAGGTAATTTTCCGCATTATATTTAATCCTCCTGCTTACCCTCAAAATCCGTCGCTGCTTGCTCTACCTTTGCAGCTAATTCTGCTTCTGCCGGTTCTACATTTTCTGCACCAGTTACCTCAGTTTTTTCCTCTGCTCCAGCTGGCACAACTTTAGACGTACTAACTTGGGTCGCAAAATTCCACACCGATTTCCAACTCGACTTATTTTCTGAGCCAGTTAAGGTTTCTTCCTCCACACGTACTTCTTCAGCATCATCAACTACCATCTGAGCAGTGTGGGCGGGTAATACGTCTGCATTATCAGCTACTTCTTCCATATTTGCTGACTCTGCACCTATTAACTGCTCTTCTAGTGTTTCCTCTGCGCTATCTAAATCCGTATCAGTGCCTTCCCCTTCTTCTGCCTTTATTTCTTCTGCTAAAGCAACTACTTCTTGCTCAGTTAGATTCCCAGCATAAACAGGAAGTACCGAGGTTTGCGCACTAGCATTACCTTCCCGCAATGCCTGCTTATAGGCTTCACGATTACGGAAATAATCAATCCGATCTCGATTCTGAATATCTCGATTCAGCAGATAAACTCCGATAACAGCAAGCAATAATCCAATAATGCCGTAACGTAAAGCAGGGAAATCACCAGTGCTACGCACCCATTCCATACTAATTTCTGGAGCTTTTCCAGTAGCAGTAGTAGCTATCAAAGAACGTGCACTATTCTCTGGCACAGTAAACTCAATAACTGCTTTACCTTTGCCTTTACCAGATTTCACCCATAAATCTGCCTCAGCTAACGCTAGAGTACCACCAGCAAAAGACTCTTCATCTGCTTTTAAGGCATCAGCTTCGCCTTTATGCGTTATCGTATTTAATTTTTGCCAAGTAGCCAAACCTGCAACTTCTACATAAGCAGATTTACCAACATAAGCCTCCACATCAAAACTCTTACCAATTCCCCACCAAATTTCTTCTTCTCCAGTGGTACTTAAAGTAATTTTGACCGTACTATCTACTAAATCTAAAACCCCGGGAGATGTAACTAGAAAAGTGCCCGCAGATACTTGCGCACCGGCAGTAATTCGTTCTTCAGTTTCGCGAGTATTAGCATATAGCAAGGTACCTAAAGCAATAGCTACTCCCAGTATGCTTAACAACAAACCAGCTAATCCTGCTATCGATAATTTTTTCACTCTATTCTCTTTCCCGATACGATCCCGCTAGGGAATTTCCTAAAATATAATTATAACGATTTGGCAACAACTAATAAGAGTGGTTAGTGTTGCACTAGCCATAAATAAGAAAATAACCCCGCTAATCTACCTAATATCAGGCAGAAAACAGGGTACGCTAAAAGAATAAAGTTATAAAGGAGTACCAAGTATGACCGAAATTCAGCCCCTATTCCCTATAGTTTTGCGGGGGTATGATCGTGCACAGGTAGAAGAACATATCGCGGAACTAACTAATTCCCTCACTCAAACTCGTGCACACATAGCAAACTTAGATGCTCAAATCCTAAAACTATCTGCGGAACTTACCGAAGCTCAAAGTCTAGCTGACGAAAATACTCGCCCTAGCTACTCGGGTTTAGGCACACGAGTAGAACGGCTATTGCGTTCCACCGAAGAGCAAGCATTAGATGTAATGACGCGCGCCCGCAAAGAAGCAGCAAACATTATCACCAAAGCCGAAGAAAAAGCACAAGCGCTGCTCCAAGCAGCTGAAACCGAAAGTCATGACACTTTGAGCAAAGCACGGTTAGAAGCCACTAAAATGCGGGAAAGCGCCACCCATGATGCACAAGCCACCACCGCTAATGCTTCCTCCGTTAGTTCAGAAATGGTAGCCTCTGCAGAAAGAGCTGCTCACCTCCTACAATCAGAAGCCGAAACTAAAGCCGCTAATATACGTAGCCAAGCAGAACACGAAACTGCCCAAATACGTTCCAGCGTTGAACATGAAATTACTAATGCTCGCAATGCAGCCGAAGCCTATGTAGTAAAACTACGCGCAGAAGCCGAACAAGAAGTAGCCCAAATGCGCGCAGAAGCCGAGTTAGAAGTGACTAACCTACGACATGCTGCTTATGCAGAAATCACTGAGCGCAAAGAAAATAGCAACCGCGAACTTAGCGAACAAGAAGCTAGCTTACGTAAGCTAGCTGAAGAAATCATTAGTGTGGCAAAAGAAAAAGCACTCGAAGCAGAAACTCAAGTTGCTGCCGCCACCCAGCGCGCAACAGAGATTCGAGAAAATACTGCTAAGGAAGCCACTGAGATTCTCCATACCGCACGAGATGAAGCTGCCCAGCTAGTAACACAAGCTCAAGAAGAAGCCCGTCGTATAAATGAAGACGCCAAAGTTAGCGCTGCCACCACTTTACAAAGCGCTGAAGAACATTTAGCGTCTTTAGAAGAACAACGCAATAGCCTCAGTTCTTATCTAGAAGATATTCGCGCCTTATTAACTGGCAACGAACACTCTATTGTGATTCAAGAATTAGTAGAAGCACGTAATGCTGAAGCTCCCACTTCCACTTCAGCTACGCAATCTGAAACAGCGTCTAACACTCCAGAAGCACACGATGAACATGAAACAACTTCAGAGTTTAACGTAACTGCTGATGAGTCGGCAGACACTCAAAAAGAAGAATACTAAATCATAAATAAAACCATTGAAAATGTGGGTGGAAAGTTGTTTAACAGCTTTCCACCCACAATCGTTTTATACACAATCTGCATAAAAATCACATAAAACTGAAGCCAACATAGCTGGTTGCTCTAAAGCAGTAAAATGACCAGCATCAGCTATTTCCACATACCGTGGATCACTGGCATGCACACCCCATTTAAGTAGCATTTCACGAGTACAAGTAGGATCATCTACCCCACGCGCCAACAATACCGGCACTTGTAACTGCGCCACGGCTGCTACCCTATCAGCACGGTTTGCCATTGCGCGTTGCGCCCACGCCAAACCTTCGTTCGGCAAAGCCTGTAATTGCCTAGCCAACTCTTCCCGCACCTCTTGGCTTGCCACGGGAGAAAGCATTGTTTGCGGCCATTGCGCCACCGTTTCATATCCGCGCCCTGCTTGCGCTGTTAAAGCTACCGACTCTCTAAACTCCCGCCGTGCTAAATCATCAGCCGTAATGTTGGCATCAATAATTGCTAAGCCCTGCACAAAATCCGGAAAAAGCGCTGCAAATTCTGCGGCGGCTGCCCCGCCCATCGACAAACCAGCCAACACAATCTTTTTCACCCCTTGTGCTACTAGTTCAGTGTGCAAGACTTGAGCAAAAACTTGCAAAGAAGGCGGTAAAGCTAAAGCAGCTTCACTCACAGAATTACCAAACCCTGGCGCATCAACGGTAATTACCGGCACACCTTGCAAATATTCCACCACTGGCTGCCACATTTGCGCATTTAACGGCAAAGCATGTAACAACACTAAAGGCGTACTATCTGCTTCTATTGGCTTACCTACCTGATAAGTAGCAATTATTTGCGTCATCATTTACTCCGATTCTTGCCACTGTTCTTACCACTTGCGAAAATTATTACTTAAACCCTTATCCACGTCGCCGTCCACGAGCTTGCCAACAGCTAGTATGCCAATGCCGTCTATCTTGCTGCCCAGCTTGTGCTCCAAACCAATGTTCTTCTGTCCAAGCTACTTCATGGGCTTCGCCCACGCTAATAATCCCGTTACAACCTGGGCATACATACGGTTTAGTTCCCCGTACAATCCGTACTACTTGATATTCTAAACCGTCTGCCCCTGTTTCGTAGCGTTTGCCACCCATTAAACGCAGTGAGTCAAGCGGTCGCACTGCCCGCTGATACTTATTAGACTTACGCATCTACTCACCTATATCTCAGCTTAGAATAAACGGTCTTCCGGATTATCCACTCCGCGCATTACATCATAATCCAACACTATGCACTCAATACCACGGTCTTGAGCCAATACTCGCGCTTGTGGCTTAATGATTTGTGCCGC
Organism: uncultured Arcanobacterium sp.; assembly: GCA_945874735.1. Classification (GTDB taxonomy): domain Bacteria; phylum Actinomycetota; class Actinomycetes; order Actinomycetales; family Actinomycetaceae; genus Arcanobacterium_A. The sequence continues at coordinate 3,128 of CAMCHI010000035.1, read as the reverse complement.
AAAAACGCCTCGTATCGGCGTTAAATTAGTGTCACGCCCCAGATATTCTAAATAGCGCGTTAATTGCTCCACGCCATCTATTTCTCCTCGCCGTTTCACTTCAACGGCTAGATACTCGCCAGTATCGCTCACCACCATTAAATCTACTGGCCCAATTGGAGTGGGATACTCTCGGCGCACTAAACGCATTCCCTCCCCCAATAAATGCACTTGCTGTGCTAAAAGTTTTTGGAGATGTGCTTCCACGCCGTCTTTTACTAAACCCGGTTCAATTCCTAACTCTTGCTCCACATCAGCATGGATAGTGTAAATACGAACTAAAAGTTTATCATCGGTTTTAGAGTGGCTCACTTCCCATAGCTCCAGCACTCCCTGCTCTGCGTCTAAATCAGGCACTGGCAAAGTGCGAAACACACAAGGAGGACTCATCCAGTTCAACGGCTTATACGAACCACCATCTGAATGTACTAGCAACGACCCATCTGCTTTTAACATTAAAACGCGCGTTGCTCGTTCTAAATGAGCTTCTAAACGCCCCGAATAATCTACCGCACAATCCGCAATAACTATCCGCATAGAATCTACACTCTCCTCCGCTGTCTACCTCTAACAGCCTGCCAAATCCAGACCATAAAAGATGTGGCTCGTACCAACCGTACGAGCCACATTCTTCTATAAACTAGGACGTGGCTAGTGATTCAATGACCACTTTTACCTCATCAGAATCTACCGTCACGAAACCATTATTAGTGCGCAGTTGTTGCTTTTGCCCATCTATGGTCGTGAACCGCAAACTACCAGGCACTAAAACTGCTAATAGCGGAGTATGTCCCGGCAAAATGCCCAGCTCTCCATCGACGGCAGTAACCACTACTTCCGTTACTTCACCTGCGAAAATCTCTCCGCTTCTTGCTACTACTTGCAGTTTCATTTACTTAGTTTCCTGTTGAATCTTGTGCCAAGCTCGCTCAATATCTTCAATACCACCGATATTGAAGAAAGCCTGCTCTGGAATATGGTCGTACTCACCATCACAAATTCGACGGAATGCTTCTACGGTTTCGGCAATAGGCACTGTAGAACCTTCCACACCCGTAAACTTCTTAGCAGTGTAAGTGTTTTGTGATAGATATTGTTCGATACGGCGAGCACGAGCTACTGTAATCTTATCTTCTTCCGAAAGCTCATCTACACCCAAAATAGAAATAATATCTTGCAGTTCCTTGTTCTTCTGCAAAATTGCTTTCACATGAGTGGCAGTATCGTAATGAGCTTGTCCTACATACTGGGCGTCCAAAATGCGTGAAGTAGAAGAAAGTGGGTCTACCGCTGGATACAAACCACGCGAAGCAATTTCACGCGAAAGTTCAGTAGTAGCATCCAAATGGGCGAAAGTAGTAGCTGGAGCCGGATCAGTATAGTCGTCCGCTGGCACGTAAATTGCCTGCAAAGAAGTAATAGAATGACCTCGGGTAGAAGTAATACGCTCCTGCAAAGCACCCATTTCGTCAGCCAAAGTAGGTTGATAACCTACTGCCGATGGCATACGACCCAACAAGGTAGAAACTTCCGAACCAGCCTGAGTGAAGCGGAAAATATTATCGATAAAGAGCAATACGTCTTGATTTTGCACATCACGGAAATACTCCGCCATGGTTAGACCCGATAGAGCAATACGTAAACGCACTCCTGGTGGTTCGTCCATCTGTCCAAACACCAAAGCCGTCTTATCAAGCACGCCTGCGTCTTCCATTTCATGAATGAGATCATTACCCTCACGAGTACGTTCACCCACACCCGCAAATACCGATACACCGCCATGGTCTTGAGCCACACGCTGAATCATTTCTTGGATTAGCACGGTCTTACCTACACCAGCACCACCAAATAGACCAATCTTGCCACCTTGCACATAAGGAGTCAGCAAGTCGATAACTTTGATGCCGGTTTCAAACATCTTGGTTTCTGGCTCTAGCTCATCAAAAGTAGGAGCTTTCCGGTGAATTGGCCAACGCTCTTTCACCTCTAGCTTTTCGCCATCAGCCAGATTCAGACATTCACCAGTTACGTTAAAGACATGACCTTTAGTTACATCGCCTACTGGCACCGAAATTGGTGCACCAGTGTCTACTACTTTTGCACCACGCACTAAACCGTCAGTAGGTTTCATTGCGATAGTGCGCACAATGTTGTTCCCCAAATGCTGGGCAACCTCCAAAGTCATCGTCAAAGTAGACTCGCCATTATTATCCTTTAACGCTACCTCAGTGGTAAGGGCGTTATTAATCTCTGGCAAAGCATCTGCGGGGAACTCAATATCCACCACCGCGCCTACAACCTGCACGATTCTGCCAGTAGAAACTTTCTTTGTTTCAGCTACGACACTCATTATTTCTTCCTTATTTTATTTCCGGCAACTAGCGCCTGGGTAAACGATCATCACTTCCCTAGCGCGTCAGCGCCGGAGATAATTTCCGTAATTTCGGTGGTGATTTCAGCTTGACGAGCATTATTCGCCAATCGGGTGTACTTCTGAATCAACTCCTGTGCATTCTCAGTGGCTGAGTGCATTGCCTGCTGACGAGCAGCCAACTCCGATGCCGCTGCCATCAGCAATACTGATCCAATACGCTGCGAAACATAAAGCGGCAGCAAAGCATCAAACACAGCTTGGGCAGAAGGCTCAAACTCATATAAAGGAGCTAAATCTGGTAGACCGTCCTCATTTTCGTCTACTTCCACCACTTCTAATGGCAACATTCTACGCACTTGCACTACCTGTGAAACCATAGAAACAAACCGAGTAGAAACCACGTGCAGCTCACTCACACCGCCATCTTTCGTATCTGCCAAGAACAGCTCTAAGAAAGTATCAGCAATTTCTACCGAAGTAGCTTCACTAGGTTTATCCGACTCCCCCGTCCAAGACTTCACTACCGCTACATTGCGGAAACGATAGTAGCTTTCTCCGCGGCGTCCATACACAAACAAAACTGGTTCTTTACCAGCTTCGCGCAGCTCAGCCATAAGATTATCAGCTTCACGCAATACCGAGGACGAGTATTCACCCGCCATTCCTCGGTCTGCGGTCACTACAAACACAATTAACCGATTGGTGTCGGTGCGTT
>CAMCHI010000034.1 GCA_945874735.1 uncultured Arcanobacterium sp. | reverse complement strand
CATAAAAAGCTGACACACTATTGAGATTCCAAACAACACACCCACACCCGAAACAGAAAACAAAATTAGTTCTCTATTCCGAAGGAGTCAGAGCTAATAGCTCTCTCATTGCTACCAAGTTTTACTTGATTTACGGCGCAAAAAACTCAGAAGATTTTTTCTGGGGATTTTGTTTCGCCGTCGCAACGTGTATTAACTTTACGGAGGTTCCAACCTAAATGCAAACCAAATGACGGTGTCGCTAGTCACAAACAAAATAAGGGCTTTATTTCCTTGATATATCAACGAAATAAAGCCCTTGTTACCGCAAACACACTACCTGTTTAGGTGTGTTCAACGGTTTTTAATTCTACAAAAACCAAAAATCAGCCTATCAACACCGCATTCTGATTCTTGCGTCCTCGGCGCAACAACACTACTGAACCAGGCAACACATCAGCCTCGGTCAACACGTAATCTTCTTGCTCTACCTTCACATTATTCAAATACACGCCACCCGCAGCAATAGTTTTACGCGCAGCCCCCTTACCCTTTTCCAGACCTAAAGACACCAATAAATCAACTACCGCATCCCCTACCTGACCAGAAATAGTAGGTAACTCAGCCACCACATCCTGCAAAGTTAAAGCATCCAATTCCTTTGGATCGCCCGCACCAAACAACACCTGCGAAGCGGCTTTCACTCGTTCAACAGCCTGTTCTCCATGCACCCAAGTAGTAACATCTTGTGCTAGCACTTTCTGAGCTTCTCGCAAATGCGGACGCTGCACTAAAGACTCTTCCAGCTGTGCAATCTCTTCCTGCGTACGGAAAGTGAAAACTTTCAACATCTTGATTACATCATCGTCAGCCGTATTAAGCCAGAACTGGTAGAACTTATAAGGGCTTAACATTTCTGGATTTAACCAAATCGCTCCCCCAGCCGTCTTACCAAACTTAGTGCCATCACTCTTAGTAATCAACGGATTAGTTAATACATGTACAGATTTGCCTTCTACTTTACGAATCAAATCCATACCGCCCACTAGGTTACCCCACTGGTCATTACCGCCCACTTCTAAAGTGCAACCATAGCGACGGTAAAGCTCCAAAAAGTCATTAGCCTGCAAAATCTGGTAAGAAAACTCGGTGTAAGAAATTCCTTCCTCCGAATTTAATCGGCGCGCTACCGTATCTTTAGCCAACATAGTGCCCATACGGAAATGCTTACCCAAATCACGCAACAAATCAATAGCCGAAAGCTGTGCCGTCCAATCTAAATTATTTACTATAGTAGCCGGATTATCACCCGAAAAATCTAGCAAAGACTCAAGCTGTGCTTGCAAAGACTGCGTCCAGCTTGCCACCACTTCCCGTGAATTTAATACCCGTTCGCCCTTATCGCGCGGATCACCCACTAACCCAGTAGCTCCTCCTACAAGTACTAATGGTTTATGGCCCGCCATTTGCAGATGACGCATCACTTTCACTGCTACTAAATGCCCATGATGCAAAGAAGCAGCCGTGGGATCAAAACCGCAATAAAACGTAACTGACCCATCATTTAGCGCTGCACGCAACGCATCAATATCCGTATGCTGAGCGATTAACCCTCGCCAACTTAGCTCCTCTAGCACATCAGTCACGTCTTTTACCTTTCTATCCTGGTACTTTTACCGTTTCAGACGAATACATTAAAATATGCACACCCTTGATTGTAAACATTTAGCAAAACTAAACGGCTTACCACACCAAAACTGCGCACAAATCCTAAAAGTTTTATTTTATATATACTACCTAACCTATTACTTATAGCAATATACATATAGTAATAGCGCTAATTTTCTGTTTCTAAAAATTCCATTAATTCCTGCAAAATATTTTGCGCACTACTAGCCCCATCAGCAATAATCAAGACCGTATCACTTCCCGCGATAGTGCCTAACATTCCCGCTAACTGTGCTTTCTCTATCGCATGCGCTAACACCGGGGCAGCTCCAGGCAAAGTACGCAAAATAACTTGATTCAACACACAATGCACATTTAGGACCATGTTTTGCGCCCACTTAGCCACCTGAATACGAGCTTCACTATTACTATCGGCATTAAGTGCTAAATTTTCTCCAGTTCCTGGAACACGATATAAACGCCTACCGTCACTTCCACATTCTTTATACGCCTGCAGTTCCTCTAAATCGCGCGACAAAGTAGCTTGCGTAACTACAATCCCAGAATCTTGCAACAAATCTTGCAGCTCTCCTTGAGAAGCAATCGCAAAAGTTTGCACTAGCTGCATAATTTTTGCCTGCCGCGCTACTTTAGTAGACGGAATATATTCAGCCACTTTTACTTACCTCAATTTCCTGATCTAGGAAAACTGCATTATAAAATCACCAGTCAGTCAAACGAAGCCTACGGGAACTGCGCAAAACTTCTCCACAAGCAATCCGCTCCTGTAGTTGCTCCACTGTATCAACTCCAGCCCGCAACTGACACCCTGCTACCCCATCTAACCAGCCGGCTGCAATAGCTTTCACCAGTTGCGCTACTTGCTGAGGATCATTCCAAGCATCACGTCCAATGTGCATAGACATCGCGCGAGTCATATCAGTTTCTACCACTCCTGGCGCTACCGGAAATACTAAAATTCCTTTATCGCGCCCCGCTAAATCCAACGACCCGGCTAAACGCAATAATGCCGTTTTAGAAGTAAAATATGCTGAACACAATTCGTCATCAGTGACGGCAGCTCCTGAGGATAAATCTATAACACGTCCCCCGCCTTTTTGTAGCATATCCGGTATTAAAATACGCTGTAAAAGATAAGGTGCGCGCACATTAACTAACTGGGTCTGCCACCACTGCTCCGGGTCAGTTTCCCAAGGCAAACCTTCCGGCCCTAGTATTCCCGCGTTATTAACTAATAAATCAACTCCCCCGAAATCATCTCTAACTTCTTGAGCTAAAGCCGTCACTTGGGAAGCTACAGCTAAATCTACTCCAAAAGTCTGCACTTTTGCTCCGCGTTCACTACAAGCACGAGCTGTGCCATATAAAGCTTCTCGGGTACGAGCCACTAAAAATAGTTCTCGTCCAGGCTCAGCTAACACTCGCGCCAAAGTCGCACCGATTCCTCGAGAAGCACCGGTGAGTAAAATTTTCTTTGCACTTGCCAACTGAGCCTGCATGATTTTTCCTAACTACGTAATTGCGCCCCAAATGTTTTATTAGCTAACTTCACAATCCGATTGCGAATAGTAGCAGTTTCTTCTGCTGTTAAAGTTTGCTCTTGCCCCCGTAAGCGCAATGCAAATGCTAACGACTTCTTACCAGTAGGCACTGGAGAGCCTTGATAAATATCAAATAGTCGTACATCTTCTAGTAAACTGCCAGCTGCTTCCACAATTATTTCCGTAATTTGTGCCACTGTAACAGTTTCATCTACCACTAGCGCAATATCTTCCTTAGCAACCGGGAAAGTAGCCACCGGATTTACTTGAATCGGATCTGTACCACGCATTAAACATAAAGCATCTAAATCTATCTCAAAAGCGATGCTTCGGGCAGGTAGCTCAAAAGCTTTACAAACTTTAGGTGCTAATTCACCAGCATACCCTACCAGCACTGATCCTGCCCAAACTTGTCCACACCGTCCTGGGTGGTAAGGAGCAAATTCAGTATTAGTGAAAGTTAAATGCACGCCGATTGTGGCACCGATTCGCTTCACGATTTCTAAAGCATCCCGCCAGTCCCAACTGCTAGCATCAAAACCATAGCCTAAGTCCGTATTAGCAGAACTTGCTACTCCCGCAATGTGGTAAGGCTGAGCCGGTACAGCTTGTGCTAAAGATGTCAAAGAATCTGAATCTGGACGATTCCCAGCTTGCGGAGTGCACGCCGGAATAATTCCGTTTGGACGGGTAACCTTTCCGTGTTCATAGACTGCAACGTGCGTATTTCCGCGCGCTACATTCAACTGGGCAGTGCGCAGTAAAGAATCTAAAATTGAGGTGCGCATTAGTGGTGCTTCGTCTTGCAAAGGGTTCTTGAGGCGAATAGCTACTCGTCGCTCATCGTCTACCGGAATACCTTGCTTATCAAACACATTTCGTCCCACAAATGGATAGCTTAAAACTTCCACCCAGCCTTGTTCAGCTACCGTACGTGCCACATCTCGACGCTGACGTTGCTGTAAAGTTAAACCATTACCGGCTGGAGCTGCAGGAACTACTGAAGCCACTTGCTCATATCCGTGTAGGCGCGTTATCTCCTCTACTAAGTGCGCTGCCCCTACCAAATCAGGACGCCAAGTAGGCGGAGTAACTTCCAGTACGGTTTCACTAGTTTGTGTCACTAGACAGCCAATAGCTTCTAAAATTTCTATTTGCACTGCTCTTGGTAAATCTAAACCAGTTAAACGCTTGGTTTCATTAAGCGGGAAAGTTAGTACTGCAGGAGCAGGCACAGTGTTTATTTCATAGTTTTCTTCTGCATACTGCCCACCTCCGTAAGTGACTAATAAATCTGCTACGGCTTGAGCAGCTACTGCTGGAAGCAGAGGATCCACACCTCGCTCAAAGCGTTTAGCAGCTTCAGACGGAATACGGTGTGCTCGCGCAGCGCGCGCTACCGATACAGCATCAAAATGTGCCGCCTCAATTAACACATCGACAGTATCTGCCGTTATCTCCGTGCTAGCGCCTCCCATCACGCCAGCTAAACCAATCACTCGCGCACCATGCCCATTGGTCGAATCAGCAATTACCAGATCTTGCTCGGTTAAGGTACGGTGAGTACCGTCCAAGGTTTCTAAAGTTTCTCCTGTTTTAGCTCGACGCACCACTAAAGGCGCTACTACTTTAGCTAAATCATAAGCATGTAGTGGTTGCCCTAAATCTAACATCACATAGTTAGTGGCATCTACAGCTAAAGAGATTGGGCGCATTCCAGCTGCAGTTAAGCGATCTTGCAACCATTTCGGAGAAGGTGCTTGTGGGTTTACTCCTCGCACTATACGGGTGACAAAACGGTCACAACCTGGCACTCCATAAATAGGAGCAGTATCAGATACTTCCACTGCAAACCCTAAATTATTAGAAGCAGGAACGGCTTGAGCGGCTGCAGAATGTAAGGCAGGATCTACAAACTTTGCTCCCGTGGAATGGGCATACTCCCTAGCTACACCCCGCATGGAAAAACAATATCCTCTATCTGGGGTGACGTTAATTTCTAATACTTCCCCAGCTAAACCTAAGTAAGGAAGTACATCTTCACCTACAGCAGGAATTCCTTTTTCTACAGCTTCTTCTTCACTATGTGCTAATACAATAATGCCGTCATGATCTTGTCCTAAACCTAGTTCTCGCGCAGAACAGATCATGCCGTCTGAGATGTGACCATAAGTTTTACGGGATGCAATTTGGAAATCTCCTGGCAGAATTGCCCCTGGCAAGGAAACTACCACGTAATCTCCTGCCACAAAATTATGAGCACCACAAATAATTCCACGGGAAGCTAGTTCTGATACTTCTTTACCAGCACCTGGAGCATCATTATGTGCACCCACATCTACACGGCAATAGTTGATTAACTTACCGTTTTTCTGCTCCTCTTTTACTAAAGTGAGCACTTTGCCTACCACAATCGGGCCGCTAACTTCTGGGGCGTGGATTTCTTCTTCTTCAAGACCCACTTTTACCAGTGCTGCCGCTAAAGCAGTTGCGTCAGTACCCGGTAATACAGCAACGTGTTGTGCCAACCAATCTAATGGAATTAAAGGCATTAGTTTCCCCTTCCCGTAGTGCCAAATTGTAAGGAGAAACGCTGATCGCCTTCTACCATATCTCGCATATCGGCTATTCCGTGCCGCAACATTAGAGTCCGTTCTATTCCCATACCAAAAGCAATACCTGTGTATTGGTCAGGGTCAATGCCAGCATTTCGTAATACTTCTGGATTTACTACACCGCATCCACCCCATTCAATCCAACCAGGACCACCTTTCTTTTGTGGAAACCATAAGTCCATTTCGGCAGAAGGCTCGGTAAATGGGAAATAAGATGGTCGTAGACGTGTCTTAGCATCTGGCCCAAACATTGCTTTCGCAAAATGATCTAGCGTGCCTTTTAAATGTTCCATAGTTAGACCTTTATCTACCGCTAATCCCTCTACTTGATGAAATACGGGAGTATGAGTAGCGTCTAAAGCGTCGGTGCGATACACCTTGCCAGGGCAGGCAATATATAAAGGTACACCTCGTTCCAACATCATGCGTGACTGCACAGGAGAAGTATGGGTGCGTAATACTAAACCAGGTTGTGCATTAAATTCTCCACTACCATCTGCTACTACCCGTTCCACACCATCGATATAAAAAGTATCTTGCATTTGTCGAGCAGGATGGTCTGGCCCGAAATTCAGAGCATCAAAGTTAAACCACTCGTGTTCAAGCTCTGGGCCGTCTGCAATATCCCAACCCATGCTGGTAAAAAAGTCGGATATGTCTTCCATAAGCACATTTAACGGGTGCCTTGCCCCTTGCGGAGTGCGCGCAGTAGGCTGAGTTAAATCCACCTTTTCTTCTGCCAACATTTTTTCTTCTACTAATGCTTCTATCCGCAAAGTAGCTTCTGCTAAGGATGCTTGTATTTCTTTACGTGCATTACCAAGCAGTTTACCAGCCAAAGGCTTTTCAGCTGCAGATAGCCCCCGAATCAACATATTGGCTTTAGTAATTGGAGCATTATCGCCACTGTGTGCCAACTTAGCAGCTTTTAGTTCTGCTAAATCATTAGCTTGCAAAAATGCTTCTTTTGCAGCTGCTACTACTTGTGCAATGCCCGCTTCGTCAAGTGGACTCAGATCCATGATTCCCTTTCTGCGCCACATGGTTAAATCAGCATTCAGTACTGTTTTACTCTGTTTTAGTTCTAGCTATTTCTATTCTACTGGTGTAGAGCATTAGACGCGAACAGCTCCTAGCATTTCTTTTATTCCTGAATTCTATATTTGTAATTTCTTCAGTAAATAAGCAAAGCAAGAAACAAGAATAAATATGCAAAGATTAACGTAAAAACAAAATTAAATTACAGGTGCAGTACGTAAACAGTGCAGGAAAATTAAATACCTAGCAGTGAGCTAATTAATTTTAGCTAAAGTGCACTATGGGTTCTACGCTTTTCTTTAATCTCTCCCCCCCCCTCAAGCTATTTCCTTATCAAAAAAACATGAAAAATTGTGCACAACTCACTCAAAGTTTCTCTATTTTCCCTCCCCTCCCCCTATAAAACCAAAGGTAAACCCATAAAAAAGCATTTTTTATTAGCACTTTATAACCCACATTTAACTGTGTTAAATTAGGTATGAGCCATATCTAAGAAAGGACAAGGATGTCTCTTAAGAATAGAGCTAGACGTAACCTAGCTGCTTTTTCTGCAATTCTCTTGGCTTCCTCCGCATTACTTCCATTAGCCCACGCTACGGAAACTACTGGAGGAGCTAGTTACGAATACACTCTATTGACGCAGTCTAACTTTACTGTGGTAGATAGAAGTTCTGTAGAACCAGCTTTGGAACTTCCTAACGGCCCAGTAGAAAAAATCCTAGACGGCGATATCAATAGCTTCTGGCACTCAAAGTACGGTGGGGGAATTGCTCCAGCTCCGCACCATGTGACAGTAGATCTCGGCGCCCCGGTATTGCTAGGCAAGCTAGCAATTACTCCGCGTCAATCCTCTACCGGTTCCGGTCGCACCAAGAGTTACGAAGTATGGACCAGCATTGATCCTACTTGTAATGCTTCCACCTTTATTCGCCGCACTACTGGCAGCTTCCCAGGCGATACTGATACCGCAACTCAAGTACGCGAAATCGTTTTAGAAGAACCTATTGAAGCACGGTGTGTAAAGTACGTACAGACTGAATCGTGGGGTGGTAAAAGAGGCGTAGAGCCTATCTCCCCTAACGATCCAACTGCTACCATGGCTGAGTTTAACGCCTACTCTGCTACACCAATCAACACTCCAAATACCGGAGAAGGTGGTACTCCTGCTCAGCCAGTAGACACCACTCCTACATTAGATCCAAATACCCAGTACCTAGTACTAACTGATGGAAATCTTAATGTAACCATGCATCCTAACTTCCCACAGGTAGCAAAGTGGGAGCTAAATGGGTCTACGGCATTTGGAAACACTGGCGCTGCACTTACCCAGGTAACTATCAATGAAGTAGCTAAGGACGTTACGGTTACCCCAGCGGTAAAGACCGGCGAGAATACTGCTCGTTGGGCAATTGCCGTAAACGATACTCAAATCCGTTTCGATGCAGTAGCTACCGTGATTGATGGCGTTTGGAAGCTAAAGTTAGAAAACCTAACTGATCCAGATAATGCAGTTAATCGTATCGTATTCCCTGGTCTAAACCTAGTGACTCTACAAGCTAGTGACGCCGGTAGCGATATTGCAGCTAATGTTATCTCGGTTAATCGTGCAGTAAACGGTGATTTCTTTGCTCCTGTAAGCCAATTATCTGGAGGAACTCTTGCTAACTACATGGTAGTGCCATCTACTAGTGAGCTTTCTTTCGGTATGGAAAACAACGCCATTGAAGACAACACTACTCGTTACGCTGGCTCTAACCGCGGCTCTAATGCTCGCTGGATTAGCGTAACCTCTGGAGCAGGAAGCGCTAAGAAGGTTTCCATCTCCCCAGGTAACTTTGTATGGCGTGGTTCTAGCGCTACTGTAATTGGTTATGATGAAGCTCCTTGGATAGCTATCAAACCAACCCTAGATGCTAACAACGACAGTGCAGTAGATTGGCAAGACGGTGCAATTGCTATGCGTACTTTGCGCCCAGCAATTAATGGCTCAGCGGATGTAGCTAAGACCGTTATCACCCGTATTCCTTTCAACATTGTTTCGCAAGCTACTCATCCTTTCTTGCGCACTCTTGACGACACCAAGCGTGTTTCTCTTGCTACCGACAATCTACGTCAGCAAGTAATGTTAAAGGGTTATCAAGCAGAAGGACACGACTCTGCTCATCCTGATTACGCTGGTCACTACAATGACCGTGCAGGTGGTTTCAAGGATCTAGAAACTCTAGTAAACGAAGGTCAAAATTGGAACTCCGTATTCGGCGTACACGTTAATGCCACCGAATCTTATTCTGAATCCTATAATTTCTCTGAGGAACTACTCAAGATGCCACCACAGGCAGCTTGGGGCTGGATGAACCAGTCTTACTACATTGACGGCCCTAAGGATCTAGGTACCGGCAAGGTAGTAGAGCGTTTCCAAGATTTCTGGAATGAAGTACCACGTAATCTAAAGTGGCTTTACATTGACGTTTACTATCCAGATGGTTGGGAACCAGACCGTCTAGGTGTTGAACTACAGAAGCAAGGCTGGGTAGTTGGCACTGAATGGGCAGACAAGTTCCCAGAGCTATCAGTTTGGTCCCACTGGGCGAACGACGAAAATTACGGTGGTCAGCGCAATAAGGGTATTAACTCGCAGATTTTCCGTTTCGTAGAAAATACTCGTCGTGACGTTTTCAACCCACACCCAATTCTTTCCAACTCCAACGTAGTAGAGTTTGAAGGCTGGACGGGACACGTAAATTACCATCCATTTATCCGAAACATTTGGGAACGCAATCTTCCAACTAAGTTCCTACAGCAGTCGGAAATCATGAAGTGGGAAAATAACAGCATCACCTTCGCTAACGGCACGGTAGCTACCTCCCCACTAAACACCATTGACGGACGTACCATTCCAACCAACCGCACCATTAACTTCGATGGCGCTGTAGTTTACGAACAGGGTCGCTACTTGCTACCTTGGCGTGACGGCGGAACTGATCGTCTATACCACTGGAATCCAGCTGGTGGCTCCTCTACTTGGACTCTCACCAATGCTTGGCGCGGACAGAGCAGCTTGTCGCTATTCAAGCTAACCGATACTGGTCGCGTACACGTAGCTGATGTGCCAGTAAATGGTGGATCGGTAACGCTAAACACTGAAGCTAACACAGCTTATGTACTATACCCAACCTCGGCTGTTCCACAACCAAAGGCTCCAAACTGGGGTCAAGGATCCAATATCGCCGACCCTGGATTCTTCTCGGGCACTCTTGATCATTGGACCGTAGAGGGAACCGTAACCGTAGGTGCAAACGAACGTGGCAACCAGCAAGCTACCCTAGGTGAAAATGGTAGCCTCAGCCAAGTACTAGCTGGCGGTAATCTTCCAGCTGGCACTTACAACGTATCTGCTTGGGTAGAAATTGATCCACTTAAGGAACGTCCAGTTACCCTATCGGTAAGTGGCAACGGTGTAACTCCTACCAACCTACAAGCAGTAGTAGACGGCAAGCCTGCTACCACTATCACCACTAGCCGCGCAATTAACGCTACGGCTTCCGATCAGTTGCTACGCACTTACTTCCAACGCGTACGAGTTACTTTCGTAAACCCAACTGACGGTGCTGTAACTGTAAAGCTCAGCGCTGGTGAAGGCGATGCAGTAGTTAAGGTAGACGATTTCCGTATTGTGAAGTTCGTAGAGCACACTCTTCCAGAGGGTGCTACTAATCCGATTGTATTTGAGGACTTTGAACATCCAGACGCTGGTTACTGGCCATTTGTTACCGGTAAGGATAATCAGCGTGGTGACGCACGTACCCAGCTAGCAGAACGCCACGAACCATACTCACAGCGTGGCTGGTGGGGCAAGGATGCTTCTGGTCGTGTAGTAGAAGGCGGAAAACTAGTTGATAACGTATTAACTGGTAAATGGTCGCTCCAAGCTCATGAAGAAAACCAGGGCTTAATTTTGCGTACCACTCCTGCTACTGTACCTTTCAAGGCTGGCCATAGGTACCGTATCTCAATGGACTACCAGAGCGGTCTAGCGGATCGTTACCGCTTCGTGACTGCTTTTGACTCTATTGTTGATAATGCAGTACACAGCACTCATTTGTCGCACGATAACTTCCCAGCTACCACTCAGACTGAGCGTTTCACTACTGAACTTAGCGTAGGCACTTGTGGCCCACACTGGTTTGGTATTGAAAAGCTTGGTACTGGATTCCAAGCTGACCTCACCATGGATAACATCTTGGTAGAAGATCTCGGTAAGGCAGAAACCATACCAGCTTGTGCCGAGTTGCAGATTGCTCCACAATCTCCACTTATCTCTGGTAAAGGATCGGTAGTTACTACCACCATCGTTTCTTCTGAGAACGCTGAGGGTACTGAAGTAGAACACTACCTCGAAGCTCCAGAAGGCTGGACAGTAGTACCATTAGTAGAAGCTCCTAAGACCATCGATGCTAAAGGCACTTCCGTACAGCGCTGGATCGTTACTCCGCCTGCTGATTACCGCGGTAGCGCTATCCTAGAAGGTACCGCGATTTACAACATCGACGGTGTCACCAAGGTAGTAGCTGCGCATTATCCAGCTACTGTCATGGGCGAAGGTCTAGGCAACGGCACTAACTACCTATCTGATCTACCATTTGCTGGCACTCCACAAAATGGTTGGGGACCAGTAGAACGCGATCAATCCAACGGTGAACAAGGCCAGAACGACGGCGCTCCAATCTCTGTGGGTGGCACTGTTTACGATAAGGGTCTAGGTACGCACTCTAACTCGCGTGTAGCTTTCGACCTGAATGGCAAGTGTAATCGCTTCACCGCTACGGTAGGCGTGGATGACCGTCAAGCTAGTGCTGGTACTGTTCGCTTCAGCGTACAAGACGGCAATGGACGTGTGCTATATGGCCCATCGCCAGTACAGCGCCACGATTCCCCTGGTCTACCACTTGACATCGATATTACCGGCGTAGATCGTCTAGTACTTATCGTTGATAATGCAGGCGATAACTTCGGTAATGACTGGGGATCTTGGGGCGATGCTAAGGTTGAATGTGAAGTAGCAAGTGATGTTACCCCACCAACCTTGACTGTTACTCCAGAAACCGTCCGCCCAGGCGATACTATCACCTTAGAAATTGCTGGATTCGCAAGTGAAACTGCTACCGGCAATGTAGAAATTCGTGAAGCAGAGCGTGGCACAGTAGTTGCTACTATTACTCCTTCCGCAACTGGTACTGGCAGTGCAACCTTCCAGATTCCAGATACTGCTGTAGGTGGCCCAGTAGAACTCGTGGCAGTACGTGCTAACGGAAACCACTGGCTCACTGCTAGTGATAACATCACCGTAGATCTACCAGTAGTTCCCGCTACTGCCGTGCTAGATGAGGTTCGTGTTTATCATGCAGATGAGGTAGTAGTAACTGGTCGGGACTTCCAAGCAAACGAAATCGTAAGCATCGAGCTACACTCCAACCCAATTGTGCTTGCACAAGAAGTACGAGCTAACGCTAATGGTGAGCTACGCTTTGCTTTCAATGTTCCAGCCGAAGCCACGGTAGGCGCACACCACGTAGTGATTAAGCGTACCAACGCTCAGCTAGAGGACATCC
>CAMCHI010000033.1 GCA_945874735.1 uncultured Arcanobacterium sp. | reverse complement strand
ATTTGCCACCAAATTGAGCACCGATACCAATTTGGCGAGTTAGCTCTAATACTTGCTCTTCCATTTCTATATCACGGAAACCGTAGCCCTCGATACCGCCACTGGTAGGTAGTTCATCTAGGTAACGGGCAGAAGCATACTTTGCCGTCTTGAGAGCAAATTCTGCACTCGTGCCCCCAATTACGATTGCTAAATGGTAAGGAGGGCAAGCGGCAGTACCTAGATAGCGAATTTTTGCTTCTAGGAAAGGTAGGAGAGATTGTGGATTTAGAATAGCTTTCGTTTCTTGATATAAGAACGATTTATTAGCAGATCCGCCTCCTTTAGACATAAATAAGAAGTGATATTCAGCTTCATGTCCTGGTTTAGTATCGGCATAAATCTCGATTTGTGCCGGTAGATTTGTGCCGGTATTTTTCTCCTCAAACATAGTAATAGGAGCGTTTTGGGAGTAGCGCAAATTATGCTTTTCGTAGGTGGCTTGAATACCACGCGATAGCGCGCGCTCGTCGATTCCTGGAGTTAATACGTGCTGTCCACGTTCGCCTTTAATAATTGCCGTGCCGGTATCTTGACACATGGGAAGTTCGCCCGAAGCTGCAATATTGGCGTTACGGAGTAAAGTTTTAGCAACGAAACGATCATTAGGGGAGGCTTCTGGGTCTTCTGTGATTTTTACTAGCTGCGCGAGATGATCAGTGCGCAAATAGTGGTTGATGTCGAAGAAAGCAGTTTCTGCTAGTAGTTCTAAAGCACTTTCTTCTACTTGTAAAAAGGTGCGTCCGCCTGGGCCAGTTACCGTAGATACGCCCTCAGTGCTGATTAATCGGTATTGAGTTTTATCTGGGCCAACGGGGAGCATATCTTTGTAATTTATATCCGCCATTACTTTTCTCCTGTAAATTAAAGGGTGCTTATTTAGCATACTTGGTTAAGAGAAGATAGGTGTAGGTAAGTCGCCCTATTTGTATTTACGGCATTAAAGTCTTTTATATTTTAGGAGCTAGCTGAGAAAGAACTAGCTCCTAAAATATGTACACTGTTGGGCGTAAGCAGTTTATATCATGCCATTTTATGCGTCTTGAAAACGGTACACGTTAGTTTCCCGTAGTTGGAAACCGCAACGCTGATAAAGACGATTAGCTGCTGCGCGACTAGGACGAGAAGTTAAATCAATAGACTTCACGCCTTTATGTTTAGCTAAATCTAAAGCAGCTTCTACCAGCTGCTGTCCAGCGCCTTGTCCACGAGCTTGGGAATCAACAACTACGTCTTCGATCCAAGCGCGCCATCCGGTAGGAATTTGGAAAGTCACCAAAGTGAGCATACCAAGAATAGGGTAATTACCATTAGCGTCAGGAGTATCTGCGCGATACACCAGTAGGTAAATGTTGTCTTGGCTTAAAAATTCTTCCAATTCCTCTAGCTTAAAAGGCTGAGCAGAGCTGGAAAGTTGTGGAATAAGCGTCACAAAGGCTTGTTCTAATTCCGCAGAGGCTTCTTGCACCAGTTCGATTGCCATTTTTTCCCTTTCTAAATTGGTTTAGCTAAGTAGTTCCATGGCTTGCTGAGCAATAGCTAATTCTTCGTTGGTAGGCACTACCATTACTCTCACCGTAGAATCTGGGGTAGAGATGGTGCGAGGGGACTTAGAACGAATAGCGTTTTCTGCTAAATCTAGTTTGAGTCCAAAATTAGCTAGTCGCTCTACTACACGTTGGCGTACTAGATGGTCGTTTTCGCCCACTCCAGCGGTGAAAGTAAGCACATCTAAACCGCCCATGATAGCAGCGTAGGCTCCTACATAGTGCACTAACCGATGAATATACACATCGAGTGCTTCAGCGGCGTTCTTATCGCCTGCATCGGCTAGTTTCCACACTGCGCGCATATCGTTTTCGCCTGTCAAGCCTTTCATGCCTGACTGTTTGTTAAACAAGGTGTCGATTTCGTCAATCGACATATTAGCTACGCGGGCAAGATGGAAAGTTACTGCTGGGTCAATATCACCTGTGCGTGTGCCCATTACTAGGCCTTCTAGTGGGGTTAGCCCCATAGAAGTATCTACAGCATGGCCATTAACCACTGCCGAAACAGACGCGCCGTTTCCTAGATGCATAACGATTTGCTTTAACTGAGTAGTGCCAAGTAAGTCTGCTACTTTTTCCGATACGAATTTGTGGGAAGTGCCATGTGCACCATAACGGCGGATTTCGTATTTATGGGCAACATCACGAGCTAAGGCATAAGTAGCTGACTCTGGTGGGAGAGCTTGGAAGAATGCGGTGTCGAATACTGCTACATGAGGTACATCGAGAAGTTGGCGAGCCACTTCGATGCCTTTCAAGTTAGCTGGGTTGTGTAAAGGAGCTAGTGGACAAAGGTCTTTAATTAGGTTTTGTACAGTATCGTCGATAATAGTGGCTTTATCGAAATACTTACCACCTTGCACTACTCGATGTCCTACCGCTTTAATGTCGGATTGGCTTAAATCTGGGCCGTAGGTGGAAAAGAGTTCTAATACTTTACGTAGTCCTGTTCCGTGGTCGGCAATTGGTTCTACTAGTTCAGTGGTTTCGCCTTGGTAAGTGTGTTCGTATTTACCAGTTTCTTCTCCGATACGTTCTACTAATCCAACGGCAATAGCTTCACCCGTAGCTGGTTCTACCAACTGGTATTTGATAGAGGAAGAACCAGAATTGATTACTAACACAGACATCTTTCAACCTTTTCTTAAAGAGTAGTTACTAAACCTAATAGGGGAGGGGGGGGAACAAGCAGAAAAATAAAGTTTGTGCCTGTTTCTATATCTTTCTTTAGCCTTGAGCTTGAATAGCAGTGATAGCTACTGTGTTTACAATGTCTTCTACCAATGCGCCACGTGAAAGATCATTTACGGGCTTATTTAAGCCTTGTAAGATTGGACCTACTGCTATCGCTCCAGCAGAGCGCTGCACTGCCTTATAGCCGATATTGCCTGAATTAAGATCAGGGAAGATAAATACATTAGCTCGTCCAGCTACTTCCGAGTTAGGAAGTTTAGTGGAAGCTACTGCCATGTCTACTGCCGCATCATACTGAATTGGGCCTTCTAGCATTAATTCTGGTGCGCGTTCTTTTGCCAGTTGCGTAGCTGCCACTACTGCATCTACGTCTACTCCCTTGCCGGAAGTGCCCGTAGAATAAGAAAGCATAGCTACGCGAGCCGTGATTCCAAACTGGGAGGCAGTCTGGGCAGAGGAAATAGCAATAGAAGCTAACTGTTCAGGAGTAGGGTTAGTGGTGACAGCGCAATCGCCATACACATACACGCGGTCTGCCATCAGCATCAAGAAACAAGAAGACACTAGGTCTGCACCTGGTTTGGTTTTAATAATTTGGAAAGACGGCACAATCGTATGTGCAGTAGTATTGATAGCGCCAGATACCATGCCGTCCGCATCTCCCATGTGTACCATCATCGTGCCAAAGTAAGAAATATCTTGCACGGTTTCATAGGCTTGTTCATAGGTTACGCCCTTGCTGGCTCGCAAACGGGCAAACTCTTGAGCATACTTAGTAAGTAACGCAGGGTCTTGCGGGTTTACAATTTGCGCCTTGTGTATATCTAGTCCTAAAGATTGAGCATGATTCAATACGGTTTGACTATCGCCTAGCAAAATAATGTCAGCTACTTCTCGTGCTAATAATTCGGCAGTAGCTTGTAAAATGCGGGCATCACTAGCTTCTGGTAGTACGATTCGTTTCCGATCCGCTTTAGCACGTGCCATAAGAGAAGCAGTAAAACTTAACGGGGTGACTACCGCGGAAGTATCAGCTAAAGCAGTAGCCAGAATGTCTTGGTCTGCTGCCGAGAATTGGATTTCTGGCAAAGTAGGCAGTGTGATTACCGGCAAGGTAGTTCCTTGGGAATCAGTTACCTGAATACCAGTATCGCTCCCGCTTAATAGCACTGCTGATACTTTAGCGTGCACATTATTAAACTCGGCTACTGCTAGTTGGGCAAAGTTAGCAGTTTTATTTTGTGCGCAAGTGTTGGTCTGACAAGTCTTGGCAGAAACTACCGGAAGAACTGTTGCACCTAAGTGGGCAGCATTGCGTCCCAAACGTGCTAAAAAGCCTGGATAGAAAGTATCTTGCTCTAGTGCGCCTACCACAAGTACCGCCGTAAAATCTTGTGCGTAACGTTGGAAGCGGTTTACCACATCAGTCATTGCTGCTTCTTCATCAGCCAACAAAGCATCTACCGTAGTGCCCCAGGCTTGCTCCAAATCAGCTTCCCGTCCGGCAGCTTTTAGTAGCTCTTGGAATTGCGCATCAGCTTGTACACTTTCTTGCACAAAAGGACGGAATACGGTGAAACTCGGATATGATTTTTTATATTCCGTAATTAAAGCTAAAGCTGTTTCATAAGCTGCACAATCTTGACTGGTGGCCGCTAGATAAACGCTTTTCATTAGTGTCTAACCTTCCAGATATTAAAATATTTTCCCAAGAGTGCTCTGTTTTATTTTTTATAGCACAAGGGTAACGCCTTATTTATTTTCCCATGAAGCACCCAGATTTTCTGCCTGCAATAATAAAGTCTGCTCTACTTCACGTTGCCTATTTTGCCTATCTAATCGGCTTGGCTCAGAAAAGTAACAACGCACCTTGGTATAGTAAAGGGCTGTGCTAAGAAGAGTTTTAGTATCCGATGCTTAAAGAGAAGAAAAATACCCTTATCAGGAAGTGGGCAGGTGGAAAACCAAGAAACGCCTAGGCGAGAATTGCAGCATAAAACGCCGCACAAAAGATTGGCGCGTAGTGTGCGTCGCGCTCGCAAACGCTCCCAATTACAGCCTCCTTTACGGCAAGGAGTAAATGCTGCTCGAATAGTGCTACCAGATTTGCCTTACCGCACATTGCGAGAATGGGCTTTAGCTAGCTTTGTGGAGGATTCTGAAAAGCGAGAAATTAGTGCGCAGTTAGTGGAAGAAAGTTTTGCTAAACAGTGTTTTCTGGCTGACGGAAACCGTCCCTTAACCCCAGATACCCCCTATGAGGTAGGAATGCGGGTGTGGGTATTTCGCCCGATTTTAGACGAACCGGAAGTGCCTTATGAGTTACCGGTGGTATATGAAGATGAACGTATTTTAGTGGTAGACAAGCCGCATGGTATGGCAACTATTCCGCGTGGCTCCCATGTGGCTAATACGGTTACAGTAGCGGCACGTAGACAATTCCAAAATGATGAGCTGGTGTGTGCGCATCGGTTAGATTTAGAAACTGCTGGGTTAGTATTGCTTACCAAAGCGCCGCAGTATCGTAGTGCTTATCAAGATATGTTTTCGCGCCGTGAAATACATAAAAAATATTGGGCGTTGGCAGGTGCGCCCATTTTTTGGGATATGGAAGTACAAGTTAAACAAGCTGTTAAAGGTACACAAGATTTTACGCTCCCTATGTATCGTCCCCCTGGCCAGTTAAATGTAGAAGTAGGTATGCCCAAAACGGAGTTACCTACTTGGCTGGCACACACTAAGGTAAAGGTACTGGAAAATTATCAGGTGCCGTTGGAGGCTTTAACGGATTATGATGCGCGAAATTTACGGAAAAAAAGAGTGCTTACTGAGGCAAGATTTACCGAGAGTGTAGCGCATACTGTAGAGCAGGAATTAACCGTACCGCTTAGTTTATATGAACTAATGCCTACTACGGGTTATCTGCATCAATTGCGGGTGCTGCTCAATTATTTAGGCACTCCTATTTTAGGAGATCCGCTCTACCCATACTTATTTAGTAAAGAGGAAGAAGCGAAACGTCCGTACTATTTGCAACTTTTAGCAAAAGAACTGGCTTTTATAGATCCTTACACTAAAGCAGAAATACGTTTAGAGTCGGCGCAGAAACTCTTGAACTGGGACGTGTTAAATAGCAAATAGGACTTTTCTGACTAGCTGTTAGCTCTGTTTTTCAGTTAGTCTTAATTACGTGAGTAAGCAAGAAATTCGTCCAGTAATTGTGGTTGATAACGGGGCGCAATATGCCCAGTTAATTGCACGACGTGTGCGTGATGTAGGATTTTATTCCGAGTTAGTGCCCCATTCTTGGAGTACTGAAAAGATTTTAGCGAAAAAACCAGTTGCCATTATTTTATCGGGTGGGCCAGCTTCAGTGTATGCTCCTGGTTCTCCTGAACTGGATCCAGCTTTATTAGAGGCAGGAATTCCAGTATTGGGAATTTGTTATGGTTTCCAACAGATGGCGCAAACTTTAGGCGGTACAGTAGCTCAAACTGGGAAGCGTGAATATGGAGCTACTCAAGCAGAAGTGGTGCTTGACTCGGTACTCACCGGCAAAGCAGGATGTGCAGAAAACGTATGGATGAGTCACGGAGATGGAGTAACGGTAGCGCCAGCTGGCTTTGCCGTCACGGTTACTACTCCTGGTGCTCCAGTGGCAGCTTTTGAAAACGCGCAACGTAAACTCTTTGGAGTGCAGTGGCATCCAGAAGTAGTACATTCTGAGAACGGCAACGCGCTACTAGAAAATTTCTTACGTAAAGGCGCAGGACTAGAGCCTAATTGGGATTCTGCTTCGATTATCGACGATCAAATTGCCAAAATCAGGGCACAGGTAGGAGATGCGGAAGTTATTTGTGCACTTTCGGGCGGAGTAGATTCTTCGGTAGCAGCAGCTTTAGTGCATCGAGCAATTGGTGATCAATTAACGTGCGTATTTGTGGATCATGGGTTGCTACGCGCTGGAGAAGCAGAGCAGGTAATCCGTGATTATGGGGAAGCGCGTGGTATTAAGATTCGGGCAGTAGATGAGTCGGAACGATTCTTAACGGCGTTGGCGGGTGTAACTGATCCGGAAACTAAACGTAAAATTATTGGTAGAGAATTCATTCGTACTTTTGAGGCAGCTCAGCGAGCTTTAGTAGCAGAAGCTGGTAGTGCAGGCAAAGAAGTTAAGTTCTTAGTGCAAGGCACGCTTTATCCCGATGTTGTAGAATCGGGCGGAGGAGACGGCACGGCAAACATTAAATCGCATCACAATGTGGGAGGTTTGCCAGAAGATTTACAGTTTGAGCTGATTGAACCTTTGCGGGATTTGTTTAAGGATGAAGTGCGCGCAATTGGCTTAGAGCTTGGTTTATCAGAAAAACTAGTGTGGCGTCAGCCTTTCCCAGGTCCTGGTTTAGGTATCCGAATTATTGGAGAAGTTACTAAAGAACGTCTAGATACTTTACGGGCGGCTGACCTGATTGTGCGGGAAGAATTAACGGCGGCAGGGTTAGATCGAGAAATTTGGCAATGCCCAGTAGTGTTACTAGCTGACGTGCGCTCAGTAGGTGTGCAAGG
The DNA here is from genome assembly GCA_945874735.1 of uncultured Arcanobacterium sp. Classification (GTDB taxonomy): domain Bacteria; phylum Actinomycetota; class Actinomycetes; order Actinomycetales; family Actinomycetaceae; genus Arcanobacterium_A. Next base: position 5,737 of record CAMCHI010000033.1, on the reverse strand, counting down.
TGATGGTAGAACTTACGGGCACCCAATTGTGTTACGTCCCGTATCTAGTGAAGATGCGATGAGTGCGGACTGGTCGCGCTTGCCTTATGAGTTGTTGGCGAAAATTTCCAACCGCATAACTAATGAAGTGCCGGAAGTAAACCGAGTGGTATTGGATTGTACTTCTAAACCACCAGGAACTATTGAGTGGGAGTAGCATTTTAACGAAACCTTAAGTAGTTGATGCTACCTCAGTGTGCCTATAGTTAAGATAGGTTGAATGTCAAAATATATTATTTTGATTTTTATTAAGCCCTCATTGGGATAAAATCTAATGAGGGCTTAATTATTTTTTGCTATATTTGTGTCACTGATAGGGCACTTTGTCCTGAAAATGTCACGTTATAGGGAATACTTTTATGAAAAGACGATGTGCCAATTTATACAAAATAACGGGCAGTTAGTGTTTGGTCTTGCCGCATAAAACCGCGCTATTTTAGGGCATAAGCCAACGACTGAGCGTTTAGTAGTATGTGGACACTGTGCTGAAAGCCAACAAAGCTTTCTCCTTTGTTATGTAGTTCAGTGCTCTTCGAACGAACATATAAGACTTCAACGCGGCCACCAACGACACCAAGAAGTCCTCAATCAACATGCCGTTTTGCTTGAGCAGATCCAGAGTAATAACGACCGCCAAGACGCCTACCACTACTACAAACAAGAACTCGGAAAACTCAACACCGACTGTCTAGAGTTCAGGACATATCTATCCCCATCAGAAAGGATAAGAATTAACGCTGAGTCCACAATTAACATCGATTTTCGTAACACAGCATCAGTTAGCAGTATGCATTTTGCAAGGCAGCAATAATCAATGCACAAGCTTCAGCATCTGAACTGGCTTCATGATGGTTAAGCTTAAACCCGGGAACTAGCGCTTTTGTTACAGTCGGTAACTTGTAGTTCTCCATATCAGGTATTAAGTTTTTGGTTGTCCGATAGGAACAATAAAAAACTTCTGGTCTGGTGAAGGTTCCGAAGAATTCATCCAGCTCACCCCACACGCGGCTATCGAATGAGGCGTTATGAGCATAAACAGGAAGTCCCTCAACAAACGATTCGACAGCACCCGCAATTTCGTTCCAAGAAGGTGCTCTACGCACATGGCGTGCAGAAATACCGTGCAGGTAAGTGAACTCGAACGAATCAAAACCTACAGGGGGTTTAATCAGTGTAATAAATCTGTCTACGATTTGACCGTTATCAATCTTAATCAGTGCAATCTGACAAGCCGAAACACCACTACTTGAATTCGCAGTTTCAAAATCAACCGCAACGAATCTCGGCGAACTAAGAACCTCTATCGGAGCCGCCCATAGCGAGCTGGATCTACGTTTCGATGAGAACGTAGAATGCGAAAGCGTTGATTCAATACGCGAACGTCCAGTTGACGAAGCAGTTCCCGCACAACTGGATTTAGATTGTTTTTCCAGCTCAACAAGACGCTTCCACTCAGCCGTATACGCTACGTGATCCTCGCCGTTCTTTTTCGCTACTAATTCAAGCGCTTTAGCACGACGCTTTTCTAAGTCCAAACGATGATCTTGGCGCGCTGCTGGCAAACCAAGTGAGAACCAACTTTCAAGAGTTTGAAGTTCGCCTTCGTAATCCTTCATTTTGTGCTGAATAATCACGACCTGTGAAACGTAGAACTCCATTACGTTCGCACTGTTAGTTTGTGCTGCCTCAATCATCGACTGCATACAACCCTGCGCTAACTCAAGCGCACGCGACAAATCTCCTTGACGTTTCAAACTTGAGATTTCACCGACCCACTCACAAATATCCCGACCTCTAAACTGGGGCATAAACCATCCATCAGAGTACACATCAGCATCTGAATCAGACTCAACAATAACTTCATAGTTTTGAGAAGTAGATGACTTCTGCGAGTATACGCCAAAAACCCGCTTTAAAAACTCATTAATTCCCACGCGAATTCCTTCCTATCAAGCACATAGTCAGAGTGAAACAATCAAGCGGCTAAAACCCAATTGGCGCGCATTTGTATCAATCGTGACGTGAAAGTTTCGATATAGATGCATTTGACTTTGCCTGCGTAGGAGCCTAGCAAATGCTTCAGCGCGTCAAGGTTGTCGCCGACGATGTAAAGGTTTTCTGAATTCTTATTCTTGGGAAGGCTGTTATGTTCCACATCTGGCACAATCACAGTCTCAGTCTTAGTTGAAGTCAGATATTTGGCATAGGACTTCCCAAGGAATTTGAGTTCATAACCCTCGCGAGTTAAATCAATCTCTTCAGACTTCAGAGTCTCCTGGAAACGGTCGAGCATGAAGTTTCCATCTGCGTCAAAGTATTCAGACAGTGCCGCTCGAAGACGCTCAATCTCGAAAGTATTCGGCTTCACCATCTCGTTGTACTCAAGCGTTTCCCTAATCACTGATTTTCTCCTGGTTCTGCTCAATGAGCGAAGTGGTAGTCATGATGTCCTGAACATCGCAGCCAAGGGCTAAACAAATTCTTAGTAGTACCGTCGGTAGTAACGTTTCCGTCCTTGCCCATACTTGCGATAGTGACAGCTGACAAGCCTGTGGCCATTCGTAAGTCTTCCTTGGTCATCTCTCTATCGATGAGAAGCTTCCAAAGGGGTTTAAACGTGATAGTCACAGTATCCCATCTCCTTCGAGTGGTTCTTCGTCAGATTCGATGTTCCAAGTAAATCCATACAGAGCCTCAGTATCCTCATCGAGATGAAGGCCCTAATCCTTGATAATTCTATTATGCTGGAAAAAACAGATTCTGTCGCTCTTTTTAATAAAAAAATAAACGCACTCGCCTTAACATGGCGCAAAAGAATTAGCCGATGCTATTAGTTTATCTAAAACGAGTGATAGAACTATTCGTCGTTGGGAAAATGATGAATGTAAATCTTCTAGAATTGAATTAGCGCATATTCTGAACTTTCCAGAAGAAGTTCCATTTAAGAATTCTGCCAGTGCTGACTATACTATAAGTGACTTTTTGCTGGTATTGGCGGTGCACGTCTTGGGACGCTATTACTTGGCTCTTTTTAGCTTTGTGGCTATTTTCTTAGCTTTTAAGCTGGCTAGATATAGTCGGTAGCCCAGTTTGTTTATAGGCATATCCCAAGTTCCTGGGAAGATTAGAGTCTGTCCACCAAAACTACGCTTAAATGTTGTAAAGCCAGCCCAAGGGTGAGCGGGATCTTCGCTAAGTGTAATTCCAAATAAATCCACATACTTTAGACCATTTTTTTGAGCATCTAAAATTAGATTTGCCACTAGCGGATTTCCTAGTTTTAGTTTACGGTAAGCAAAATCAGTGGCAGCATGGGCGTAAATACGGGTGTCTGAGGAGTCGTAGCATAATGCTGCGCCGATTACTTTATCTTCTATTTCTGCTAGAAAAATACAACCAGCATTTAGGGGAAGAATGGTTTGTGCTACGGTGCGTAGATAGTGGTCGCTTTGGGGCGTAAAATCATTGCGTTTTGCCGTATCGGCCAGTAGTTTAAGAAGATATTCAATATCGTCAGGATTTTGACTTTTGCGAAAAGTTACTCCTTTTTTGTGGATATTTCGCGTTAAATTACGGTTAGAGGCATTCATATTTGCGAGTATTGCCTCGGGGGTATCGTTTAATTCGATTATTTGAGTAGCTTCGGGCTGTATGTTATGAGGGGCTTTCACATAACCGTATTGGGTGAGGAAAGCAGAGGGGTTAGTGCCATCATATATGCTTTCACTGCAAGGCTCGAAGCGCACAAATAAGCATTTTTGGGTTTGAGCAATTTTTTTTACTTCTTGCATGGCTACTTGAAAGCACTGGGGAGAGTTAGCGATTGGGCCGTGTGGTAAGTAAAGGTAACGGGCAGATTTGCGAGTTTCTAGAATTGCTACGAAACTCCATCCGTCACCGGTGCGGTAAAAAGTTTGCTTACCTAAGTTGGTCTGTGTTTTTTCCCAGGCAGTGGATTGAAGAAAAAATTGCATAAGATAATCTTAAAGTTTTAAGAGAGGAAGCGCCAAAAGTACTTTCCGTAATTGAAAACGGGTTTAATTATAAAAGTGAAGATATATGGAACGGAGCAGGAATGGGGAGAGGATTAGTGGGTGGTAAAACTTGCGCCATAATTTCTGGGGGAGAAGCTACAGCTTTGGTAGGTGTGGAGAAAGCGCAGTTAATAATTGCGTGCGACGGAGGAGTGTTGCCAGCTTTAGCGCAAGGAATAGTGTCACAGGTAGTAATTGGAGATTTTGATACCTATCAAGGAGATTTGCTGGAATTGCGTCAGCTGGTGGGTGTGCAAGAAGTGATTAAACTACCGGCAGATAAAGATGATACGGACACTTTAGCGGCAGTGAAGTATGCTTTAGCTTCTGGTTATACGGATTTAGTGCTCTATTGTGCTTTAGGTGGGCGCTTGGATCATTTAATAGCTAACTTGCAGGTAGGGGCGTATGTGGCGAGTAACGGGGGAGTGTTGCGTATTTGGGATCCTGCTCAGCAAGTGTGGTGTTTCGGAAACGATATAGAGTTTCCAATAGTGTTTCCCGTCCAGCCTGGTTATAGTTTTTCACTATTTGCTTTGAGTGACCAGGTCACTGGCGTTACCTTGCAAGGTGCTAAGTATGAGTTACAGCAAGCTACTTTGCATTCCACTTTCCCTATTGGAATATCAAATCAGTGGGTGCAAGATGAAATTTCTTTGCAATTTACTACGGGCATCATGGCGGTAGTGCTTTCTAAGTTGTGACCATATGCGTAGTAAATTATGAAAAGGTACGTCAAATTTAGGTAGGTAAGACGTTACTGTAAGCGAATCTACTAAGTCTGCTTTACTGATTTTCTTAAAGATAACTAATTAAATTAATAGGAACGTGCGGTATCCCCGAACTGCATAGTAGCTGTCTGCGCCGTTGTGGTAAATGAAGGTACGTCCAAACCGGCGATCTCCAAAAATTGCTCCTCCTTTTGTGCGCACATCTTCTGGGGTGTGTAACCAAGTGGAGATAGTTAAATCTAACTCTATATGTTTTTGTGTTAGTAAATATAAATCTTCGGTTAAAAGTTGTGCTCCGATTTTTGCCACTTCAGCTAAAGCGCTACTAGCAGGAGGGAACTTTTTGCGGGCTATGCGAGCCGGTTCGTCGTAGCAGAGATTTTTTCGTTCAGCGGGTACCTTTTGATAGCAATCAACTATTAGTAGCTTGTCTGCTACTTGGCAAACTATTTGTGGTTCTCCGCCGGTGTTTTCCATGCGGGCAATTACGGCTAAAGCCTCAGGGTTAGAGGAAAGACGGGGCAGGATATTTTCCCAAGTTAATTGGGGGTCGTTGTGGGTGCGCGCGGTAAAACGAGTAGCTAAAGTCTGAATAAGTTCACTGTGCATAGTGTTTACTTTATCAATAATGTGATTAGAAATATGGTTGGGGTTAGAAGTGTTTGTTAAGTAATGACGGGGATTGCAAATTTTAAGGAAATTCCTAGTTGGGTTGGGGTGGGGTGTGCTGAGTTAGGGTATAAGATACAGCTAAACTTAGTAATATGTGCAGATAAGGGAGAACACCACAGTAGTGTATGAAAAATTTGTCCGGTGACTAAAGTAGTCTAGTTAGTGTTATGAATACGAAAAATTTTGCTAGTGATCCTTTTGAAGAAATGATGCGACGGCTACAGGAAGTGGTAAATGCTACTTCGGTGTCTGAGTCGAATC
>CAMCHI010000032.1 GCA_945874735.1 uncultured Arcanobacterium sp. | reverse complement strand
ACTAAGACAATCGGGGTAGATCCAAAGCAGATTGTAAAACTTCCTCGGGAAGAAAACTTCTGGTCTACAGGACAACCTGGTCCGGCTGGCCCATGTGCAGAGATTCATTATGATCGCGGTCCAGAATTTGGGCCAGAAGCAGTAGGTGGCACGGTTGATCCAGGTGGGGATCGCTACTTGGAAATCTGGAATTTAGTATTTGACGAGTTCTTGCGTGGAGAAGGTGAAGGTAAGAATTACCCAATTTTGGGCAACTTAGACCAAACCGCGATTGATACAGGTGCTGGTTTGGAGCGTATCGCATACTTACTGCAAGATAAAGCAAATATGTATGAAACCGATCAGGTGTTCCCAGTTATTGCTACTGCCACTGAATTAACTGGTAAGACTTATGGTGCGAATGAGCGCGATGATATTCTCTTTAGATTAATTGCCGATCATGTGCGTTCTTCCTTAATGCTAATCGGAGATGGAGTGCGTCCAGGTAATGATGGACGAGGATACGTATTGCGTCGTCTTATTCGCCGTGCAGTGCGTTCTATGCGTTTACTAGGTGTGGACGAGATGGCAATGCCACATTTACTGCCTGCTTCCATGCAAGCTATGCAGGAAACCTACCCAGAAGTAGGCACTAACTTTGAGCAAATTTCGCAAATTGCTTACGCTGAAGAAGAAGCATTCCGGCGTACTCTTTCGGCTGGAACACAGATTTTTGATGTTTCGGTAGAAAAAGCTAAGTCTGGCAATAAAATTTTGCCTGGAGCAGATGCTTTCACGCTGCATGATACCTATGGTTTCCCATTTGATTTGACTCTAGAGATGGCTGCTGAGCAGGGTGTATCAGTTGATGAAGCTGGCTTTAGAGCTTTAATGCAAGAGCAGAAAGATCGGGCCCGAGCTGATGCACAAGCTAAAAAGACGGGTCATGTGGACGTGACGGTATATCACGAACTGCAAGAACGTGCCGGTGGTGATACGCAATTCTTGGGTTACACCGAAAAATCAGCTGAAGCTAAAATTGTGGGTATTTTGATTGACGGCGTTTCGGTGCCGGCAGCTAGTGCTCCGGCTATAGTAGATGTGATTTTAGATCGCACGCCATTTTGGGCAGAACAAGGCGGACAGTTAGCTGATCAGGGAATTATTTCTGTAACTGGTGGAGCTTTACTGCAAGTGGATGATGTGCAAATGCCAGTTAAGGGACTTTTTGTGCATCGTGCGCAACTTTCTGAAGGCACTATTGCGCTAGATGATGCAGTCTTTGCCGAAATTGATGTGGAGCGTCGTGCACAGATTGCACGTGCTCATACCGCTACTCATATGTTGCATAAGGCTTTGCATGAACATTTAGGAGAGCAAGCTACCCAAGCAGGCTCGGAAAATTCTCCTTCTCGTTTACGTTTCGACTTCCGGCATGGCACTCAGATTCCAGTAGATGTACTTGCTTCTATTGAGGCGCGGATTAATTCCCGTTTGCAAGAAAATCTGGAAGTTAGTGCTCAGGTAATGGATTTAGATGCAGCTAAGCAATTAGGAGCTACGGCACTATTTGGCGAAAAGTATGGTAGGGAAGTGCGCGTTGTATCCATTGGTGAGGAATGGTCGCGGGAACTATGTGCCGGCACGCATGTAGCTAGTTCTGGTGAACTCGGTTTAGTTACTTTACTGGGAGAATCTTCCATCGGCTCGGGAGTGCGGCGTGTAGAAGCACTGGTCGGTGCGGGTGCTTATGCTGCTGGTGCCAAAGAACGTGCTTTACTTTCGCAGTTAACTACTTTAGCGCATGTGCGTACTGAGGAATTGCCTGAGCATATTGCGGGACTTTTGCAAAAGTTAAAGACGGCAGAAAAAGAAGTGGCTAAGTTGCGTAAAGCAGCTATTGCTCAAACTTACGAAACCATTTTACATAACGGCACTGTGATAAAAGATCTGCAGTATTTCAGCCATAATTTTGGACAGTTATCTAGTGTAGATGAGCTACGCACTGCTGTTACTGAAATTCGTGCTAAAGTTAATGCGCAAAAGGCAGTAGTTGCTCTCTTTGGAGAGGTAAATGCCCGTCCGGTAGTAGTAGTGGCAGTTACTCCAAGTGCTCAAGAAGCAGGAGTAAAGGCAGGGGCATTAGTTACGGTAGCTGTGAAAATACTAGGAGGTGGCGGCGGTGGTAAGCCAGATCTTGCTCAAGGTGGAGGAGCAGAAGTGGCTCAGATTCCGTCTGCTATTACGGCTATAGCGCAGGCTTTGTGAGTTCTGCTTTTTAAGAGCAGTGATGCAAAACAGAGATGATGTATTGCCTCCGGTACGTAGCGATAAAGTGCGTGCCGGAGTGCGTATTGCCGTAGATGTAGGGCAAGTGCGAGTAGGGATTGCTAAAAGTGATAGCGCCGGCATTTTAGCTTCTCCGGTAGGCACTTATATACGAGAAAAAAATGATTTTTCTGGGGTGTTTTCTCTCCTGAAAAATCAAGAAGTTTTAGAAATATACGTAGGATTGCCCTTAAATATGGATGGTACACAGGGCAAATCAGTACAGATGGCTCAGCGGTGGGCGCGCCGTATAGCACGTAAAGTTGCCCCTATTCCTGTGCGTATGATTGATGAAAGATTATCTTCGGCGTCCGCCCATCGCATTTTACAAGACGCGGGCAGAGCCACTATTACTCATCGCGCAGTGGTAGATCAAGTTGCGGCTGTTATTATTTTAGAACAAGCATTAGAATATGAACGATTGACCGGAAAAATTCCGGGGATTTTGGTAGAAGGATAAAATATGAACCAGTTTTTTACTGAGCCGGAAGAACTGTATGATACTCCGGAAGCTCCTGCCATTAAAAACCGGAAAAAGCGCAAAGCGAGTACCATGGTTTCGCTATTAGTGGCATTATTTTTACTGGCTATGATTTTTTCGCTAGTATGGCCACGAGTTTCTAGTATGTTTAGCACTCCAGAAATTGCTGATTATACGGGTGCTGGGCAAACTGAATTAGTAGTAGAAATACCAGAGGGTGCTACCGGCGCGGATATGGCGCAAATTTTAGTTAAGGCAGATGTGGTTAAGTCTGCTGCAGCTTTTATTAAAGCGTTTAATGAAAATCCGCGTTCTAGTTCCATCATGCCTGGTCCTTATACTTTGCGCACAAAGATGTCGGCTGTTAATGCTATTGCTGCTTTACTAGATCCGGCGAATAGGGCAGAAACTGGTTTAACTATTCCAGAGGGCTTTACTCAGGCACAAATTTTTGCTCGGATTGAAAAAGTATTGGGTATTCCAATAACGGAATTAGAAACTTTAGCGCAAAATCCAGCAGCTTTAGGGGTGCCGGTAGCAGTACCTAATATGGAGGGCTGGTATTCTCCACGTACCTATAGGTTTGGCCCTAACGTGACAGCTAAAGAAGTTTTGGAAACACTAGTAGCTTACCGTTTAGAAGATTTAGCTACTTTAGATATTTCCCAAGATCAATGGCAGCGTGTAATTACGGTAGCTTCTATTGTGCAGCATGAAGTGAATTGGCCAGAGTATTTTGGACAAGTAGCACGTGTAATTGAAAATCGTTTGCAATCGGATTCTGAATCAAATGGTTTACTGCAAATGGATTCTACCGTGCTTTATGCGGTAGGTAAGAATGGTGGTATTCCAACTTCGGAAGATTTAGCGGTAGATTCCCCATACAATACGTATAAATATCCTGGTTTACCTCCTTCTCCGATTTCTAATCCAGGAGTTGAGGTATTACAAGCCGTGGTTAATGCTCCAGCGGGCGACTGGCAGTATTTTGTGACCGTAAATCTGGATTCGGGTGAAACTAAATTTGCCTCTACTTTAGATGAACACAATCAGTATGTAGCAGAATTTAGACGGTGGTATACCGAGAATCGAGGCTAATTGCAGAAGTTAGCGGCGGTAGTTGGTTATCCAATTCAACATTCTTTATCTCCAATACTGCATAAAGCTGGTTGGGGTGCTGATTTTCAGAGTATTGCAGTACATTCTGGGCAGTTAGCGGATTTTTTACTCACGCTTCCTGCGCAGTATGTAGGATTAGCCGTCACTATGCCTTTAAAGCATGAGGCTTGCCGTCTGGCACAGCTTAGTGATGGCTTAGCGAAAGTTTTAGGGGTAGTAAATACGCTAGTATTTCAACCTACTGGTAATACTTCTATGCTGGTAGGGTTTAATACAGATGTGGCGGGTATTGCTAATTCTTTAACCGCTTATGGGGTGGGTAGTCATGATAGTGCTCTCGTAAAATCTGCTTTGATTTTAGGATCGGGGGCTACTGCGTCTTCGGCTTTAGCTGCTTTAATTCAATTACAGATTGCGCAGATAACGGTAAGTGCTAGGCGCAAAGCGGGAATAAACACTGTGTTTAGTGCTGCGCATCGTTTGCATCTTCCTTTAGAGGCATTTGATTTGGATTTAGCTGTTCCGCTCATGCTGGAAAAAGATCTTACTATTTCCACTTTGCCAAGCATGGTAACTGATGGGTTTGCTAAAGAGTTGGCAAGTGTTGCTACTTTAGATTTGCGAGGAAAATTTTTACTTGATTGTAGCTATGATTCTTACCCTAGTCAGTTAGTGCAAGTGTGGGAAAACAATGGTGGCATAGTAGTGCCTGGTTATGAGCTGTTGTTTTATCAAGCAGTGGAGCAGGCTAAATTGTTTACTGGGCGAGTACCTGATATTGCAGCTATGCGCTATGCATTAGATACGGCTTTAGCAGAACGTGGAATTATTTCATAACGGTATATGGTTTGTGGATAACTTACGCGCTCAGTAAAGTCCTACTTTTACAATTTTCCTATGACTGGGGAAGTAATTTTATGTTTAGAAGTATTAGCTTTGCTCTGTTTAGCAGTTAATGCTGGGGTAGATGCGCGTTTTAAATACGTGTATGTGGGCTTAAGTAATTTAGCAATTTGCTTGGCATTATTGGCAATATGTATAAAATATGCAACCTTCACTGCAAGCGTTTTATCGTATCGGACAGTGTTATGTACGCGCTGCGGGATTGCTTTATTAGCGGTTATATTGCTGTATTTGTTTAGCAGATTTGGAAAAGGTCTTGCTGTAGGAGATGTGCGCTATATTGGTGCTTTGAGTTTATGGTTAGTAGTAAGCGTCCCTATGCATAGAACGGGGATTAGCTATACGGAAAGTTTACTTAGTTTAGGATTTATTAGTACGTCTTTGTTGTTGCTCAGATATTTAGGAACATGGTTTAGAGATTTTGTTACATCGCAAAATCATTTATCGTCTTCTTATGCTTTTACTCCTTACCTTTTAAGCGGATATTTAATTCTCAGAGGAATGATTTTATGGTTGTGACTATAAAGGTAAATAAGAGGTGATTTTGCTTCTAACCTTTTATATTTGATGAACAAGAAACTAAAATCATGGGAAAATCTAAATATGCTTAGATGGAGTACTGCTGGGGAATCACACGGGCAAGCATTAGTGGCGATATTAGAAGGTATGCCCGCTGGAGTGGCTATAACTTCTGCACAGATTGCTGATGCTTTAACTCGTCGTCGCGTTGGATACGGCAGGGGAAGCCGGCAAGGATTTGAGCAAGATGAACTTACTATTATTAGCGGGATCAGGCACGGTAAAACTATTGGTTCTCCTATTGCTTTAGAGATTAAAAATAGTGAATGGGATAAATGGCAACTGGTGATGTCTGCAGATCCAGTAGACCCAGCAGCGTTAATGCATGATGCGGGAGCGGGAGATAATAAAGAATTAGCGCGTAATAAAAAACTTACCCGTCCTCGTCCCGGACATGCTGATTTAGTAGGTATGAATAAGTATGGTTTTGATGATGCGCGGTTAGTGTTGGAACGGGCTTCTGCACGGGAAACGGCAGCGCGGGTAGCTTTAGGGCAGGTAGCAAAAAACTTTTTATATCAAGTAACGGGAGTGCAAATTACTTCCCAAGTAGTGCAAATGGGAACGGTTACTGCCAGCGCTATACCAACTATCACCCCAGCTGATATAGCAGCTTTAGATGCTTCTCCGGTACGTTCTGCAGAAGAAAAATTAGCTCAAGATTTCATGCTGGCTATTGATAATGCTAAAAAATCAGGAGATACTTTAGGAGGAGTGGTGGAAGTAGTAGCTTTCCACGTTCCTCCTGCTTTAGGCACTTATACGGTAGATATGCAACGCCTTGATGCCCGTATAGCAGCGGCTATGATGTCTATTCCTGCTGTAAAAGGAGTGGAAATAGGGGCAGGCTTTCAGATGGCTAGTATGCCAGGTTCTACAGCACATGATGAAATTGTGCCAACTACCCAAGGTATGAAACGGCTTAGCAATAATGCGGGAGGCATTGAAGGGGGAATGTCTAATGGAGAGCCGATTCGAGTAAAAATCGCTTTTAAGCCTATTTCTACTGTACCTCACGCTTTACGTACGATAGACACAGAAACGGGACTAGCTGCTTGGGCTATACATCAACGTTCTGACGTGAGTGCTGTAGTGCCAGGAGCAGTAGTTGCCGAGGCTATGTTGGCGTTAGTTTTGGCTGAAGCAATGGGAGAGAAATTTGGAGGAGATACTTTAACTGAAGTGCAACGCAATTATGCTGGCTGGTTAGCTAGTATTCCGCGGGAGCGTATGTAAAAAAATGAGTAGACCAAAAGCTATTTTTATCGGAATGCCGGGAGTGGGAAAATCGGCGGTAGGTAGACGGCTAGCTGCCCGTTTGGGAGTATCTTTTGCCGACTCAGATGTGCTTATCCGGCAAGCCACTGGGGCTTCGGTTGCGCAAGTTATTGCCCAACGGGGAGAAGCTGGATTTCGGGAATTAGAAGCACAAGTAATTGCTAAAGCTTTAGCAAATTTTACGGGAGTTTTGTCTTTAGGGGGAGGAGCAATTCTACATCCTGCCACCCGCGCACTTTTAGAAAATCAGCGTGTTATTTTAATTGAAACTGCTGATGATATTTTAATTGAGCGTCTTACTAATAGTCCTAATAAACGCCCGTTGATTGCCTCGGATATTCCGGCAGGAATTGCTCGTTTACGCGCTGAACGCAATACTTTATATCGACAGATTGCTAAGGAAATAGTTATATCCGACAGACGCCCTATTGATTGTGTAGTAGATGAGGTAGTACAAATTTTAGAGCAAAAAACTTATACTCATCAGGTAAGTAATAGTGCTCATTATACAGTGACGATAAGTAATAATTTAACTGCCCAAATCGTAGCACACGCCGCAAAATATGCAGCGGTTTTTATCATTAACTCGATTGATGTTACTGATGTAGCGAATAACTTAGCCTATGAATTAGAAACTTGCGGAAAGATAGTCGCACAGTTTGTATTGCCCGCTGGAGAAACTGCGAAAGAGCTATCTATAGTAGAGCAAGCATGGGAGATGGCAGGACGGCATCAAATTGGGCGAGATGCGGTAGTGCTCAGTGTGGGTGGGGGAGCTACCACAGATGCGGCTGGCTTTATTGCAGCCACTTGGTTGCGCGGTATCCCAGTTATTCATGTGCCTACTACTTTATTAGCAATGGTAGATGCGGCAATAGGAGGTAAAACAGGGATTAATAACGCAAGTGGTAAAAACCTAGTAGGAGCTTTTCATTCTCCAATAGCGGTATATAGTAGTTTAGATACTTTAAGTTCTTTACCTACTGCTGAGTTAATAGCCGGAATGGCAGAAATAATTAAATGTGGTTTTATCGCCGATCGAAGTATTTTAGAATTAATTGCGCATACTGGCCCAGCTGTATTAGATCCTAAACATCCTCAACTATTAGAGCTAATTTCACGCGCTGTAGAAGTAAAATGCCAAATTGTTTCGCAAGATTTACACGAAAACGGTTTACGCGAATTACTTAATTATGGGCATACGCTAGCACACGTGCTAGAAAAACACAGTAATTATACTTGGAAGCACGGGCAAGCAGTGGCGGTGGGAGCTATTTTTGCTGCTGCTGTAAGTGAATTAGCTGGAATTGCGCCAGCTGGTTTTACGGCTTTACATCGTAATGCTTTCGCCTCTTTGCATTTACCTATTACTTATCCGAGTAGTGCAGGTAGGCTAATACTGGCAGCTATGTACAATGATAAAAAAGTACGTGCTGGCAATTTACGTTTTGTGATACTAAAAGAAATTGCCGAGTATCAAATTTTAACTAACCCACCTTTAGAATTATTAGAAGCGGCTTTAGAGCGTGTAGGTATTACTTTTGAGGAATTGTAAGTGGGAAAAGTTTTAGTAATTACAGGGGTAGTAGGCACTCCACTTGCTTCTGTTTTACAATCTTTAGCTAATATGGGTGAGTATGTGTTGGATTTCCAGGGGGTAATTCCACCTGATTTTCCAGAAAAGTCTTTAACAAATAAAGCTGAGTTGTTAAAAACTATTACTGCTACTGCAGTTGAACGGCTAAAAGAAGCAGTAGAGCTATCGGAAAGCATTGTCTTAGCAAATAGGGGTGAGCATACTGGTAAAATGATTATTATCGGTATTCCAGCTTTATTGTTATCCTCTGTCCATTCAGAATTAGGGAAACTTATTCAAGACTTTCGTCAGCTTGGAAAAGTGAGGGTAGTGCAATTGCAAGCGGAGTTAAATACTTTGATTTTAGCTAATAAACTTTTTGGCACTCCGCATAATTTATTTATGCCCCGTAAACTGCTACGTGCTCACTTATCGCAAGTGCTCCCACAGCTAAATATTTTAACCGATGTTTGTTTAACTTCTTCCACCTTAACTGCGGAAGAAATTAAACAATTGGCAGTAAAAATTAGGCAATTATAACTCGCTGTGCTGTAATAAGTGGCTCAATTTTGCTAGTTGTTTACAAATAATTATATTTTTTGGCTATTCTAATATAGGTTCAATAGTGAGTAACTAGCTCCTAAACTTTCTAAAATAGTGAGGTATTCATGGCAACTACCAATGATCTTAAGAACGGTATGGTACTTAAGCTAGAAAATCAGCTCTGGCAAGTAGTGGAATTTCAACATGTAAAGCCAGGTAAAGGCCCTGCTTTCGTTCGTACAAAGTTAAAGCACGTGCTATCGGGTAAGAATGTAGATAAGACTTTCAATGCTGGAGTAAAAGTAGAAACCGCTACTGTGGATCGTCGTGATATGCAGTACCTATATAACGACGGTGCTGACTATATCTTCATGGATTTAGAAACTTATGAACAGCTTCCTATTAGCGCTGAGGTGATTGGCGATCAAAAGTACTTCTTGCTAGAAAACCAGAACGTGGTAGTAGCTACCAATGAAGGCGTAGTGTTATTTATTGAATTACCATCTTCGGTGATTTTAGAAGTGACCCACACCGAACCTGGTTTGCAGGGAGATCGTTCTAATGCAGGTACTAAGCCAGCTACTCTGGAAACTGGTTTGGAAATTCAAGTACCTTTATTCTTAGAAGAAGGCGTAAAGATTAAGGTAGATACTCGTTCGGGCGAGTATATTAACCGCGCTTAATAGGTGTTGGTACGGAAGTTTTCTGGTGAATACAAAACGTAAATTTCTTGATAACAAGCGTAAAGGGCGTTCTCTGCAACGGCAGCGGGCGTTAGATGTGCTGTTTGAAGCAGATTTGAAAAATTTAGAAAAGACGGAAATTGAGAATCTGCTCAATCAACGGCAAATTATATCTACGGCACAAAAGCCGATTGATACTTATGGGGTAAGTTTAGTACGTACTTATCTGGATTGGAGTGAAGAAGTTGATTCTATAATTGACGCTGCTTCTCCAGCTTGGTCGCTATCCCGGATGAGTAATGTGGATCGAAACCTTTTACGTATTGGTGCTACCGAGTTAATCTATTTAGAGGTAGATCGTCCTGTTATAATTAAAGAAATTACGGCATTGGCGCGAGATTTTTCTAATGATAAATCTGTAAGTTTCGTAATGGGAGTATTGAATCGCATTGCAGAAATTCGAGATTTAGAAACCTCAGGAAAAGACGATTTGGATAGTTTTACTACCGATTTAAGCGTCACTGAGAGTGAGATTACACCAGCAGAATAAGCGATAATGCTTATTTTCTGCCAACTTGCCGTATTTTTTCACAATAGTTTAAGGTTTTGGGGAGTAAACCAATGGTTTGCTCCCCAAACTTTATGAATAATCCTTTAAGCACTGTAAACGCAATTTTGGACATTTGGGATATTAAAAGATTTTTTCTAAAAAATTTCTAAAAGTGTTGTGCGGGACAATATTTATTCCATAATTATTCTAAATTTCTGATTTTTCTTTAAATTTCGGGCATTTTGGGCATGTTTTCTTTATAATTAAAGGTGTAAAAGTTCTCGTAAGGAGGAGATTTAGATGGTGTTGCCTACTCTCACTGACGAAAAGCGCAAAGAAGCATTAGAAAAAGCCGCGATTGTGCGCCGTGAGCGTGCTCAGCTAAAGAAAGATCTAAAAGAGGGTAAAGTAAAGTTATCGGAAGTTTTAGAAAAAGGAAAAACTTGCGATATTGCAGGTAAGTTAAAAGTTACTGCGCTACTTACTTCTATGCCTGGAGTTGGACAAGCTAAAGCTAACGCGATCATGACCGAAATCGGCATTTCTGAAACTCGTCGAGTAGCAGGTCTTGGTCCCCACCAGCAGGCAAAGTTAATAGACATTTTCGGCTAAAGCTATTAAATAATTAGTCTTAAATCGCTATATGTTTAACTCTAGTTGCAGTGTTGATTAAGATTATTACAGTAGAGAGTCAATTCGCGTTGCGAGTTTGACTCTCTACTCTTTTTCTTCGCAAAATATTTGATATGAACAATAAAAAACCAGTGTTTGTAATCGCTGGGCCTACCGCGGTAGGTAAAGGCACGGTGTTACAAGAAGTAATGCGGCAACGTCCTGATTTATGGTATTCAGTATCTGCTACTACGCGCGCTAGCCGTCCTGGAGAAATTGACGGGCAACATTATTACTTTATTACCGATACAGAATTTGATCAGTTGATAGCTGAACATAAAATGTTGGAATGGGCAGTGGTGCATAAAGTACATCGTTACGGCACTCCTGTAGAACCAATTAATGAAGCGTTAGCTGCTCATAAATCAGTTATTTTAGAAGTTGATTTAGCTGGAGCGCGGCAAGTGCGTCAATCTATGCCGCAAGCTGTGCAGATTTTTATTGCTCCACCGTCTTGGGAAGAACTGGAACGGCGTTTACTAACGCGCGGTACGGAAGACGCTGCTGAGCAGGCGCGTCGTTTAGAAACTGCTAAGGCAGAATTGGCAGCCCAAGATGAATTTGATTATGTAGTGATAAATGATTCAGTGGCTAATGCCACCCAGCAAATAGTACAAATTATTGACAGTATCCGTTAAAATTTATTGTTGCGTTACAGCTATAGTTGAGAGGTAATAATGTTCGGTACCCAGCCAAACCCTGAAGGAATTACTAGCCCAGCAATTGATGATCTTTTAGAGAAAGTTGAGTCTAAGTATGCGCTAGCAGTATTTGGCGCAACGCGAGCTCGCCAGATCAACTCTTACCGGCAAGAAATGAAGTCTGGAGATGGAAATATCACCAACATCGGCCCGTTGGTAGTATCTAGCCCAGAAGATAAGCCGCTATCTTTAGCATTAAGTGAAATTGCAGAAGATAAGCTAGAAATCAGTTTCGACGCTCAGTAATTTATTGTCTTTTCTAAAAGAGCTTTCCGGTTTAGGAAAGCTCTTTTTATTGTGCAATAACTACATTTACCCTCTTTCTACTGGATAATTCTTTGCTTATTCAACTTAGAAGTTAAACTCAAACAGAGTAAAATAAATATCTGTACAGAAACTAAAGCAGAAACCAGAGCAACACAAGATGAATATATTATTTGGCGTTACTGGAGGCATTGCCGCTTATAAAGCGGTTATGGTGGTTAGATTATTGAAAGAAGCCGGACACCAAGTAACGGTAATCCCTACCGCTGCTGCTTTAGAAATGGTGGGTGCTACCACCTGGGAAGCAATTAGCGGAAATCCAGTTCCACGCCAACTAGCGGGAAATGCCGCTAATGTAGAACATATAAATCTTGCTAAAGCTGCTGATTTATTTTTAATCGCTCCTGCTACTGCTAATACCATTGCTAAACTGGCACAAGGGGTGGCTGATAATTTTCTAACTGCGGCTGCTTTAGTAGCAAGGTGTCCAATGTTTTTAGCTCCTGCTATGCATACTGAAATGTGGACTCATCCCGCTACTCAAGCTAATATTGCGTTATTGGCTAGCAGGGGAGTGCATTTTATTGGCCCAGAAGTGGGACGTTTAACCGGAAAAGATACCGGAATAGGGCGCATGAGTGAGCCAGAAACTATTTTTACTGCTATCACAGCTCATCTCGCAGACGAAAATTTCAGCATAGGTGCTTTAACAGGACGGAAAGTATTTATAAGTGGGGGAGGAACTTACGAACCCATTGATCCAGTGCGTTATATTGCTAATCGTTCTACAGGACATATGGCTATTGCCTTAGCTAATGCTGCTCGGCAGTTAGGGGCGCAAGTTTGTTTAGCTGCCGCTAATATAGATGACTCTTTATTATGTCAGCTAACAACAGGAATTACCGTTATACCAGTTGTTACTGCCCAAGACTTATATGAAGTGGCGATAGAGCAAGCCCAAGATTCTCATGTGGTAGTGATGGCTGCGGCAGTAAGCGATTATCGGGTAGCAAATTATAGTTCTCAAAAAATTAAACGGGGTAGTGAGTTACAGCTTAGCCTTACTCCTAATCCAGATATATTGGCACATTTAGCAGCAAATCGCTCCCATCCTCAGCAAGTAGTGGTAGGATTTGCGGCAGAAACTGGTGATGACACCCAAGATTTTTTGAGTTTTGGCAAAGTAAAAGCACAGCGCAAAAAAGCCGATATTATCGCTATAAATGAAGTATCTGCTACTGCTGGTTTTGGTGCGCAAGAAACTGCTTTATATTTTGTAGATAAAACTGGAAAAGAGTTAGGTAAGGCGCAAGGCGATAAGCCCACGGTTGCTAAAGAGTTAATGGTGCTCATTACCTCATATTTAGATGAGGTTAATAGTTAGTAAGCAGATTAAGATAGTTAATAGAAAAAGCCAATTTATTAAGTTTGAGGGTTAGTGTGACTTTACAACAATTTACTTCTGAATCGGTTACAGAAGGTCATCCAGATAAGGTATGCGATCGCATTTCCGATGCAGTATTAGATGCTATTTTAGAACAAGATCCCCGTGCGCGCGTAGCTATTGAAACTGTGGTGACTACCGGATTAGTACACGTAATTGGTGAAGTTACTACTTCTGCTTATGTGGAAATTCCACAGATTGTGCGCCAATGCTTAAACGAAATTGGTTACAACTCCTCACAAATTGGCTTTGATGCTAATTCTTGTGGGGTATCGGTGTCTATCGGTGCTCAGTCTACGGATATTGCTGGGGGAGTAGATACTTCTTTGGAAGCACGTACTTCCCAAAATATCGACCCTTATGATTTACAAGGAGCAGGAGAT
>CAMCHI010000031.1 GCA_945874735.1 uncultured Arcanobacterium sp. | reverse complement strand
ATCAATATGGTCAGCTAACTCTTGTTCTACCAAGATTTTTACCGCTGCTCCTACTACTGCTGGTTCCACTCCATACAACTGGACGGAACGTACCGGATCTGCCAAATCTGGCTGCACCATATTAAGCGTTTCCGCATTTCCTTCCACTAATGCCCGAGTAGTAATCATTTCGCAAGTGTAAAGACCTGTGGGAGCATAAGTGCCACTGGTACGCCCTGGTGTGAAAGAAAAACCTAAATCTTGCCAAGCTTGCTGTGCAAATTCCCTACAAAGCTGACGAAACGGCGGATTGGTCACTCCTGCCATGGGAGCTAACATTACTGGTGTACCTAGCTCTACCTGCCCAATTTGCAACATTATTCCTCGTTTCTAGCTGGGGAAACTGGCGCTAATACTGCTGCAATAACCGTGGTGAGCGGGATTGCCAATACTAATCCAATAGAGGCTACTAAAGTGCGCACGATTTCTTCGGCAATTTCTCCTACTAAAAGCAAATCTATAAAACCACGATCCAGCAGAGATGCAGCTAAAAGTAACGGAAGAGCTGTGCCGATATAAGCAAAAGCTAAAGTATAAACCGTAGAAGCAATATGATCACGCCCCACTATCATGCCTTGTTTAATTAATTTACTGCGGCTTACTTGCCTATTAGCAGCGTGTAATTCCCAGACAGTAGAAACCTGAGTAATAGTTACATCATTCAACGCCCCTAGACCAGCCAACAACATTCCCGCCAACAAAATTTGCTGTAAAGATAACTGCGGGAATTGAGCAAAAAGCACCACACTGGCTTCATTTAACGTCCCAGTTAGATTGGCCTGCCCTATCGTAAACCACGCCGTCAATCCAGTAATTACCAGTCCAGCGAAAGTACCTAAAATTGCAGTAGTCGTACGAATAGATACCCCATGCGCAAAATAGATGGAGCTAAACATCATTGCCATTGCCCCCACTATTACCACTAGAAATGGAGAAGATCCTGCTAAAAGAGCCGGCAACATAAAGAATGCTACCACTGCTAAAGAAGTGAATAAACCAATCATAGCTGCTAAGCCTTTACGACCAGCTACCAGCAATACTGCTAAAAAGTAGATGCACCCTAAAAGTGTGAGCGGAATTTGTCGCTCAAAATCGTAAAACAAATATGGCACTCCGCTACCTACCGCACTAGCAGAAAAAATTGCTTGTACTTTATCCCCTACTTCCAATCCGTTAGCCACTATCTCAGCAGGCACTGATAACGGCACTGCCACTTCATGCCCTTTAAGAATCATTTGCACATCATTAGTGCCATATTCATTTAATGCCCCTATTTGCGAGATTGTACCTGAAACTATCTCACTACCTACACTCACTACTGGGCGCTTATCTACCATGGTGTTAGGCCATAAATAAATCATGCCTAACACAGTTAAAATTGCTAAAGGCACTACAATACTTGCCAGTATTAACCGCACTTTTTTCCGCTTTTGCTCCGGCAAATATGCAGCTAAACCAGCTTCATTATGCATATGTGAATGTAAATGCAATTTAGTAGTTCCTTAATTTTTATCATATTGCTATGCCAGCTAATGCTTAGCCCACAGCAATAGCCACACCTAGCTTTAACCCGATATTATTTCCTAAAATAATTCTACTGCTTACGCTCCATTAAAATAACCGCAAGCCGTTTATTCATTTAACAAAATGTTTTACTCTACTTTAAAGTCTAACTTTGCAGGCTCGCCTTTCTGTATCGAATATCCCGCTTTCTCCCCTTCATTTGCACCCTATATTGTCCTGCTATTTTTATAATCTTTACTAAAATTAACAAAAATATAAGCGGGCTGCCCTTAGAGTTTAAGAACAACCCGCTTATTTTTAAGTAGTGTTAATTTACCGGCTAATAAGCTAGATTTTCAGCTAACTATTTCAGCTCACATACCACTTTAAGTACATCTGCTTAGCAGCCAATTAGTTTAGCAGCTAAGAAACTTTGCACTTGCTCAATTGGAATACGTACTTGTTCCATGGTATCGCGATCACGCACCGTTACTGCTTTATCTTCTAAAGTATCGAAGTCTACTGTGATGCAATACGGGGTGCCAATTTCGTCTTGTCTACGGTAACGACGACCTACTGCCCCAGCATCATCAAATTCAATATTCCAATACTTACGTAAATCAGCAGCTAATTCGCGTGCTACTGGCGATAGCTCTGCAGAACGCGATAACGGCAATACTGCGGCTTTCACCGGCGCTAAACGTGGATCTAGTTTCAATACGATACGCTTATCTACTCCGCCCTTAGTGTTTGGTGCTTCGTCTTCACAATATGCTTCCACTAGGAATGCCATCATAGAACGAGTCAATCCGGCAGATGGTTCAATCACGTACGGGGTATAGCGTTCTCCAGTAGCCTGATCGAAGTATTCGAGTTTCTTACCCGAAGCTGCAGTGTGGGAAGAAAGATCAAAATCAGTGCGGTTAGCAATCCCTTCTAGCTCTCCCCACTCTGAGCCTTGGAATCCGAAACGGTATTCAATATCAACTGTACGCTTAGAATAATGCGATAGTTTTGCTTCTGGATGTTCATATAGACGCAAGTTATCGCTACTAATACCTAGATCGGTGTACCAAGCTAAACGTGCATCAATCCAACTTTGATGCCACTGTTCGTCCTCACCTGGTTTTACAAAGTATTCAATTTCCATTTGTTCAAATTCGCGGGTACGGAAAATGAAATTACCAGGAGTGATTTCATTACGGAAAGACTTACCTACCTGCCCAATTCCAAAAGGTGGCTTCTTACGAGCAGAATTAGCTACATTATTGAAATTGACGAAAATACCTTGGGCAGTTTCTGGGCGCAAATAGTGTAAACCAGTTTCATCATCCACTGGGCCTAAGAAAGTCTTTAACAAACCAGAAAATGGCTTAGATTCCGTCCACTGTCCACGCACTCCACAGTTAGGACAAGGAACTTCACTTAAAGTTACTTCTTCTTCAGCTAGGTTCTTTTTAGCCGCATATTCTTCAATTAGTTGGTCTTCACGTAAACGCTTATGACAAGAAGTACATTCAGTGAGAGGATCAGAGAAAGTAGCCACGTGACCAGAAGCTACCCACACTTCGGCAGGCAAAATAATAGAAGAGTCTAAACCTACTACGTCTTCTCGAGCTGTCACATTAGCACGCCACCACTGGCGTTTAATATTTTCTTTTAGTTCTACACCTAATGGGCCATAATCCCACGCCGAGCGTGTACCGCCGTAAATTTCTCCGGCTGGAAATACAAATCCGCGCCGTTTAGCTAAAGAAATTACGTTGTCTAGACGAGAAGGGGCTGGTTTAGCCATATTTATTTTCTCCTTGTGTGTATCCGTATCTGGCCGACACGAATTCTGCTGTTTCTGCCACTGGCTGTGACAGTTTTATATCCTTATTTCTTTTATAAGGTAGTAATTAATTTTACGTAAATTATGACCAGTGAGCAGATTACAGTGCGAGTTCTCCTTAAGAGATGAATCACAGATACCCCCACTCTCTGAAGTAAAATTGCATCATTCCAAATCGTTATTGATAATAATTATCATGACTAAGAAAAACTTTTGGAAAATTTTTGCTTTAATTTCTGCCAGCACCCTAGCTTTAGGAGCGTGCACAAACACTCCCACTAAGACTGAAGGTGCTGGACTACAAGTAACCACCGCTTTCTACCCACTCACCTACCTAGTAGAAGAAATCGGCGGAGAAAAAGTAGACGTCACCGACCTCACCCCTGCTGGCACCGACCCACACAGCGCTGAACTATCCCCAAGTAACATTTCAGCAATGCAAAAAGCACAGGCAGTATTCTACTTAGAAAGCCTATCTCCAGCTATTGACGAAGCTATCATCAGTGCAAACTTGAAAAATGTAATTAACGTAGCCGAGCACGTCAGCTTAATTACGCAAGAAGAAATAGCTGACCACTCAGAAAACCTAGCCGAAACCACCACTGCTACCACTGAAACTGAGCACGATCACGAAGGTGAAACTGCTAGCGAAACCCACGATCACGAAACGGAAGCCACCGAAGCTACCGAAACAACCGAAAATCACGACCATGAGCACAATCATGGCATCTATGACCCACACTTTTGGACTGACCCTGCCCGCCTAGCTGCTCTAGCCCCCGTAGTAGCTGCTGAGTTAAGCAAACTAGACAGTGCTAACGCTGACACCTATGCAGCTAACGCTCAAAAAGTAGCTAACGAACTAACTACCCTAGCCAGCGACTTTAAGCAAAAACTACAAAGTAGCCAGTGCGCCACTAATTCCTTTGTGGTAACTCACCTTGCTTTTGGTTACTTAGCACTGGAAAACAATTTAGAACAAATCGGAATTGCCGGATTCGATCCAGAAACTGAACCAACTCCAGCCCGCATTGCGCAAATTAAGACCATAGTGAGTGAACGACACATTCACACCATCTTCACCACTTCTGATGCAGAATCTAAAGCAGCTGCAGCTGTAGCTGCCGAAACCGGAGCAGCTATCGCTGTACTAGATCCAGCAGCCACTCAACGTAATCCAGAAAAAGATTACCAGACAGTGATGAGTGAAAACTTCACTCTCCTCTTAAGCGCTTTAGAATGTGAATAAAGCACACTACAAAAGCATTCATTGCTTATAAGAAACCAAACAGGTAAGTAAATTGAAAAAACATCTTACCAATAGTGCGCTAGTTGTATTACTACAATTAGCGCACTAAAGCGCATATAAGCTCAACAGAAAACATAAATGTCTACTCCAGTTATTAATGTAAAAAATCTGCACCTCCACCTCGATAATGCCAAAATTTTGCGGGGTATAGATTTTACAGTGCAAACCGGCGAAATGATCGCTATTTTAGGCCCTAATGGCTCCGGTAAATCCACCCTGATTCGCAGCCTAGTAAACACTATTTCCCCTAGCAGTGGAAGTATAGAAATATTTGGCACTCCCCTAACTCAACGCACTAAAGTTCCATGGGAAAAAATCGGTTATGCTCCTCAACGCAATACCGCCACTTCCGGTGTACCTGCCACTGCTTTAGAAACCGTTTCCGCTGGTCTTACCTACGGAAAAACAATTCGCGCCAGCAAAGATAGCAAAAACCTTGCTTTAGCGGCACTAGAAAAAGTCGGTTTAGCTTATCGTGCCTACGAAGCCGTCCACAATTTTTCCGGCGGCCAGCAGCAACGAGTACTCTTAGCTAGAGCTATCGCTAAAAATCCAGTTCTTTTACTCTTAGATGAACCCTTTACCGGAGTAGACAAAGACTCCCGCGAGCGCATTATTCAACTCCTGCACAGTCTAAAAAATACTGGAGTTACCATTATTATCGTTTTGCACGAACTATACGGCATGGAAACCATCATTGACCGCGCTATCATGCTGGAGCACGGCAAAATCGCCCAAATTTTATCTGGTACCCAGCTGACTAATTTCCCCCATGAATGTGCCGCTATTGTTGATAGCCACCACGCACACACACCCACTCGTCCCCACACCTCCACTCCAGCTTTGGGAGAACCTTGCTAATGTTGCTAGAAATGCTTTCCTCACCTCTCATGCAACGCGGACTAATTATCGCTTTGCTAGTGGGAATAAGAGCCCCAGTTGTGGGCACGTATTTAGTACAACGCCGTCTTACCTTAATGGGTGACGGAATTGGACATATTGCTTTAACCGGAGTAGCTCTAGGCTGGTTGAGCGCTAATTTTGCTGGAGCGACTAATCAAGACGCTTGGGCGATTCCCGGGGCAATTCTTACCTCTATTCTAGGTGCTCTAGCTATTGAGTGGATGCGCAGCAAAGGTCACACCTCTGGAGATGTAGCACTCGCCTTACTGTTTTACGGCGGAATAGCAGGAGGCGTATTTTTAATAGCATTAGCCGGAGGCACTTCTGCCAACTTAAGCGCCTACTTATTTGGTTCTATCACTACTGTTACCCCAAATGACGTATGGATTACTCTCTTGTTATTTTTCCTAATTATCGGGGTAGGAATTGGTTTACGTCCAGCTTTATTTGTGCTGTGTCATGATGCCGAATTTGCTCGCGCTTCAGGGCTACCCGTTCCGCTTCTTTCAGCATTAATATCCGTAATTGCCGCTCTCACCGTTTCTTTAGCTATGCGAGTAGTAGGTGTACTTTTAGTATCGGCGTTAATGATTATTCCCGTTGCTGCCTCCCAGTTAGTGGCACGGTCCTTTAAACACACTATGCGTTTAGCAATGTTTATTGGCGCCACCGTAAGTTTAAATGGCTTGAGTCTTACCTATTTTTATCCATGGTCTCCTGGCGCTACCATTGTGCTCTTAGCAGTATTAATCTACTTAATCTTAGCGCTTACTTCCCCACTTATCGGACGTTTCAATAAAGGTTTAGAATATAGTGACCCTCATTTACCAGCAGCCCCTGACAGTTCCTGTCAAGCAGAACAAGGCAGCAGCTAATTAAACATAACTCACTCTTTAACCCTGCTTTTCATCACCCAAAACGTCAGCATTGACAGCACTTAACTTTCTAAAGAAAACCAGTATTTATACACAAAACAAGATAAGATGTGTTTGCAAGTAAGAGAGGAAAAATATGCAAAGAATGACCAAACAACGCGCATCAATCATTGATTTAATGCGTTCCCGCCCAGATTTTCTCTCTGCTAACGATGTGCACGAACTATTAAAAAACACTGGGCAACAAGTAGGTATCGCTACCGTGTATCGCAATCTGCAAGCCTTAGCGGAAGCAAAAGAAGTAGACGTGATTCGGCAAGAAGGCACCGATACCCAACTTTTCAGATATTGTGCTGACGACGACCACCATCACCATTTAATGTGCAGATGTTGCGGAAAATCTGTAGATATTATCGGAGATGGATTTGAAAAATGGGCAGAAGAAATGGCTGCCAAACACGGATTTACCCAGTTAAATCACACTTTAGAACTGTACGGAATGTGCAATGAATGCACCGAACACGACACCCCACATTTGGCTAAATAACACAGGCGGCATCCTATGAATACCACAACCTCTAATCCTGAAATTTATGAACTAAATTTACCTATCCGGTTAGGACAATTCTTAAAACTAGCCGATGTAGTAGAAAATGGTGCACAAGCCCGTGAACTAATCCTTTCCCAAATGGTAAAAGTAAACGGAATAGTAGAAACCAGACGCGCACACGAACTAACCCACGGAGATATCATAACCGTTGGGCACGGCGATAAATCCTTGCACTTACAGGTAGTAAACTGGGAAATTTAGCTATTTACTATACAGTCTTTACCCAGAATTACTTTCAAGTCTGAATATAAGCTCTGACTAGGAGTTACTCGATATTTTTCGGCTAACTCTACCACGGTAGTGCCCTGCTTACCCACAATATGTAAATGTATAGCGGTAGCACCAGGATAGCGCTCTAACGCACTAGCTAATTCCTGCATAATACTAGGAACACACGTTCTTTCCCCTACTTGTAATTGCAAAGGTAAATTCTGATCTATAGACACATTAGGCGTTTGCGCACTAGCAGCATTCAACTGCACTGCCCCATCCCGCAGCGAAACTCGCGCCTCAACTACCAGTAAACTATCCTCATTTAATAAATGTGAGAATTGAGCAAAAGTGCGCGGGAAGAAATTAACCTCCACTGAGCCAGATAAATCCTCTAACACAATAGTTGCCCAAGGTTGCCCGTCTTTACGCGAATTCCTATAAGTAATTTGCGAAATCAAACCTGCTACCGTGATACGCTGCCCATCTGCGACTTGCTCCTCATCATGCAAAGCCACCAGCGAAGTGTACTCAGGGCGTTGTAAAAACTTCTCCAACCCAGAAAGCGGATGATCAGAAACAAACATTCCAATCATTTCACGTTCAAAACCGAGTTTAGTTTTCTTATCCCATTCCTCTAAAACAGGGATTTGCACATTAAAACCAGCCCCAATCTCTGCCCCCATATCACCAAATAAATCGAATTGACCATGCGCTTCTTGCCGTTTTAACGGCACAATAGCATCAATAGCGTCTTCAAAAATAGTGAGCAAAGCACGACGCGTATGCCCTAAAGAATCAAAAGCACCCGCTTTAATCAAACATTCGATAGAGCGACGGTTACACACCTGCAAGGGCACTTTATCTAAGAAATCTTGGAAAGACGTAAAACGCCCTTTCTCGGCTCGGGCTCCAATAATGCCCTCCACCACGTTATCTCCTACGTTTTTCACCGCGCTCAAGCCAACGCGCACTTCTTCACCCACTGCCCAATAATCAGCGTGTGACTCGTTCACATCTGGCACCAGCACTTCAATCCCCATGCGACGGCATTCTGCTAAATACACTGGAATTTTATCGGCTTTACCAGTATTAGAGGTAAGCAAAGCAGCCATAAATTCACTCGGGAAATGCGCTTTTAAGTAAGCTGTCTGATACGACACCAAACCGTAGGCTTCTGAATGTGATTTATTAAAAGCATAAGCCGAAAACGGCACTAAAATTTCCCATAGAGTATTAATCGACTCATCAGAATAGCCATTAGCTTTCATACCCTCATAAAAGCTCGTAAATTGCTCTTGTAGGGCTTTCAGATTCTTTTTACCCATTGCTTTACGCAAAATATCTGCTTGCCCCAAAGTAAAACCAGCTAGTTTTTGCGCAATACGCATTACTTGCTCTTGATACACAATCAAACCGTGAGTAGTACCCAAGATGTCTTCCAGATCTGCTTCCAGCTCTGGGTGAATAGGAGTTTTAGCTTGTAAACCGTTCTTGCGCAAAGCGTAATTAGTATGTGAATTTGCCGCCATTGGGCCAGGACGGAACAACGCAGACACTGCGGAAATATCAGCAAAAGAGTCCATTTTCATCTGCTTGAGCAGTGCACGCATTCCCCCAGAATCCAACTGGAAGATGCCTAAAGTATCTCCTTTGGCTAATAAATCGTAAGTAAGCGGATCATCTAAACCTATTGCGTCTACATCCGGTACGTCTTTCCCGTTTACCCGAATGTTTTCCAAAGTATCATTAATAACCGTCAAATTAGACAGACCTAAAAAGTCCATCTTAATTAACCCTAGTTCCTCACACTGCGGATACTCAAACTGGGTGAGTAACAAATCAGCTTTCGGATTACGCATCAACGGGATTACCTCAATCAGAGGACGCGAAGACATAATCACCGCACAAGCATGAACACCAGTTTGCCGTACCAATCCTTCCAAGCCTTTAGCTAAAGAAAAGACAGTCTGTGCATCTGGATTACTATCCACAAATGCTCTAAATTCCCCCGCTTCTCCATATCTTGGATGTTCCTTATCGTAAATACGGTTTACGGGAATATCTTTTCCTTGCACTGAAGGAGGCATAGCCTTAGTGAGCTGTTCGCCTAAATCATAAGGAAAACCCTGCACACGCGCTGAGTCTTTCAGCGCTTGCTTACTTTTAATCGTGCCAAAAGTAACCACTTGGGCTACTTTATCTTTGCCGTATTTTTGCTCCACATACTCAATCACTTCACCCCGACGCCGGTCGTCAAAGTCAATATCCAAATCGGGCATAGAGATACGTTCCGGATTTAAGAACCTCTCAAAGAGCAAATCATGCTTAATTGGATCTAGCTGTGTAATTCCTAAAGCATAAGCCACCATAGAGCCAGCTCCCGATCCACGCCCTGGCCCTACTCTAATGCCTTGTTTACGTGCCCAACGTATATAGTCACTAACCACCAAGAAATAGCCAGGGAAGCCCATCTTGGTAATTACTCCTACCTCATAATTAGCTCGCTCCCGCACATGAGAAGGCACGTTTTCTCCAAAGCGCTCCTGTAAACCGCGCTCCACTTCACGAATAAACCAAGAAGTTTCATCTTCCCCGTCTGGCACGGGAAAAGCTGGCATATAATTAGCACCCTCTTTTACCGTATTAAATTCCACATTACAGCGCTCAGCAATTAACAGAGTATTACTGCACGCCTGGGGAATATCCGCAAAAAGTTCCTGCATTTCCTGGGTGGAACGCAAATGATAACCATGCCCGTCAAACTTAAAACGATTAGGGTCATTTAGCAGAGAATTAGAATTAATACACAGCATAGCGTCTTGCACGGCTGAATCTTCTCGGCGCACATAGTGGGAATCATTTGTGGCGATAATAGGTGCCCCAATTTTATGAGCTAAAGCTATAAGTTCTTTTTGTACCCGCCGTTCAATATCATTATCGTGATCCATTATTTCCACGAAAAAAGAATCTTTTCCAAAAATATCTTGCAGCTCGCCAGCAGTGCGTAAAGCTTCTGCTGTTTGCCCTAAACGCAAACGCGTCTGAATTTCTCCGGACGGACAACCAGCAGTAGCAATTAACCCCTTACTGTAAGTTTCTAACAAATCCCGATCCATACGAGGATACTTACCCATACTGCCTTCCACGGAGGCTAAACTACCCATTCTGAATAGGTTGTGCATTCCTTGCGTGGTTTCACTCAGTAAAGTCATATGAGTGTAGGTGCCATTATTAGACACATCGTCAGCTTTTTGCTCTGGAGTTCCCCAAGTGACGCGCGTACGATCAAAACGCGAAGTACCAGGAGTCATATAGGCTTCAATTCCGATAATTGGCTTGATACCCTTAGCCCGCGCTTCTTTCCAAAACTTAAACGCCCCAAACAAGTAACCATGGTCAGTAATAGCTACCGCTGACTGCCCTTGTGCTGCTACTTCTGCTACCAGTTTAGATATATTAGCCGCACCGTCTAGTAAAGAATAATCAGTGTGAACGTGCAGATGTGCAAAATCTTGTTTAGAACCCATGCTTAAACTTTATGCTAAAACAGCTCCAAAAGCTGAGTAATCCACTCTTAGCTCTGCTCACAGTTTATTCTAAAGCTATTAGCATTGCCGTAGCTGTTGCAAAGAATTAGCTAAATCTGCTGGATAAGGCGAAGTAAATTCCACGTATTCTAAAGTACGCGGGTGTATAAAACCTAAACGTACTGCGTGTAGCCACTGCCGTTCTAATCCTAAAGCGCTAGCTTGTACCGGATCAGCACCATACATTTCATCCCCCACACACGGATGTTTAATCGCCGCCATATGTACTCGGATTTGGTGGGTGCGTCCCGTTTCTAAATGTACTTCCAGTAAAGCGGCACTAGGCATAACTTCCAGCACATCATAATGTGTAAGTGCAAACTTGCCGTCTTGCCGCACCCCCATTTTCCATTGATGACGAAAATCGCGCCCAATCGGGGCTTCGATAGTGCCACTTAAAGGATCAGGATGCCCTTGCACTAGCGCATGATAAATTTTAGTAACGCTTCGCTCCCGAAAAGCATTCTTTAACTTGGTGTAAGCCAGTTCCGTTTTAGCTACCACCATACAACCCGTAGTACCCACGTCTAAACGGTGCACAATACCTTTGCGCTCCGGAGGCCCAGAAGTAGTGAGCTTTACACCCATAGCTAGTAAAGCACCCAACACATTTGGCCCCTCAAAGTTCAGCGAAGCATGAGCTGCCACTCCCACTGGTTTATCTACTACCACAATATCTTGATCCTGATAAATAATTTCTAAATCAGGAGCCGGAGTGGGAACGGCTTCTAAACTAGGTGGCGGCGGTAGTTGCACTTCTAAAATTCCTGCCCCCAAAATTTTGGCAGAAGATTTCAGTACAGTCTTACCGTCTAAAACCACTTCTCCAGCAGTAATCAACTCACTACATTTAGCACGGGACACTCCAGTAAAACGGGAAAGTACCACATCTATACGCTCCCCAATAAAATCAGGAGGAATAAAGTAAGTATTACTCATCAGTTTCTCTCCACTGCAACCCTAACAATGCTAATACCCCCAATACGAGGTATATGTCTGCCACATTGCCTACAAACCAATGATAATAACCAATAAAATCCACTACGTGTCCAACTGGAAAACCAGGTTCGCGCAATAAGCGATCCAAAAGGTTACCGACTGCACCTGCCCAAATCACTGCCAGCACATATAGCACATATTTATTTTCTTGCCGATACATATAAACAGGAAGAATTAAAACAACCACTGCAGAAATAAGGGTAAAAACCCATGTGAAATTATTACCTACAGAAAAGGCAGCTCCCGAGTTATACACTAATTGCAAAGTAAGAAAATCACCGATTAAATTTATTTCACTGCCTTTAGCCAGATTAGCAACTGCCCAAATTTTCGTTACTTGATCCAAGAGCGTTAAACCCAGCATTAACGAAATAGTCACAATCCATGTAGTTTTAGTTTGTTTCACTCCTCTAGCCTAGCAGGATTTTCTTTTTCTATACCTACTATCACTCCAGCGGGGTCTGTGTAATATATGCCAAAAGGGAGGAACGCTGAAAAGCGTCCCTCCCTTTTGTAGTAAAATTTAAGCCTGTTCTGAGTTTTCTACGTTGTTCAACAACGACTCTAGATAGCTCTTAAGACGTCCACGATAATCGCGCTCGAATTCACGCAAATCGGAAATCTTGCGTTCCATAACCGAACGCTCTTCTTCCAACTTGGTAAGAGTGCGGTTGTGTACTTCTTCAGCTTCATTAATAATGCGAGTGCGCTCAGCTTCTGCTTCTGCCACCATGCGCTGCGATTCAGACTTACCATCTGCAATATACTCATCATGTAGACGCTGTGCCAATGCCAACATTCCAGTAGCAGAGGAAGCAGTATCGTTTGCTGCCACATTAGCAAAGGAAGTAGTCTGGTGAGCCGCATCTGGAGCCGGAGCTGGAGCAGGTTGTACGTTACCTAGCTGTACTTCTAGTTCTGTAACGCGCGCCTGTGCAACTTGTAGCTGCGCTTCTAGTTCTGCCTTTTCCTTAGTTAGCTGAGCAATCGTTTCAGCTACCTCATCAAGGAAAAAATCGACCTCGTCTTGGTCGTAGCCGTCAGCTACTGCCTTTGGCTCCTTGAAACGCATATTTACTACGTCATGTTCGGTTAGCATTGCCATGTTGTACCTCATGTTAGAACACCTTGAGCTCTTTACTCACTGCTAGAATTTAGACACAAATCCCAAATTCCAAAGTTAGAACTCAATACTATTACAACGATAATTTTTACATAAGAAATATTTTTTGGCTATCTAAAATTACTTTTTCACACCCTACGATAAGCAAAATAAAATAATACAACTTATCTAGTCGCCAAATTATAAATCCCTAGTGCGATAAAATATTCAACTATTCTAATCCCGAAAAATAGCACAATAAAACTAAAATCTATACTCACTTCCCCTATGCGCAAAGGACGAATATAGCGATTTAAGAATCTTAAAGGCGGATCCGTTAGCTTATAGATTAAATTCAGGAACACTAAAACTATTCCCTTGGGATACCATGAACGAGCCAAAGCAGTAACTAAATCTAATACAATACGTGCTACTAAAATCCAACTATAAATCTGTAGCGCCCAAACCAAAATGATTAACGCATAAACAACCATATTCAACATTTCAGATCAGCACCACTCTTGCATAGTGTTTTAGCCTTTAACGCTAAAATACAGGCGTTAAAGGCTAAATTTTACGAAAAATTAACGTACGAAATCAGATTGCGCGTTCTCTCCGCGTTCATCTAATTTAACAGAATGTGGGGTTAGCAGGAACACATCTTCTGATATGGAAGAAATAAGCCCATCTAGTCCGAAAGTTAAACCTACCGCAAAATCCACAATACGAGCTCGCTCCGTATTAGGAGCTTGGCTTAGATTTAGAATCACGGGAGTGCCAGAACGAAACTCTACCGCAAAGTCTTTAATCTCCCGATAGGAAGATACCCACATGGTAACAATTCGTACAATGTCGTTTTGAGCTACCGAGTGCATCTGCGTAATTCCGTGCGTTTCCTCAGCATACTCCATATCCGCATACTCATTTAACATTTCGTCTTCGTATGCGTATTCTTCATCGTAATTACCTTTAGGGCTGATACGATCTAAAAATCCCATTGTGGCTCCTGATTGCTCGTTTATCTTAAAACTATGCGAGTTTCTAGTAAACACCAAGTTCTGTGGTGGCGTGTCGTAAAAGCGGTGACGCTTTATCTTTAAAGCACCACCGCCTCACTTTTATTCGTCGTCCTCAAATAAGAAAGGTGGAATATCTAAATCTGGACGGCGTGTTTCTGGCTCTGGGGCAAACTCTACTGGGGCAACCGACTCTGCTAAAGGAGAAATAGGAGAAGCCACATTACCAGTTACCACTGGAACAGTCACTTCTGCCGGAGCAGAGAAAGTTGGAATATCAATAGCAGGAGCCGGAGCAGCCACCACTGGGGTTTCGCTACCTTCAGCTGGTTCATCGAAACCAGCAGCCACTACGGTTACGATTAAGTCATCGCCTAGCTTGTCGTCTACCGTCAAACCAATAATGATATTGGCATTCTCATCTACTGCTTCTTGTACTAACTTAGAAGCTGCCGCAAATTCTCGCATACTTAGCCCGCTAGAAGCATTAAACGCTAGTAGCACACCTCGTGCACCATTAATGGAAGCCTCCAATAGTGGTGAAGAAATAGCCGCTTCGGTCGCTTTAATGGCTCGATCTGGGCCAGACTCCTTACCGATACCCATTATTGCTGTGCCCGCATCTTTCATGATTGCTTTCACATCTGCAAAGTCTAGGTTTACCTCACCTGGCTTAGTGATGAGATCGGAAATGCCACGCACACCCGAGTAAAGTACA
>CAMCHI010000030.1 GCA_945874735.1 uncultured Arcanobacterium sp. | reverse complement strand
ATCCTCACTAGAAATTTCTAGTAAACGGTCGTTAGGAATCACAATTAAGGTATCCACTGCGTCCCGCAATTCTTTAATACCTTTTTCCGCATTACGTGAACGCTGTAAGCCCTCAAAGGCAAAAGGACGGGTAACAACACCTACAGTGAGTGCACCTAGTCCGCGCGCAATATCAGCCACTACCGGAGCAGCACCTGTGCCAGTACCGCCACCTTCACCGGCGGTAATAAACACCATATCTGCTCCGTCGAGCACTTGATGAAGAATATCTTCGTTTTCTTGAGCAGCACGCATACCTACTGTAGGATCAGCACCTGCACCTAGCCCATTGGATACGTCCCGTCCAATATCTACTTTGATAGTGGCTTGTGACTTTGCAATAGACTGCGCATCGGTATTAACTGCAATAAATTCCACATCGGTAAGACCAGATTCAATCATGCGATCTACGGCATTTACGCCACCGCCACCAATACCGACAACTTTAATTACTGCCGAATTGTATTCAGTGTCCGAACCGGCGATTCTAGTTGAAAAGTCGTTCATCTATAATTCCTCTCAAAAACTTCAAGTATTACTTGAGGTTTTTTGCATTCTGTATCGCGCAAAAGGTAGTCGTTTTTCGGACGCTTTACAACGATTTACAGCGCGTGTTGAAAAATATTCTCAAATAAATATCTAAAAACACACTATTAAGCTAACGCAAAGTTACTTAGCCACCGGAGTGCGCGGATTTGCTACATCTATCCGTTGGAAAGGTTCACTCAATAAAGCCCGCAGTACTTGTGCTTTTACTGCACGATCTTTCAATACTCCCCAGTTAATTACTCGACCATCTGCCAAAGTAAATTCATACTGTCGCCCTGCCCACACTTTCAACTCAGTGATTTGCTGGGCTAACTCACTTCCCAAACTATCTTTAATTAACGCGAATTCTTTAATCACTTGTGCACGCGCAATAGTGGGTGGTATCTCCACAATTTTCGTTAAAGTGCTCCGCACTTCTTCGGATACACGCACCACACTAGCGTCTTTAGCTAAAGCATCACAATTATTTCCTTTTACCTCACATAAAATAACAGGTTGTGCGGTTAAAGATACTGTTAAATAGCCCGTTAAAGATACCGCTAAATCAGCTTTTGCCACTTCTGGTATGGCTTCTAACTGTGACACCAACTCCGTTGTTCCCACCAACAAAGAAACTCCAGCATGACTTTTCACAATTTTTTTAGCCTGCTCCATATCCACTGTTGCTTGCCCAGAAGTCACCGTAATTTTAGTTTGTGCAAAATCTAGCCGATATAAAGGAGAAAGTAACAGTAACCAACCTAAGAAAGCGAAACTAAAAATTCCCCCACCTACAAACAACCAGAAACGCAAACGCGAACGGCGCGCTTCCGCTTTCCGCTCCAACAAACGTTCTTGGAAACTACGTGAACTTTTTACTTGCTCAGTATCTACTACCGGCTCTTTAGTTTTTATCGACTCTGATAAAACGTCTTCTTCCTTTAGTTCTTTCTCGCTGGTAGACACATTTTGTTGCTCGATTGATTGCTGAGTTGGTAGCGAAGGTTGTTGCTTTATTTGCGAATCCGCTTCCTCTACTTGTTTCACTTCCTGCACTATTGCCTGTGGGGGAAAAACTCGCTCCGGAAAATCAGCTTCTGTATAACTAGCCTCGGAAGTGGCAGCTGTAGGCGCAACTTCTGTTTGCTCAGCTGCAGAAATAATGCGCTGTCTTGACGATAGAAAACGGCTAACATTGCGCCGTTCTTCTGCCTCTTTAGCACTACTTAATTGTGCAGAACGAGGAATACCAGGTTTACGCGGAGGCCGCAAACTTCTCACCTAACTCTCGCAAAATCCAAGGTGCCATGCGCGTAATATCTCCCGCTCCTATCGTAAAAATCAAATCTCCCGCCTGAGCTACCTGCACTATCTCCTTGGCAGCTTGCTCCATCTGGGCAATAAACCGCGCTTCAGGCATTAACGCAGCAATTACATCTCCGTCATCTCCTGCACTAGGCTCTTCCCGTGCTGCATATGCCCCCGTAATCACCACTTTATCTGCCAAGCTTAAAGCCTCAGCAAAACGCTCCTTAAAATTAGTGGTACGTGAATACAAGTGCGGCTGAAACAATACTAGCAAGCGTTTATGCGGTAACTTCCGCGCCGTTTCTAAAGTAGCGATAATCTCGGTAGGATGATGCGCATAATCGTCATATACCTGCACTTCATTGACCACACCATGCAACTCAAAACGGCGTCCCGTACCCGCAAAAGCAGCTAAACCTTGGGCCATAAATTCTCGGTCTACCCCAAGTTCAATCCCTGTCAACCAAGCACCTGCTGCATTTAACAACATATGCCTACCAGGTACTTGCAATTTAATAAGCGTGCGTTGTGTACCAAAATTTACCCACACGGCACGCTCATTTTCTAGATCCTCTGGCATCGTAAGTAACGCATGGTAATTCTCATTAGGAGCAAACTCTGCAAAACCGTAAGTATGTACCCGCACTCCTAACTCCAAAGCAGATAATGCTAAATTGCGTGCTCCTGGATCATCACTACACGCTACTAATAGTCCGTTAGGCACAATGTTTTGAGCAAACTTTACAAATGCTTGTGCGAAATTTTCCGCATTCCCATAATGGTCTAAATGATCTGGCTCAATATTAGTAACTAAAGCTACCCGTGGGTGGTAATGCAAAAAAGAACCATCTGATTCATCAGCTTCCGCTACCAACATAGAACCAGTGCCTAAATATCCACCAGAACTACCGTCAGCTAGATTACCTCCAATTGCTCGCGAAGGGTCTAAACCTAAAGTGGCAAAAGCAACCGCTAACATTCCTGTAGTGGAAGTTTTACCGTGCGCTCCGGCTACTGCGATAAAATCACGTGAACGCGCAGCAAAAGCTAAAGCCTGACTGCGATGCCAAATCTCTTGCCCGCGCTGCTCAGCAATCTGTAATTCAGGATTATCAGTTTTAATAGCAGACGAGACCACTAAAACAGCATCAATAGGCACTTGAATAGCTGCATGCCCTACGTATGTTTTTACCCCACAGCCTGCTAAGCGCTCTAAATTTTCAGAATTTTCTCGGTCTGACCCGGAAAGCTCATGTCCGTGTGCTAGTAATAAGTCGGCCACCACCGACATTCCAGCACCCCCAATGCCCACTAAATGAAACTTCATGCCATGCCTTTCCAAACCAATTTAGCCATCTGCTGTGCAGCATTTGCCGGCATTAACCCTTGTGCACATCTGCCCATTTGCCTTAAAACTCCTTGCGGATCATCCCAGTCCGGCAATAAAGGCAATATGTTTTCTTCCACCCAAGTAGAAGTAAAATCAGCATCGGCCACCAATATAGCTCCCTTAGCTGTTACTACATCTTTAGCATTTAAGGCTTGCTCTCCATTACCAATAGGCAGAGGCACAAAAATTGCTGGCAAACCTAAAGTAGCTACTTCCGCTACCATTCCAGCTCCTGCACGTGACACTACTAAATCAGCAGCCATATAGGCACTAGCCATATCCGTACAATATTCCAGCACTTTATAGTCTGAAACTAAAGGTGCAGTTTTAGCTACTACCGCCTCGTATTTTCCTTTACCCGTTATATGTAAAACTTGTGCACCAGCTGCAATTAAAGCAGCTCCAGCCTCTGACACAGACGTGTTAATAGATAACGCACCTAAAGACCCTCCAGTTACTAACACCACGGGTTTCTCTTTACTTAACCCAAATTTTTCCCGCGCTGCTAAACGGTTTATTTCCTTAGAACGTAATGCAACTAAATCCGTGATTTCTCTGCGTAGCGGCATACCAATAGTGCAAGTATGCCCATTTTTCGCAACCAATTTAGTAGACGGAAAAGTTAAAGCTAGTTCTTTTGCCCATCTAGCTCCTACCCGATTAGCAAGGCCAGGGCGGGCATTTCCTTCATGAATCACAATCGGAATTTTCAACCATCTAGCTGCTAAATAAAGCGGAGTAGAAACGTATCCCCCAAAGCCCACCACTACTTGCGCATTATGCTGACGCAAAATACGACGTGCTTGCTTTACAGCTAATAAAAAACGCGGAAAAAACTTTAATGCCGTAATGTTTAAGGAACGCGGAAAAGGCACACGCGCAATCAATTCCAACTCAAAACCAGCTGCTGGTACTAATTCTGTTTCTAAACCAGAATCAGTACCTACTACTAATATCTGCGCTTTAGGAGCTTGCTGTTGTAATTCTTTAGCAGTAGCAAGCAACGGGTTTACATGCCCTGCAGTACCTCCACCGGCTAATACGATACTAGGATTAGGAAGCGTCATTACCTTTTCTCCTAACTAAAGTTTTAGTACGGTGAATAATATTTGCTCTAATTTTAATCTCACTACGTACCCCTGGAACTGCATAAGCCGCACTCACAATTACTCCTACCGTAAACAACCCTGCCATAATCGCAGAACCACCTTGGGAAATAAAAGGTAAAGGCACTCCGAAAACTGGTAACAAACCCGATACAACAGCCATATTCAGAAAAGCTTGCCCTACCAGCCACAAACCTGCACCCGACACAAATAGCTTCGCAAAACGAGAAGGGTGGTACAACACGATTTGCAAAATACCCCATGCTAGCAGCAAGAATATTCCTACTACTGCCAATGCTCCCAACATTCCTAATTCTTCCCCAATAATGGCGAAAATAAAATCAGTATGAGCTTCGCGCAAGTCACGCCATTTTTCTTTACTAGCTCCCAGCCCTACCCCGAAAATGCCGCCGGTGCCAAAAGCAAATAAAGCATGGTCGGCCTGAGTAGGAGTGTGAATATCCGGCATGGTAGTAAAATTATGGAAAAACTCAGTAATGCGCACAATACGTGAACTACTCGTACCAGCAACAACTCCCACTAGTAAAGCCACTGCCGCTGCTGCTCCTAAAAAGTAGAACTTACGCACTCCACCAAGCCACATCAATCCTGCCGTCACTAAAGCGAAAATCAGTCCAGTACCCATATCACCTGGGTAAACTACCAAACTGGTAGCCAGCAACATTCCCGTCACCGGCAATATCCACTTGATCACAGTACGCCGATCATTAACCGAAAACTTAGCCAATATAGCAGCCATCCATACGATAGCAGCTAGTTTCAAGAACTCTGAAGGCTGAATTTGAATAGAACTAGTCAATGCCAACCAGTTTTTATTACCATTAACGTCTTTACCAAAAGGTAATACTAAACCTTGTAAAACTAGACCCAGCAATAAAATCGGAAATGCAAAACGGTAGTATAGATGAAACGGAAAACGCGCTAAAAGCACCCCTATCGTCACCCCTACTACTGTAAATAGCCCGTGCCGGAAAGCCACCGCATAAGTGGCAACTTGAGCACTACTTAAGTCAGCGTCCCGTATAGAAATAACGGAAGTAGCAGAAAACACCATAATGTTTCCCAGAATCACTAATGCCGTAACTGCCACAATCACCGCAATTAAACCACGCTGAATTGCCAGTTTTTGCTCACCAGAAACTTCTTTAATACCAGTGAAGATTACATCTGCTTTACCCGTTGGCAAAAAAGTTTCTAGACGTTGCTTAAAAGAAAAAGTTTTTGGTAAACCTTGTAATTCTGGAGCAGTTTGCGTAGTTCTCCTACTTCTTACCCGCGCACTATGCGCACTATGTTCTCCGTTATGCAATGGCTTTCTTCGGGGCACAGCTGTAGTGCCACGCGCAGTACTAAGGGAGGAAGTAGGTGGAGTTTGTTGAACCATACTTTCCTACCTTTGCTGCGCTAAATCCTGCACTGCCTGTGCAAAAGCTTCTCCACGAGCAGCATAAGACTTAAATTGGTCTAAAGAAGCGCAAGCTGGCGCTAACAATACTGTATCTCCACTTTGGGCGTAAGCATACGCTTGGCTAACGGCAGTGTGCATAGGGGCTGGATCAGCAGAATCTACATAATATACGGGTAGATTTAGTTGTGCTAAAGCTGTTTGCCACGGTGTTTGTTCAGTACCAATCACCACTACTGCTTTCAGTTGAGCAGCTACTTGCGCTACGAGCTGAGTAAACTCGCTCCCTTTAGCTTGACCGCCTGCTATCCACACCACCTTGCCTTCTTTCTGCGCCAACAAAGAAGAACGAGCAGC
Organism: uncultured Arcanobacterium sp.; assembly: GCA_945874735.1. GTDB lineage: Bacteria > Actinomycetota > Actinomycetes > Actinomycetales > Actinomycetaceae > Arcanobacterium_A. Next base: position 10,219 of record CAMCHI010000030.1, on the reverse strand, counting down.
ATGCGCATTAGTAGCTTTAGAATCATCTATCCAAGTAATATCCCCAAAGCGGGATACTTTCTCAATACGATGACGCCCCAAAGAAAAATTCCGTAAACCTTGCGCGATATAAAAAGGTTCTACCCCAGCAGCACGCGCTAAAGCACTAGCAGCTAACGCATCTTTGAGAATATGCAAAGGAAAATCTTGTTCTCCAGAGGCTAAATGCGCAATATCTGCTAACTGAAATAACTCAATAGCTTCTTGAAAACGCTTAGGATGGAAAGCGCGATCAATTACAGTAAAATTACTTTGACTTGTCGATGATGAGTGAGTTTCTTCTAAAGCAACTACCCCAATTTCTCCTACATTCGGAGTTCCAATCACTATTCCAATAGCGCGTGCCCCATCTTGTACATCTGCCTGATCTACCATAGATTGCACTTGGCTATCCCCTACTGGATATATGCAAGCCACCTGGGCACGTTCATAAATATTGGCTTTAGCTTGCCGGTAGCTTTCTCGACTAAAATGCCATTCCAAATGGTCATCATCAATATTTAAACAAACCGACGCCAAAGGTTGCATAGTGTTAATAGCAGCAAGCTGGAAAGAAGAAAGCTCTACCGCAAATGCTTGCGCTGCCTCTGAGCCAACCTGCGTCACAGCTTTAACAGCTGGAATTCCAATGTTACCAATGGCTTTTCCGTTTAACCCCGCAGTTTGCAAAATACTTTCCAGCATCGAAACCGTAGTAGTTTTTCCATTTGTGCCAGTAACACACAGCCAAGGAGCAGCTATACCTTTATGGTACACTCGCAATCGCCAAGCCAACTCAATTTCAGAAATTACTTCCACTTTTGCGGCTCGTAGCGCTTCCCATACAACGCCGTTTTCCCTAAACCCAGGGGCAATTACTACTAAATCCGGCTGCCAAGCCAACACAGCAGTAGCTAATTCACTATCGACCGTTACCGCCTGAGCAAGCTCTAATTTTTGTTGCACTAAAGGCACTATTGCAGTTAGTTCTGCCAAAGCAGCAAAATCAGCAGCGGCAGCTAATTGTGCTAACTCACTTGGGGAACTGCTTTGAGCAAGCGACAAATTTAGAATCTCAGTAAATTTAGTTAAAGCCGTTTCGTTTTTATCCCAAATACTTAAAGTGACGGCAGTGTGTTTTGCTAACACATAGCAACTAGCCACTCCAGAAATACCCATTCCTAAAATAGCTACCCGTTTCCCATGAAATTCTTGAGCACCTGGAATAGTGTAATCATCAAGCATAACCGGAAAATCAGTTGCAGTATTTACACTCATTGATGCGACCACCATTCTGCATAGAAGAAGGTGATTCCAATAGCGGCACAAAACATTTGGATCATCCAGAAACGCACCACAATGGTTACTTCTTTCCACCCCGTAAGCTCAAAATGATGATGTAAAGGAGCCATTCTAAATACGCGCTTACCGGTTGCTTTGAAATAACCGATTTGGATTACGTCTGAAACCACAATGATCACGAACAGGCCGCCGATAAAAATGGCTAAAATTTCGGTTTGGCTCAGAATAGACAAACCAGCAAAAGCTCCGCCTAAAGCCAACGACCCAGTATCACCCATAAAAATCTTCGCCGGAGAAGTATTGTGCCACAAGAAACCAATACAAGCACCCACAATAGCAGCAGCAATGATTGCTAAATCACGCGAATCACGTACTTCATAACAACCCGGAGTAGGTAATACTACCGAAGTACAAGCCTGATAGCTTTGCCAAAGCGCAATAATGGCATAACTACCAAAAGCAATCGCAGAAGCGCCTGCTGCCAAACCGTCTAACCCATCGGTCAGGTTCACCGCGTTAGACCAAGCAGCAATTAAAAAGTTTGCCCACAACACAAAAAGTACAAACCCTACTGCTATACCGGCAAAAGCCAAGGTGATACCAGTATCGCGCGCAATAGAAATTCCCATAGTGGCAGGAGTTTGTCCTTTGCTGTTTTTCAGCAATAAAGCCAATACGGCAAAACTGATTCCCACAAAACCTTGCCCGATAAATTTAGCTAACGGAGTAAGCCCCAAAGAGCGTTCTTTCTTTATTTTGGTGAAATCGTCTAAGAAGCCCACTATACCTAAGCCCACCATGAGATATAGTAATAAAAATCCGGAAGCAGACGGTAAACGACTAGCTACCAAATTAGCTGCCGCATAACCCACCACGGTAGCTAAAACGATAATCACCCCACCCATGGTAGGAGTACCACGTTTGGTTAAATGCGAGGTAGGTCCGTCTTCACGGATAAACTGTCCGTACTGCCTACGCTCCAATAAACGGATAAACAACGGAGTACCTAGTAAGGTAATTAGCAGTCCTAGTGAAGCAGCTAGAATCAACGAAACCATTAATTTTCCTTACTTTCACTTAATTTACTTTTCAATTTGTCCGCCAATTCCCAGACCCGAGAACCGTTAGACCCCTTAAACATAATCGCATCTCCTGGCTGCAATATTGCGCTTAACTCTGGCACTTGCGCAGCACAAGCAAACACTTCCACAGCAATACCAGCATTTTGTGCTACCGGAGCTAATACGGAAATTTCTTCCCCTACTAAATACAACTGATTGATACGGGCAGCTTGTATCTCGTCCAATAATGACAAATGCTCTTTAGCTGACTCTGTTCCTAATTCTAACATCGAGCCTAAAACGGCTATGCGTCGCTCATACTGAGCTGCTAAAGAGCCAAAGGCAGTAATTCCAGCTTTCATGGAAACCGAATTGGCATTATAAGCATCATCTAACACTAAATAGCCAGCTAAGTTTTGCACATCCATCCGATGCGCACTGGCAGGAGTAATATTTTCCAGCACTTGTACTATCTGGGCTAATTCCACTCCTAAATGCTGAGCAATAGCTGCTGCCCCTACTGCATTTAAAGCTAAATGTGTGCCAGTCAAACCTAGACGAAGCGCGTGTGTTTGTTCGGCTAAATGCAGAGTAAAATGCGCGTGCCCTGCTACGTCTTGCACCTCACTAGCCCAAGCATGATAAGTATTTTCTTCATCAGATAGGCAAGGCGCTATTCCCAGTCCGATAGCTTTATCAGCATTATTTACAATCCCAAAATAACGCACCTTTGCTTTAGTGCGCGAAGCCATATGGGCAATACGCAAGTCGTTACCATTTAGAAACACAGTACCAGTGGGCAGAGTAAATTGAGCTAACTCGCCTTTTGCTTCCACAATGTTTTCTATGCTGCCAAAATTACCAATATGAGCAGGGGCAATACACAATACTAAAGAAACATCTGGTGGAGCAATGTGCGTAAGATAGGCAATATTTCCTAAATTATCTGCTCCCATTTCCAACACTAAAGTACGGGTTTGTGCCGTAGCACGCAAAACCGTCAGCGCTAATCCTATTTCGTTATTAAAGGAATTAGGTGGAGCAACTACTTCTCCTAACGGAGATAATAGTGCTGCCAACATATCTTTAGTGGTAGTTTTTCCCACCGAACCCGTTACTGCCACTACTTGCAATACTGATTCTGGTAATGAACGTAAATGCGATAACCAAGCGCGCGCAAACTGTCCTAAAGCCTCCACTGCATTGGTGACTCTTAAGAGTTTTTCTGCTGGCGCACCAGCAGCTAAAGCCGTATCAGGATCATCAGTTAATACATACAAGGCGCCTTTAGCTAAAGCATCGGCAGCATACTTGTTGCCATTATTGTTTTCACCCACTATTGCAACAAATAGCTCTCCCCCAACTACTTGGCGATTATCCAACACCACGCCTGTTACAAACTGTTCCGCAAAATTGTTTACTTCTGCACCAGCTACAAAAACGCTTGCAGGCAAAAGCGAAAGTGGTAGCTGACTCATGTAGTTCTCGTTTCTTTAGCTAAGGGAATGATAAGTATAATCCTGAGCCAATTTTACCCGTTTTGTGTGAAAAAATGTGCAACGGGTGCTGTGTTGCGCTCGGATTTTAAGTAAAAATTCACCTATCTTAACTAAACTCTACAGAAATAATCACCGGATCTATCCCAAATCAGATTCCAGCCACGGCATAGTCACTAGCGGCACCGTAGACGGAGTAATCATCAACTTTTGCATTGCCATTTTGGCAGTAGCGGCAAATACCGGCGCATTATTACCACCATCATACGGGCTAGGAGCAAAAACGCTAATAGCTATCGCTACTTTCGGGTCTTCTGCCGGAATAACACCTAAGAATGTACCTGAAATACCACGCAAGCTACCATCAGCAGCTAAAATTTCCGCAGTCCCAGTTTTGCCTGCCACATTGTAACCCTCTACCGCTGCTTTAGGCGCACCTCCACCTACTTGAGTTACACCTTGCAAAATATCTAGCACTTCTCGCGCAGTTTCGGGTGAAACCACTTGATGCGGATTAGGCTTTAAGGGAACAGTAGGAACTCCGTTTTCGTCCACATACTCATCAATAATGGTCACAGGCTGATAGACGCCTTTATTACCCAGCACTGCCCCCACTTGGGCTAATTGTAAAGCAGTTACTGTATAGGCTTGCCCAAACATAGTGGTGTAGTGAGAACGTTGATCCCACTGGTCAGGAGTACGTAATAACCCTGTTTCTTCTGCCGGCAACTCAATGCCAGTAGCTTTGCCAAATCCAAACTTTTGGAAATAATCATAACGAGTATTATCGTCAATCAAATCACCAATTTGCACTAAACCAGTGTTGTACGAACGAGTAATTAAACCAGCTACCGTCATGCGATATTCAGGGTGGGGCGCATAATTCTTAAAAGTTTCCCCGTTAGGCATGGTAATAGTGTAGGCGTTAGTATAAACATCATCATAATGCACTTTATTTTCATTGATAGCCGAAGATAAAGTTAGCACTTTGCCTGTAGAACCCGGCTCAAACGTATTACCAATAGCAAAATTAGTGTAGCTAACCGGTTCAGTTTCTAAATTACCAGGATTAAAATAGTTAGTATCCGCTAGAGCTAATATACGTCCTGTACCAATTTCAATTGCTGCTAACGCTCCCCAATACGCCCCAGTTTTACCCACTAAATCATGTAAACTATTTTCTGCCGTAGTTTGAATATCAATATCTAAACTAAGTTTTACATTATTACCATTTACCGCTGGCACATTAGTGGTTTTGGACTGTGGGAAAATCGTACCATCAGGCCCCACTTCCACAATCAACTTTCCTGATTTGCCGCGTAAAACTTTATCAAACTGTTGCTCAATACCCGATCTACCTGCCAAATCAGAGCTCTGCGCAGTCTGCCCCACATATCCTATTACGGTGCCTGCAGTAGTACCGTTAGGATAAATCCGTTCAATATAGTGTTCCCCGAAGATACCATAAATATTTAACGCTTTAATTTCTCGCCATTCGTCTGGAGTAAGGCCACGCGCAATCAGTTTATATTGATTTTTTTCAGCTCCGCCTAATAATTCGCCCCCCAGTTCAGCCTGATTGCGTTTTAATTTAGGGGCTAAAATTTTGGCAGCGGCAGCAGCTCCCGTGCCAATAATTTTTTCATCTTCATTGTAATGCACAAATTCAGCGATAGCTTTTTGGTCTACCCGCAAAGCATAGCGAGAAATAGAACTAGCTAGAACTACCCCGTTTGTGTCTGTAATATCTCCACGCACAGCTTCTTGAATATAGGAACGGGTACGAAATTCGCGCGCCACTTGGGATAGTTGTTTTGCTTGCACTACCTGCACTATAAATAATTTGCCTGCCAACACAATTGCCATAGCTAAAATAATCACCACGATATGTCTAATACGACTATCTATGGAGATTTTTTTGCCTAGTTCCCCATTGTGTGTGTGCATTACTTGCCAGCTCCCCGTTTTAGTGTTTCAACTACCCCGTTCAATTGCGCTTAACAGAAGTTTTATACTGTTCTAATAAACGGTTTAGCCACTTGCCATCTATCATAGATGCTATTCTTGCTTAGCTGCGGTAACTTCACCGGTTTTAAAATCTAGGTAACGCACATCAGTAGCTGGAACCATACCGATTTTCACAGCTTTATCTTGCAAACCTTGGGCAGAAGATACCATAATCACTTCTCCGCGAATAGTATCCACATTAGCTTTTAATTCATTTAGCTCAATAGTGGCACGTTTGATTTCGTATGCCCCATGCACCATTTGCGTATTTAGGAAGAAAGCTGTTCCTAAAGCTAACAACAAAACTAGCGCGCAAATAGCAGCCGTACGGAAAAATCCTTTTGAAGGAGCTGGATTAGGCACTACTTGCAGTCCCGTAACCGGAGTAGTTATAGGGCGAACTGCAGGGAAGCGACGAGCAGGTGCCACACTAATTGCCGTCATTTACGCACTCCTTTAAGGGATTGGGTTTGAGGTAATGGTTTGGAAAAATCTGGAACTAGGTGGGCTGGAGTTTCTCTTACTCGTTCCACGGCCCGTAAACGCACCGAAGCCGAACGAGTATTTCGTGCCAATTCAGCCGCATCTGCTTTTTCAGCTCCACGAGTTAAATCCCGCAAGTAAGGCTGATGATCTGCTAATTCCACTGGCAGACCAGCAGGAGTAGTGGAACGTAAACCTTTAGCGAAAGCATTTTTCACCAATCGATCTTCTAAGCTGTGATAGGACTCCACCACTACCCGTCCTCCCACTTCTACAGCTTCCACTGCTTTAGCAAGCGCAGTTTCTAAAATAGTGAGTTCTTCATTTACAGCAATACGAATAGCTTGGAAAGTGCGTTTAGCTGGATTACCTCCCGTACGCATCGCAGCAGCCGGCAAGGCACTGCGCACTATTTCTACCAATTCACTGGTGCGCGTTAAAGGTTTAACTTCCCGGTAAGCAACGATTTTTTGTGCAATTTGCCCCGCAAATCGCTCCTCCCCATAGGTGGCAATAATTTTGCGTAAGTGCGCAACACTTGCGGTATTTAGTAACTCTTGAGCAGTAATACCACTATGAGCATTCATGCGCATATCTAAAGGAGCATCTACTGCATAAGAGAAACCGCGTTCTACTTGATCGAGCTGCAAAGACGAAACGCCTAAATCCAGTAACACCCCTGCCACCTTGGCTTCTTTACCGATTTGCTGCTCTATTACCGCATCTATTTGATCGTAGGTAGTGTTTACAGCTTGAAAACGTTGCCCAAAAGACGCTAAACGCTTAGTTGCTAATTCAATAGCTTGTGGATCGCGATCAATTCCGATAACTCGCAAAGCAGGATAAGTAGCAAGCAAAGCCTCAGTATGACCACCCATGCCGAGCGTGCCATCTATTACTACTGCCGTTTTATCTGCCACATGAGCAAATAACTCCACGCAACGCTCACGCAATACCGGCAAATGCAAGGCATCACTGGCAGCATCTAGTGTCGATGCGTTAGATACGCTCACTGCCCTCTCCTTTGCCGGTAGTGCGATTTAATGAATTACTCAAATTTAGGTAAAAAACTCAGTGACTAGAGTGAGAAGATTTTTCCTGTAGGTAGGTAAAAAACTCCGCACCTTTCAAGTACCTCTAATCCACTGCTTTTACTGGAAGTTGGGGAATTACCGCCAGGAAGCAGTGCACTACAAGCACCTGGTACTGGCTAGGAAAGGTCAAAGGCAGAGAACTTACTATTGCGTGTTTCTGGCTTTTAGATAGCCAACGCTATTTATGCGCTTTAGAAAACACCGGGGATAAGTTCTTCTTCCCGATCAGCAAACTCGTCTTCACTGGCTTGCAAGTAAGCATCCCACGCCGTCTTACCCCAGATTTCCACGTGTTTACCAGAACCAATTACCACTAAATCTCGCTCCAAATTCGCATATTCCCGTAAATTTACCGGAATGTTAATTCGTCCTTGCTTGTCTGGAATCTGGTCGTTTGCCCCCGATAAAAAGACGCGCTTGTATGTGCGTGCTTCTTTGGACGTGAGCGGAGCTTGCTCCAGCTTTTCCAATACCTGCTCAAAAGCAGAAAGAGAAAAAACATAAAGACAATGCTCTTGCCCTCTGGTGATTACCAATCCTCCAGCTAGCTGGTCGCGAAATTTAGCAGGAAGGATTAAGCGTCCTTTTTCGTCCAACTTTGGTTCGTACGTACCGAGGAACACTTGCACCTCCTCCTAATCAGCAAACTCCACTTTACACCACTTTCAACCACAATAAAGTATAAACACGCATATTTGTGGCATTTTCCATTGAATTATAGCTGAAAAATGAGTGGAGTGAAAATTGAGTTTTTTAAGAAGAAAGATATTTTTTTGACATAAATTTAAAATAGAAATGTGCGTGAATTCAGAACAAATTTCTAAATACAGAAAAACAAAAATAAGCCTTACACCGGCTTAATAAATAAAATTTGCTCCTAGCGTCCTAAAGATGTTTATTTACACCCCAAAAGAAAATCGCAAACAAAAAATATCCCTCCCGTCTATGGGGAGGGATAGATAATTAATAGAAAAACTAGCGCCTAGCAACATCACATTTAGGAGTGCTCTTATTTGCCACCCTCTTGCATACGGCGCAACCATTCCTGAGCCTGTTTTTCCATAAAACTAACGGTAGGGACTTGCGGTTTAGCTTGCGGAGCTTTACCAGGTTTTTGCCGCAGACCACTTCCTAAATACCAGAAACCAGCAAATACTACTGCCACTCCCAAAAAGCCAAGTGGCAAAATTGCAGCATTAACGCCTGCTAACGTCACCCCCAAACCAAGCACGGCAATCATCAGACCAAACACCAAATTGCGGGGTACAATCGTCCACATCAGCGGAGCAGCAGTTTGAGGAGCGAGCTTTTGCGCCAAATTCGGATCTTCGTCCGCCAATTGCCCCTCTAAGGCTTCCAACATTTCCCGTTCATATTCCGATAATGCCATTTACTTATACCCTGCTCTCGTTCTTAGTTCAGTTCCTCCAGAATAACTGATTACGCTGGAAGTTCCCACTTAAATAAAGTCTAACGGTTATCTCGCGGCGGAAAAACCATATTAGTACCTAGTTGTAAAAAATTATTGCCAAATTTTTCTTGCACCGCATCCACCGCTTGCGCTGCTTTTTGGGCACGCTGTTCCTTCACCTCAGTAAACAAATCAGCTTGCACTCCCCTCTCTGCGCCTACTAAATTTTCTGCTCGCACTCCCAACAAGCGCAAACCTTTCGACCACTGTTCAGTTTGCGCCAGCAAATCCTTAGCCACCTCATAAATACTCTTCCCTAAAGCAGTAGGGGTAGCCAAGGTAACAGAACGACTCTTAGTACGAAAATCAGGTGTGCGCACCTTAATAGCAATAGTACGCGCCAATAAAGATTGAGAACGTAATTTTTTAGCTATAAAGTGACTTTGCGCTAAGAGAACAGCACAACATTCCTCCCACGTTTGCAAAGGTTCATAAAAAGTTTCTTCTTTACTTATAGACTTTTCTACCATTGGCGGATGCACTGCCCGATCATCTTGATTGGTAGCTAAAGCATATAGTTTCGCCCCCGCGGCCTTACCAATAATTTTCTCCAAACTCGCTTGCCCTAGATTTACCAAATCCACCACCGTAAACAATCCACGCGAGTTTAGTTTTTTCAAGGTTTGCTCACCCACACCCCATAAAGCTCCGATAGGAAGATGTCGCAAAAAATCTTCTGCCCGATTAGCCGAAATCAACAACATCCCGTCCGGTTTAGCATTAGCAGAAGCAATTTTTGCTAAATGCTTCGTATTTGCAATACCAACCGAAGCCGGCACTCCTACCTGCTGATGAATTTCTTGCCGTATCAACGCCCCAATTTGCAATGGGCTACCATACAATTTACGTGCCCCACTCACATCCAAAAAAGCCTCATCAATAGATATAGGTTCAACCAGTGGGGTAAAAGTAGAAAAAATCTGCATAATTTGCTCAGACACTGCACGATAGCGACTCATTCTGGCAGGCAATACAATTAATTGCGCACAACGCCGCATTGCTATTTGTAGCGGCATTGCAGAATTAATACCGAATTGACGAGCCTCATAAGAAGCTGCTGATACAACTCCTCGCAGCGTTCCTCCCCCAACCACCACTGGTTTTCCCCGCAAATCGGGACGATCTAATAACTCCACCGACACAAAAAATGCGTCCATATCTACGTGTAAAATAGGAGTCTGAGAATCATCGGTACCCCAGTTTTTACGCTCTTTTAAGCGCGGACCATAAGACATTCTCCCCTCCCTAACCGTCAGCTCTCCCTAGATAGAATATCTCCCTAAAAAG
>CAMCHI010000029.1 GCA_945874735.1 uncultured Arcanobacterium sp. | reverse complement strand
TAGCAAAATGACGCTCAAAAATACGTACGCATCCTACATCCATAGAATAAGAAGCCAATAAATTACCATCAGCATCACCTAATGCCAGTTCGGTAGAACCACCCCCTAAATCTACCGCTAAAATTCCTTTTTCTACTTCACTATGTATATCACGCCCTGAAATAGCACCCGCAAAAGAAGTAGCTGCTTCTTGTGCTCCCGTAATCACCTGTGGGTATATTCCTAAATGCTGGTATACACCGTTTAAAAAATCCTCCCGATTTTTAGCATCGCGCGTAGCAGAGGTGGCAGCAAATCTAATACTGTGTACTTCATACTCTTTACAGAGCTGCGCATAATCTGCCACTTGCGCTAAAGTACGTTCCAGAGCTTGAGCATTAAATTCTCCCGTTTTATCAACGCCTGCCCCTAGACGTACTACTTCCATTTTGCGCACTATATCGTTTAGTTTATAGCGCCCAGTTGCTGCCTCTATTTCTGCTTGTGCGATAAGCAAACGGATAGAATTAGTACCGCAATCAATTCCTGCAATTTTCATATTTTTAGTATTACCTATACACCGGACAAATTTTTATTGCACTTAAAGTGCTAGCCCGCCAAGCCTCTTCTTAAGCAAACAAATTTTCTGCAATTTATCACGCCCGTTTTGTTTATAAAATTAGAAAAACTGTAAGATTAACGAAAATATTAGACCTGAAAAAACTTAGCTCGCCTAATATCACCAGCTATTTAAGCGCTTTCCATAGCACATTTACACTTTTCCCAATCCCAGCCAATCTCAGCCAGCACCGCATCTCCTACTAAGCACACCCCAGCACCTACTGCTAAAGCATATCCAGCTAAAGCGTGCAAGCATTTCACCCGCTGCGGCATTCCCCCAGCTGACACACCAGATAATTGTGGAATCTGAGCTAGTAGTTCCCGACGTGCCACATAACTTTCATGCGCCTGCTGGTAATTAGCTAATAATTGCGGGTCTTGTTGCAAAAGCTCATTATACTTTTGCATTTCTCCCCCACTTTCTAAGCGCGAGATTTCTTTCACTACCCACGGCAAAGACAAATAAAATAAAGTAGGGAAAGGGCTGCCATCTGGCAATTGCGGAGCCGTCAAAGTAACTGCTGGAGTGCCACAAGCACAGCGCGCAGCTACCCCTAGTAAACCACGCGGTTCGCGCCCTAATTGCTGAGTAAAAATTTCTATATCAGCCTTACTCGCTGGTGATGCATTAACGGCTACTTGTTGTAATAATGCTAAATCTATAGCCTCTGGAGTTAATTCCATTTCTCCCCGCTTTATACGTCTTTAACCCTACTGTCTAATTCTATACCAGTTTCTAGTTGCACTTATTACTACTATCTTTAACCCAAAGAGCAAACCATTCTAAATCAACAAAACTTTGTATAAACCGAGCTTTATTCTTCGTTTTCTGCACCATCATTATTGGCGGCAGGCGCAGAATCAGAATTTAAATAATCAAAAATCTGTGCGAACTTTTCTTTCTCTATATGCAAAATTGGCACTTGAGTCGGATTTTGCTCCCCATTAAAATTACCGCTAAATTCTAAAGACTGCCATAAGGTTAAATAAAATGGAGTAGCAGCAAGTCTTTGGGAAACTACTTCTTGCACACGCTGTGCATTACTTTGATAGGCAGCATTCACTTCCGTGCCAATCACCTTATAAAGTACTTCCCCAGGCATCACAAAGCCCAACCGCTCCCGCGCCTGCGACTGCACATAATTGGAGTTATTCCATAAATCTCGCTGTTGGGTTAATTCATCTAATTGCTCTCGATATTGGGTAATTTCCGCATTCAAAGCTCGCAATTCTTCCTGCTGAATAATATAAGAACGCAGCGGAGGCACCACAATAATCACTGCTAACACGAGAAAAATAACGATAGCAATCATATTGCGCGAATAGCGACTCATGCGGGAATCAGTGCGGCTACTTAGCACTCCTTGCCAATTTCCTTTACCCGCTATATTTCCACTCACATCCCTCCCAGATGCCGATGCAGCATAAGAACTACGCGCTGCACTAACAGCTGGTCCACTTATACTACCAGTAGTGGCACCACGGAAACGGCTCGCAAATCCAACAGATCTTCCTGCTCTGTTCTGCTGCTCGGTTTGCGAAAGGGCTGAAGCTGGTAAAGAAGTATTTTCTCGCTCTGCTCTATCTTGCTTCCCAGAAAGGGGTTCGCCTGACGACTTACTCGCCGTAGCTAAACTTCCCGCAACTGCCTTAAATCTAACGCCGAGTTTTCCCGCACTAGCTTTAATTTTGCCCGTCACTAATTCAGGCGTAACTTTCTTACCTACTTTACCCGCTGGAGAAACAGATTTGGCTTTTTCTCCATCAGCACCACCTACCGATTTAGGGCGCGCTAAATCAGCTCCCACATCTTTCCTACTAGCTTGCAAACTAGCTGCGGGAAGCGAGTTATTTCTTCTGCGGGGACGACGCGCACTCACGTGTTCCAGTCTATTAGCTTCTCAAAAAATACGGGTATTAACCCACCGATTTTAGAAAAATCACTTACTTTATTTCCCCTGTCCCTAAACTTACTCAGCAGTTGCAATAGCAAAACGATTTATAAAATCTAAACCAAATATAGACATAAAAGTGGGGAGCTTCTTTCTCAAGAAACTCCCCACTTCCACAAATAACTAGCGCGCTAGTTTATTCCCTTACTTCTTGAAGCGTGGGAATGCACTGCGACCAGCATATACTGCTGCATCGTCTAGTTCTTCTTCGATACGTAGTAACTGGTTGTACTTGTTTACACGCTCTCCACGAGCTGGAGCACCAGTCTTAATCTGACCAGAGTTAGTAGCAACTGCTAGATCAGCGATAAAGGTATCCTCAGTTTCACCCGAACGATGTGAAGTCATCGACTTGTAGCCAGCACGGTGTGCAGTTTCAATAGCTTCAAAAGTTTCGGTTAGGGAACCAATCTGATTTACCTTTACCAATAGTGCATTTGCAGCACCTAGTTCAATACCCTTAGCTAGACGCTCTGGGTTGGTAACGAATAGGTCGTCACCTACTAGCTGTACATCGCCACCAATGGTCTTGGTAAGTTCTACCCAAGCCTCCCACTCATCTTCAGAAAGTGGGTCTTCAATGGAAACGATTGGATAATCAGCTACTAGCTTCTTGTAGTATTCAACCATGTAGTCGGTACCCTTAGCGCCACCTTCAAATTCGTAGCCACCATTCTTAAAGAATTCAGTAGATGCTACGTCTAGTGCAAGAGCTACGTCCTTACCAGGGGTTAGACCAGCTTTTTCAATAGCTTCACAAATCAAGTCTAGTGCTGCAGCATTGGTTTCTAGATTTGGTGCAAAACCACCTTCGTCACCTAGACCAGTGGAAAGACCACGCTGCTTTAGTACGGACTTCAAAGAATGGTAAACCTCTGCACCCCAACGCAAAGACTCCTTGAAAGTTTCTGCACCAATAGGAGCAATCATAAATTCCTGAATATCCACATTGGAGTCCGCATGGGAACCACCGTTTAGAATATTCATCATTGGTACTGGTAGAGTGTGTGCATTTGGTCCACCTAGGTACTGATACAATGGAAGTCCGGCAGACTCAGCAGCTGCTTTAGCCACAGCTAGCGAAACACCCAGAATTGCATTTGCACCAATTTTGCCCTTGTTGGCAGTACCGTCTAGATCAATCAAAGTCTGATCTAGTAGACGCTGCTCAGAAGCATCAAAACCAAGAATTTCTGGCTCGATAATTTCGGTAACAGCTTTTACAGCATCCTGTACACCCTTACCTAGGTAACGGGAGCTATCGCCGTCACGACGTTCTACCGCCTCAAAAGCGCCGGTAGAAGCACCAGATGGAACTTCTGCACGTGCAAAAGTACCATCATCTAGAAGTACGTCTACCTCTACAGTTGGATTTCCGCGGGAATCAAGAATTTCACGGGCTGCTACTGCCTCAATGGTTGCCACAAGGCCTCCTTTATTGTTGTCGATATATCGAACCTAATTTTACCGTTCTGTAAACCAAGAAACGATGGACGTTTGACCCGCTCATCAAAACACCTACTGGCACTTTAATCAGCAGAAAACATCACTAATTTCTATTTTCCTACGCCAAACAAAAAATCGCTACTTCCTTCACAGATTATCCTATTAGCCAAATCACATATTTTTATCGCTAAAAATATCCTCAATAAACTTAGCTACGAACTGCAAAACAGCCTCATTAGTAAAACTACCCACCCCATGAGCTGCCCCTAAACGTCCCTGCGCTAAATCTGGCAAAGGCACCAAAATTGCCCGCACTGCTGGACGCAACATCGCCTTAGGATACAAGCGTTTTAAGCGAGCCTGCCGAAAATCAGGTAACTCTACCGGCGCTAAACGCACATTGCGCCCCAACACCGAAATTTCATAAATACCAAAACTACTAGCCAATTCCCGCAACTGCGCTAAAGCAAACAGCCGCTCTACTTCCACCGGAATTGCCCCATAGCGATCCACCAATTCCTGTCTAATATCTGCACGAGCTGCTTCAGAATCTGCTCCCGAAATTTTCGCGTAAATCTCTAAACGCAAACGCTCTGCACTCACCCAAGACTGCGGCACAAAAGCATCTACCGGCAATTCCACCTTCTGCTCTGGCACTTCCTCATCTGCCGCACTCTTGCCAGTTAGTTTGGCTACCGCCTCTGAAATCATACGCAAATATAAATCAAAACCAACCCCTGCAATATGTCCAGATTGCTCTCCGCCCAGCAAATTACCAGCACCACGAATTTCTAAATCTTTCAACGCCACC
The DNA here is from genome assembly GCA_945874735.1 of uncultured Arcanobacterium sp. Classification (GTDB taxonomy): domain Bacteria; phylum Actinomycetota; class Actinomycetes; order Actinomycetales; family Actinomycetaceae; genus Arcanobacterium_A. Next base: position 12,373 of record CAMCHI010000029.1, on the reverse strand, counting down.
TGAATACCTGCCCCTAATTCAGTATGTGCCGCAATAGTACGCAAACGCTCAATAGCAGTTTCCGTCATCGCTTTCTCAGGCGGATACAAGAAATAAGCATAACCACGCTCCCTACCGCGCCCCACACGACCACGCAACTGATGCAACTGCGAAAGTCCCAACTTTTGCGCATCTTCCACAATCAAAGTATTAGCATTAGAAATATCTAGCCCTGTTTCCACAATAGTGGTACACACTAAAACATCAATTTCTTTCTCCCAGAAACGCTGAATCACCTGCTCTAACTGGTGTTCAGTCATTTTTCCATGCGCTACAGCCACCCTAGCCTCGGGCACTAACTCACTCAAATTAAGCGCCACCTGATTTATAGATTCAGTCCGGTTGTGAATATAAAACACTTGCCCATCGCGCAAAATTTCCCGCTTAATAGCTGCCGAAATTTGCTTAGCATCCTGCACTCCCACATATGTCAAAATCGGGTGACGCTCCTCGGGCGGGGTTGCCAAAGTAGACATCTGCCGAATACCCGTCACCGCCATTTCTAAAGTACGCGGAATCGGAGTAGCCGACATTGCCAACACATCAACTGTTGGATAAAGCTGTTTTAATGCCTCTTTATGTTCCACTCCAAAACGCTGTTCTTCATCAATAATTACCAGCCCTAAATCCTTAAAACGCACATTACCTGTAACTAATGCGTGCGTACCCACCACCACATCAATAGTGCCTGCAGCTAATTCTGCCTTCACTTTTTCCGCCGTTGCAGCCGACTGAAAACGCGACAATCCCGCTACTCGCACCGGAAAACCAGCATACCGCTCCCGAAAAGTTTCCAAATGCTGCTGACCAAGCAAAGTAGTAGGCACTAATACCGCTACTTGTTTCCCGTCTTGCACTGCTTTAAAAGCTGCCCGTACCGCAATTTCCGTCTTGCCATAGCCCACATCTCCAGAAATCAAACGATCCATAGGCTCTAAAGACTCCATATCCCGTTTCACTTCGTCAATAGTGGATAGCTGATCTGGAGTTTCCACATACTCAAAAGCATCTTCTAGCTCTCGCTGCCACGGTGTATCTGGACTAAACGCAAAACCGCGCGTAGCACGCCGCTGGGCATACAAACGAATCAACTCTTTAGCTATACTCCGCACGGCTGCGCGAGCTTTTGCTTTAGTTTTCGCCCAATCCGAACCGCCCATTTTATTAAGCGACGGAGCGTCGCCCCCCACATATTTAGAAATTAGATACAACTGATCAGTTGGCACCCACAGTTGATCTTTATCTCCTCCACGCTTAGAAGCAGCATACTCTAACACCACGTATTCTCGTTGCGTTCCCTGTTCACCGCCTACTGTGCGTTGTACCAGTTTAATAAATTGCCCAACGCCATGCCGGTCATGTACCACGTAGTCACCAGGACGCAAAGTAAGCGGATCTACTGTTTTACGTCGCCGTTTCGGCATAGTTAAAGCTGAAGCACCCCCACCTTTGCGCACGCGCGTCAAAAGCTCAGATGCAGCTAGTACTAACACCTGGCTTTCACTAGCCATAAAACCTGCAGTAAACGAAGAACGCACAATATTTACTACTCCCCGTTTTGGCTGCTCTGCACCCTCTGTCAAGATTTGCACCGGCACGTCTGCCTGCTCCAACTGTTCAGCTAACCGACGAGCCAAACCTGCACTTTCCACTAAGAGCACTACTTGCCAGCGCTCTTGGGTGTAACTCCGTAATTGCGCAAAGGCTTTCTCGGTATCTCCGGCATAATTAGGAGCTGCCTGCACGGGTATGCTTAAAGCACTTTCCGTATTAAAATCACTAAAACTTATCCAAGTATGCCCCGCAGCTAACGCCCAATCCTGCACTTGCTCCAAATCATGAAAAGAAGCATCACTAACTTGTATCGGTATTTCTCCCCCCGCTGCCGCATTAGACCAAGCAGCTTGTAAAAATTCTTGGGTCGTTTCGTGCAAAGACTGTGCTTGCACCCGTAACCGTTCAGGCTCAATAGCAATAATATGCGCTGTATTTGGTAATTCAGTCAGGAAAGACACCATCTGCTCTACCAAAATAGGAGTTAAACACTCCATGCCTTCCACTGCGATACCCGCCGCAATTTTATCTAGCATATCTACCGCGCCAGGCAGTTGTGCAATTGCTGCTTGTGCTCGCAAGCGCACTTGCTCCGTTAATAAAATCTCCCGGCAAGGCGGAGCAAACACTTTTTCCACGGCCTCAATAGACCGCTGGTCTGCCACTGAAAAACTACGTATTTCCGTTACTTCATCACCAAAAAATTCAACCCGCAACGGGTGGGCTTCAGTAGGAGGGAATACATCCAAAATTCCCCCACGCACCGCAAATTCTCCCCGATTTTCCACCATATCCACTGAGGTATAGGCAGCATTAACTAGTTGAGCTTGCACGGCAGTAAGCTCATATTCTGCTCCTAATTCTAGTTGCACCGGTTCTAATTGCCCTAAGCCTGCCACAATTGGTTGTAGCAATGATCGCACTGGTAACAACAACACCTGCAACGGAGGAAAATCTGCTAGATGCGCTAGACGATACAAAATCCGTAAACGAGTAGCCACCGTATCGGCACGCGGGGAAAGACGTTCATGCGGTAAAGTTTCCCACGCCGGAAATAATTCCACTGCTGAGTGGGGTAAGAATTGTTGTAAGGTTTTTTGCAAGTAATGAGCATCATGACTGGTAGGGGTGACCACTACCAGTAACGGGGTAATAGTTTCCCTAGTAGCATCTACTTTTTGGGCAGAGTTTTCCTGATGGTTCTGCGCTTTAAGTGCATTAGCTAAAGTTGCTAAAGCTACCGTGTATGCTCCGCGCGGTAAATTTATTTGCTTATTTAACAAACTTGCTGGATTTTGCAGCTTCGCAAACTCGTTAAGATGCGATAGAAAGTCCAATGATTTCACGGTAGTAGCAGTTCCTTACTTTAATGCCGATACGGAGATTTTTCGTCTTACTTAGTATGCAAACGCATAGTGGCAGTTTCTAACCCATTTACTAAAACATCTTCCACCACATCAGCAGCTTGCGAGATTAAAAACGGTAATTCTTTCCATTCAGCATTAGAAAAGCTGGAAAGCACAAAATCTGCAGGGTCTTGCCGTCCTGGCGGACGGCCTACTCCAAAGCGTAAGCGAATATAGTTTTTATCCCCTAAAGAACGGCTTATAGACTTCAGCCCGTTATGCCCTCCTTCGCCACCACCGCGTTTGAGCTTGAGCGTACCGAAAGGTAAATCCAGTTCATCATGTATCACAATCAGGTTCTCCACCTCGCCATGAAAATAACTCATTAGGGCTTTAATCGGCCCGCCACTTTCATTCATGTAACTGTTGGATAAACCTACAATCACTTGACTACCTGGCATTCCTGGAGCTACTCCTAAGCGTAAAGAAGCGGCCCTAGTATTGCTTTGCTTATGCTGGGAAAGAGTAGTGCCTACACGCGCCAAAATTTCATCTACCACTAAATATCCGATATTGTGTCGAGTTGTTTCATATTTAGTGCCAGGATTACCTAAACCCACTACTGTAAACACACTGTTCCTTTCCGGTAAGACATGCTATTTAAGACCTCTGCCTTGCAGCGTTTTTCACCATTAAATCAGCTTATGATAAGGAAACGGGCTCTATCTTCCTTATTGGAATTTAGAGCCCATATCCATCTAAAGTCGAACCAAATTCTTTTCTGACTACTGATAATTAACTAAATTGTCAGTTTTCAGGATAAAGAACTCAGGTAAGAACACGAGTAGATTTTGCGTTAGTAATTTTAAGTATTACTAAAATTACTCAGCCACAAACAAGAAATCTACGTGTTCGATAATGCGAGTTAGCGGGTTACGCTGTACTTCCTTTACTAGCACCTTTACGGTCTTGCCAGATAGTTCTACTTCAATAACGCTATTCTTCTTACCACGTACACCCATAAACAAATCATGGGAATCAAAGTGTACGTGTACTGGAGCTTCGCCCGCACCGTAAATTACAGCTGGGGTGCGCTCATCGCGACGTAGCTGACGGGAAGCACCTTTACCGAATACTTCACGAATTTCTGCTTTTAATACTTCAGCCATTTTATCTCTCCTTTTCTTCTAGTACCGCCCCGAACGGAGGCTACATCAAGGAGATATAGACAACCGCGTCGATAACGGAAGACAAATTGCTTTAACTTTAAGCAATTTACTTCCCTCGCCGAGGCAACCCTTATATTTTACGCAGTAAAGAAAAAGTTAGCCAAAATTTGTGCCTAACCACACTTATCTACTGCACTACTTACATAGTTATATATTTACCAGTGGCACACTACTGCACCAGCACGGCAAAAATACTAGCTTTGTATTTCCCCATCAAACAATTCAGTTACTGAACCGTCATTAAATACTGCCTTAATTGCTCCAGCCAACACTGGCGCGATAGGAAGTACGGTGAGTTCAGGGAACTGCTTTTCAGGCCCGATTGGCAGAGTGTCAGTAACTACCAGCTCCCGCAGACCCGATTCAGTAAGGCGTTTAATAGCAGGGCCAGACAGCACACCATGCGTAGCAGCCACGATTACGTCTTTCGCACCTGCTTCCAACACTACTCGTACAGCTCCCGCAATAGTACCGGCAGTATCAATCAAGTCATCTACGATTACGGCGGTACGACCAGTCACATCACCCACCACGCGATTTGCTACCGCTTGGTTAGGTTGAGTAATATCGCGTGTCTTATGCACGAAAGCCAAAGGCACACCACCTAGACGTTTACCCCACTGCTCAGCCACCTTGATACGTCCAGCATCTGGGGAAACTACCACCGAATTAGTTGGGTCAATACGAGTACGCACATACTTCACCAAAGTAGGCATACCCCATAAATGATCCACTGGCCCGTCAAAGAAACCTTGAGTTTGGGAAGCGTGCAAATCTACCGACATAATACGGTCAGCGCCTGCCGCCTTAAATAGTTGAGCCATCAAACGGGCTGAAATAGGTTCGCGCCCCTTATGCTTTTTATCTTGCCGCGAGTACGGATAAGCAGGAAGCACAACTGTAATCCGCTTTGCCGATGCACGTTTTGCCGCGTCTACCATAATTAATGCTTCCATGATCCACTCATTTACTGGATCAAGCACGGATTGCATAATAAATACATCTGAACCACGCACAGACTCGTCATAGCAGACATAAATTTCAGAATTGGCAAAGTTATAAATAGTAGTAGGAAGCAGATCAATATCTAATTCTTTGGCTACTGCTTGCGCTAATTGAGGATGCGCCCGTCCAGTAGTAATTACTAAATGTTTTTCGCCACTGACATGGATTCCGGTCATTTGCATCCTATCCGCGCATAAATAAAATTTAGGAAAGCAAGTCCGTGCAGGGCGGCGTCCTCACCAATGATGAGGTGCAGCCCCAAACGGGGCTATCCGCTCCGCCACTAGGACTCGAACCTAGACTAAGGGTTCCAAAGACCCGTGTGCTGCCATTACACCATGGCGGATTACTTGAACTATTGTGCCAGTTTTTACCCACATTTTTCCAATTATTTAGAAAATACGTTGCCGTAAACTACGCCACAACTTTGCAAAATAAACTTTCCGCACTCTCTATTAACTAGAAGAACACAAGTAAAAAACTTTACTCACTCTTGTATTTTTTCATAACCCTATCATCTTTCCTGACCTTAAAATCACTATCTAAAATTACATATTTACCAAAATTACTTTCATTAACCCACCAGCAAAAAATTTTACTTAGCCACTTTCTTCTTTTACAGCGCATACAACACGCTTACCAGCAAAATCATTACGGGGGGGGGGAGTATAATAGCCATGAAATTATTTAATATACTTTCCAGGAGCATTGTGTAAATGACTTTAAAAATCGAAGATTTACATAAAAGTTTTGGCACTAATAAAGCCTTAAATGGCATGTCTTTCACCGCTAACACGGGGCAACTTTTTGGTTTTGTAGGCTCTAACGGCGCAGGCAAAACTACCACCATGCGTATCATGCTAGGTGTGTTAAATGCCGATTCAGGCAAAGTTACTCTAAATGGTAAAGAACTCACCTTTGCAGATCGGAAAAATTTTGGTTACATGCCAGAAGAACGCGGACTTTACCCCCGCATGAAAATCCTAGATCAATTGGTGTATCTTGCCACTTTGCAAGGTCTTGACCGTAAAGAAGCCGTAGCACGCAGTAAATACTGGCTGGAACGGTTAAATATCGCATCGCGTGCCCAGGAATTAGTGCAAGCACTCTCTTTAGGCAATCAACAGCGCGTACAATTAGCTGCCGCTTTAGTACACGACCCGCAGTTCTTAGTGCTAGACGAACCATTTTCTGGTTTAGACCCTCTAGCTGTGGAAACCATGACTGCTATTCTTAAAGAACGTGCCCAAGCTGGAACAACTATTATTTTTTCCTCTCATCAGTTAGATCTCGTGGAGCGTATTTGTGACCGCGTTGGTATTTGCTCTCAAGGCAGTATCGTAGCCCAAGGCACAATTGACGAACTACGCACTACTACCGATCAACAATTCTCGGTACAACTACCAGTAGAATTACCATCTTTACAAACTGCTTTAGCTCCCTTTGAAACTACTGTAACCGAGCAGGGCAAACATTCATTCCACCTCAGTTTAGCGCGCACGGTAAACGACCAAGAATTACTCCAATCGTTATTGAAACTCGGGCCGGTTCATTCATTTACCCCTTACCGTCCCCACTTGACGGAACTATTTTCTAATATCGTGGTAAGCCCTCCAGTTACCGACGAAGTAAACAAGCCACAAAAAGCGCGTGGACTTGCCAAACTGTTTGGAAAAAAGAAGTAAAGACAGGAGGAATGAAAATGATATCAACCATTATCAAACGAGAATTTTTTGCACTCTTAAAATCTAAAGTACATATCATTTCTACTGCGATTTTATGTGGATTGTTTTTAATAGCTGGCGTTATCGGCAAAATCTACTTCGACAAACAAGGTGGAGTAGACGAAATGGCTCTAAATATAGCTAAAAGTTATATAAACGCACCCGTAGGAGATATTGGATTAAGCCCAGAACTAGCAGAATTAGAAACAGTAATAACTACGCTCAACCCAGCAGCTAAAATCCTTACTTCCCCTAGCCAAAAAGACGCAGCTGAAGAATGGCTCACCGCCCAAGGCAAAGACGGCTCAGCACTGGCAACCCTAGTAGGCAATCTGGAAAATCCAGTAATTATTCAATACGGAGATAGCAATGAAGCCAATGCCACCAGTGAACTTATCAAAGCAGCTCTAAAAGAAAATGCCTACCAAAAGCTAGGAGCAGTAGAACCACAGCAATTAGCAATTCTACAAGGTGCAGACCAAGTAGTAATACATAGCGTAGAAGGCACTATCAGCCTGGTATTAGAAAATCCTGCCGGATATTTTAGTGGCTATGTCACCATTATTTTGCTACTTTTTGCCATCATGGTAGGCATATCTAGTGTGATGCAAGGTGTGGTGGAAGAAAAATCTTCCCGCGTAGTAGAAATTTTATTATCCTCAGTACGCCCCCGCACGCTCCTATTTGGCAAAATCATTGGCATTGGAAGTTTCGTGGTATTCCAAATGACTCTTTACATAGTAAGTGTTATTACCGCCTTAAAAATATCAGGGCTCCTAGATTCTTTTGTCTTAAACGCGGTAAACTTCCCCTCTTTAATTGGGGCATCTTTCTTGTGGATGATATTAGGTTTCTTCGTATTTGCCACTTTTGGCGGAGCTTTAGCCTCTACCATCTCTCGGCAAGAAGATTTAGGTGGAATCTCTGGGCTTATCACTTTCTTTGCTATTATTCCGTTCTATTTGGCTATGTTCCTAGTGCCGAATAGCCCTGATGGAATCGTAACTAAAATCGTAAGCTATATTCCTGGTTTCTCTAGTTTCTTAATTCCAATCAGACAATCCTTAGCCACTATTACCACTTGGGAAATCTGCATAGCAATAGCATTAAACCTAATTGGCTTAGCGCTATTGACTTTGGTGTCAGGAAAGATATACCACAATTCAGTACTACAAACAGGTAAGCGCATTCCGCTTTTACAAGCCTTGCGTGGTATTAAATAAACCAAATAAAGGAGCCTTCACCTAGGGATTGTAAGAAAAAACAGTTTTTGAGTGACGTCTTCAAGCAGTGACAAAAGAAATAACGACCATACAAGAGTGAGAATGCTCCTGTGTGGTCGTTTTCTTATGCTCAAGTACCAAAATGGTAGGTGAGATTATTATTCTTCAACAATGTTTTCTTCTGTAGACTCTTGTTCTTTAATATATTTCTCTATTTCTGCCATATCAGCTGCATCTCTTATCCTATTAGTACATTGTCCATTTCTTCTATAAATTTTCAATACATCATTTATTTCAGATATTGAAAGTTCTGTAAATAGCACTTTACTCGTCATCTTTCTTTGCACCATAAGGAACAGTATCCTCTGCAACCATAAGAACAGGTTGCTGAGTCATCGTATCTGCATAGCTAAAAACCTGAGGTTTCTATGCAGTGAACGAATCACCAACACCGAAGAACTTCTCAAAGAATGATTTTAGTTTGTCGATGACACCCTGCTTTTTAATGGCTCTGTTTCCACCACCAAAACGAGATACAGGAGGCATAAGCTTATCAATGTCTGTACCTGCGGTTTTGATTTCTCCGTCACGGAATGCATTCTCAAGGAATTTTCTTGTTTCAGGTTCTTTTAATTTTTCTTCTTTAATAATCTGAACAAGTTCCTCTTCACGCTTTTCTGCTACATAGTCGTGCCATTCGGTCATAACATCTTCAACATCATTGATTCCGGCAATAAAGGTTTCAATGAGTGCCTTTTTGCTACGAAGTTCAGGACTGGCATCAATAGCCTTCTTGATTGTGACTAAGACTTCCTTATCTTCACAATGGCTATCGTGATATTTCTTTACAAGCATAAGGATATAATCGATATTGATTTCTATCTGCTTGATAAGTTCAACCTCAAAGACAATATCGTCAATGATATCTGTGCTTTCACCTTTCTTGCGTTTTTCATTCCATTCATCACGCAAGTCCTGATATCTGCCAAGGTAATCCTGTAAATCACGCTCGGTAATCATCTCTTTACCTGCAAATTCATCAAATGCAGATAAAAGGTTTCTCATACGAAGGATTGCTCCGAAGAGAGATATAAAATCCTTCTGATTCTGCTCACCTATAATCTGTGGCTCTGAAAGTGGGAACTTTGATGTAAGATCATCCATCATATCCATATATCCCGGATGCATCTTGCCATCAATATCTTCATAGCCATAGTAGTAATCTTTAAATCCCTTCATCAGCACAATGCCACCTGCATTCTTATCACCGAAAAGTGAAATAGCAGTATCAACACGTTTTTGAAGATTTCTAAAGCAGACAATGTTACCAAATGTCTTGATTGAGTTAAGAATTCGGTTTGTTCTTGAAAATGCCTGAATGAGTCCGTGCATCTTCAAGTTCTTATCAACCCATAATGTATTCAAGGTTGTGGCATCAAAGCCTGTAAGGAACATATTTACCACGATAAGTAAATCAAGTTCCTTGTTCTTCATACGAAGAGAAACGTCTTTATAATAGTTCTGGAATTTGTCGCTATCTGTTGAGTAGTTCGTATGGAACATCTCGTTATAATCTTTAATCGCAGCCTCAAGGAAATCTCTTGAAGACTGGTCAAGTGCAGATGTATCTTCTGAATTTTCCTCATCAAGAATACCGCTGCTACCTTCATCATATTCAGCTTCGTTTGCACCATAGCTATAGATAATGGCAATACGGAGTTTCTTGGTTGGGTCAGCCTCCATCTGTTTCTTAAATTCCTGATAGTATAATTTGGCCATAGGAACAGATGCAACGGCAAAGATAGAATTAAACCCACTTACTCGTTGTTTCTGTTTAATTTCTTCTACTGCACCATTCTTACCGGAAGCGACTTCAGAAATATTTGTAAGGGTGTTATAGATATAAGTCTTATCACCACGATAGGTTTTTCTATCGAAATTATTAAGGATATATTCCGTAACAAGCTTGATTCTTTCAGGTGCCATCATAGCCTTTTCACGGGCAATATCCCACACCTGCTCATCATCAATATCTTCACCCATATCGATTGTCTTTACATAATCGACTCTGAATGGAAGTACGTTCTTATCATTTATAGCATCGACAATAGTATATGTATGGAGTTGGTCGCCGAAAGTCTGCTCAGTTGTAAAGAACTGTGGCTTACGGACACTTCCTGCATTAGCCGGGAAAATTGGTGTTCCTGTAAAGCCAAACAGATGATATTTCTTAAAGCTTTTTACAATGGCAGCGTGCATATCACCAAACTGACTTCTATGGCATTCGTCAAAGATAATAACCACATGCTTATTGTAAACATCGTGTTCTTTATTCTTCTTGATGAAGGTTGCAAGCTTTTGAATAGTTGTAATGATAATGTGAGCATTGCTATCCTCTAACTGCTTTTTAAGAATTGCAGTGGAAGTATTGCTGTTTGCTGCACCTTTTTCAAAACGATCATATTCCTTCATTGTCTGGTAGTCCAAGTCCTTACGGTCAACTACAAAGAGAACTTTATCGATATAAGGAAGCAACGAAGCTTGTCTTGCAGTTTTGAATGATGTAAGAGTCTTACCTGAACCTGTTGTATGCCAGATGTAGCCACCACCTGCAACATCGCCATATTTTTTATAGTTATTAGCAATCTCGATACGATTCAAAATACGCTCTGTAGCGGTAATCTGATATGGACGCATTACCATAAGCATATTCTCTGATGTGAAAATGCAATACTTGGTAATGATATTCAGAATCGTATGCTTTGCAAAGAATGTTCTTGTAAAGTCAATCAGGTCAGGAATGACACGATTATTTGCATCTGCCCAGAAGGAAGTAAATTCAAAGCTATTGCTTGTTTTACTTTTCTTGGCAGTTGCAGCAGCATTAGCATCCTTAATTGCGTTAAAACGTGTGCTGTTGGAATAATACTTTGTATTTGTTCCGTTTGAGATAACGAATATCTGTGTGTATTCAAACAGACCACTTCCTGCCCAGAATGAATCACGCTGGTAACGGTTAATCTGATTGAATGCCTCACGAATAGCCACCCCTCTGCGTTTTAGTTCTATATGAACAAGAGGGAAACCATTTACAAGGATAGTTACATCATAACGGTTATCGTGCTTTGCACCTTCAGCAGTACCGATAACATACTGATTGATGACCTGCAGGAAGTTGTTGTGAATATTCTTCTTATCAATAAGAGTGATATTCTTTGTACTTCCGTCATCACGTTTTAATACCTGAACATTATCTTCCTGAATTTTACGGGTCTTTTCCACAATTCCTTCATTTTGATTTGCGATGGAATCCTTGAAAAATCTGTCCCATTCAGTTTCTGAAAAATGATACCCATTAAGTTTTTCAAGCTGAATGCGTAAGTTAGCAATCAAATCCTTTTCATGATGTATTGTAAGATATTCGTAGCCCTGTTCAGTGAGCATACGAATAAATTCTTTTTCTAAGGCTGCTTCAGACTGATAATTGTCGGAGCGTGTTTTTACCGGCTCATATTCTGTAACAACTGTATTTTCTGTTGTCTGTGCAACAATATTGAAATATGGCACACTATCCGCCTTTACTAAAAGCTGAGTAATTTATCTCTGTAATATTCATATTGCTTTTGTCTTGCCTCAATCTCAGCAGGTAAGCCTGACGCAATATCATTACATAATGAATCGAATCTATCGAGTATAGACACAATTCTTTTTTGCTCTTCTATAGTAGGAAGAGTAATTTCATATTGTTTTAGCGTCTTATCTGAAATTGCAGGATAACTAGCACCTTGTTGATTTGCTTCAACGTAAGAGTAGAAATCCGTTGTCCCAATAACGTGATAAATATAGCTTGTTAATGCTAAATGATTGTCAATTCTTAACACACAATAACCTGTGCTACATACCTGATCGTCATATTCGTCTGTAACTATACAAAAGCGTTTTAACATTGGTCTTGTTCCGCCAAATAGTATATCATTTTTCTTTATTATCTGTTTTGCTCTACTAGGAGCATTATTGGAATCAACCATTGTTACATCTTTACCAATAATACAGTGGTTATCTCTGTTTACAGAAGTTAAATCGATATATAACCTTGTATTGTTTTCTTTCTTCCAATTAATTGATGATACTTTTTTACAAACATCTTCAAGCTTAACAGGAGCATAACCAAAGACATACTGAATAAGCCTAATTATTGCTTGTCTGTCTGTCTGTCTGTCTGTCTGTCTGTCTGTCTGTCTGTCTGTCTGTCT
>CAMCHI010000028.1 GCA_945874735.1 uncultured Arcanobacterium sp. | reverse complement strand
TGGCGGTGGGAGCTCGGTTAGCTAAATTATCCGCCAGTGCGCAAGTAATTACGGTAACGCATTTAGCACAAGTTGCTGCCTATGCGCACCACCATATTTTGGTGAGTAAAGAAACGCGAGCGGATCACACCGTTACCAGCGTGGTTACGCTCAATAAAGCAGAAAGAGAATTAGAATTAGCTCGGATGCTTTCTGGAAATGTAGAATCTGAGGTAGCCCGTATTCATGCGGCTGAACTGTTAGCTGAAGTTGGTAGTGTTTAATCGTGGTGTGGAGAAAATTTTTTAGCGGTAATAAAGCAAATGAGTTACAAGTTGTGACAGGAGTGGCTCGTTTAGATACTCGTACCAAAAATTTAACTAAGCGTTTAGAGCCAGGCGATATTGCTGTTATTGATCATGAAGACTTAGATCGCGTAGCTGCAGAAGCACTGCTGGAAGCTAAACCAAGTGCAGTGTTAAACGCTTCTCCTTCTACTTCTGGTCGTTACCCTAATTTAGGCCCAGGAATCTTATTGGCAGCAGGGGTGCCGTTAATTGATGATTTAGGTACGGGTATTTTTAGCGTTACAGAAGGGGATACTTTAAGAGTAGACCCAGAAGGTAATGTGTATGCCGGAGAAGTGCTGATTGCAAACGGGATTTGGCAAACTGAGCAAAGTAATGCGCGCAATATGGAAGAAGCGCGTAAAGGTATGCCAGCTCAGTTAAAAGCGTTTGCTTCTAACACGATGGAATTTGTGGAAAAAGAGCAGGATTTGATTCTGGACGGAATTGGTATGCCAGATATTCGCACCCAGTTCCAAAATCGGCATGCTTTAGTGGTAGTGCGCGGATACCAATTTAAGGAAGATTTACAGGCACTTAAGCACTATATTCGTGAGTATCGCCCTATTATTATCGGGGTAGACGGGGGTGCAGATGCGATCTTGGAAGCTGGATTGAAGCTCGATATGATCGTGGGTGATATGGATTCTGTATCTGATAAGGCTTTGCGTTCGGGAGCAGAAATTGTGGTACACGCATACCGAGATGGGCGTGCTCCGGGACGAAAACGAGTAGAAGATTTAGGAGTAGAACACTTAGTATTTCCTGCTACGGGCACTTCGGAAGATATTGCCATGTTATTAGCTGATGCTAAAGGAGCTAAATTAATTGTAGCTGTGGGTACGCATTCTACTTTGATTGAATATATGGATAAGGGACGGCGAGGCATGGCATCTACTTTCCTTACTCGTTTACAAGTAGGGTCAAAGTTGATTGATGCAAAAGGAGTTTCGCAGCTTTATCGTACCCGTATTTCTAATTGGCAGATTTCACTTTTGATTGCGGCAGGAGTTTTTGCCATTGGGGCGGCTATGGTTTCCACTGCTGCCGGACAAATCGTTATAGATTTAATGCAAGTATGGTGGTCGGACTTAGTTCACTGGGTTAAAGGAATGTTTAGATAAAATGATTGATTTTCGTTACCATATTGTTTCTTTAGGAGCAGTTTTCATTGCTTTAGCTATTGGTATCATTTTGGGAGCTGGGCCTTTGCAAAATGCTATTGGTGAGAAGCTATCAGGAGAAGTTACCTCTTTACGTGAAGCTAATAATAAATTGCGTGATACCAATGAGCAGTTAGAAGCAAAATTAGAAACGCAAATTGCGGCATTTTCTCAGGCTGCTCCGTCTTTAACTAAAGAAGCATTACAAGCTAAAAATGTGGCAGTGGTGGCTTTACCTACTGCTACTGAAGTTGAACTTACAGTGGTACAAGAATCTTTGCAGGCAGCAGGGGCACAGGTAACGGGAGTGGTGACTTTAACTGAGGCATGGACATCTGCTGAGAATTTAGCTTATCGGCAGGCTTTAGCTACCCAGATTAAAGAATATGTGTCTAAAGCGGGTGAAGACACTGAGGCAAATAAGATTTTAAGCCTAGCTTTAGCACAAATTGCCCGTTTAGGGGTGAAAGATGAAGCTAATGCCACGCTTACGGAATTGTTTGTGAATGCAAAAACTCCGTTAATTTCTTTAGAATCAGGACTGGAAACTAAAGCAGAAGCAGTGGTGGTGGTTTCGGGAGCTACTGCTGATTTAGCAAAAGAAAAAGATGCACAAGTCGTGGCGGCTGCAGAATTAACCACTGAACTATTTGCGCAGCTTGCTAGTGTGGTAGCACAAGATTTACCGACCGTTTTAGCTGGTTTAGCAGTGACGGAGAATGATCCAGTGTTGCTGGTGCGCGCTAAGGAGGCAGCGGTTTCTACTGTGGATGATTTAACTTCTGAAGTAGGAAAGCTGAATTTAATTTTGGCACTCACAGGTGAGTTGAATGACAAAGTGCAGCATTTAGGATTTGCTGAAGGTGCGCAAGCGATGGTGGGAGTGAAGTCAGAACTACCTGCTGAGTCTGAAAGCACGGAAAATCCAAGTAACACAGAAAACTAGTTTTATCAGGCAAGGACGATGGCGGTGGGAACTGCAACATTTGGCAAAGTAATAGCTGGAACTATTGGAGGATTAGCAGCTAGCAAGTTAGTGAGCCAAATTTTGCCTGCCCATAAATGGGAGCGCACTTCTTATCAAGGCACGACAGTTTCTTTACGCGGTGGCTTAGAAGTAGCTGGAGCGGTTTGTGGGGGAGCGATTGCTTTACTGCCTACTCCCTTAGGAGTGGCTAGTACTACGGTAGCTTTAAGTGGCGCGATAGCCGGTTGGATTGATGATCATTACGAAGCTAAGTTTTCTGCCAAAGGTAAGGGCTTTCGTGGACATTTGGGAGCTTTGCGCAATGGGCAAGTCACTTCAGGATTAGTAAAAATTTTACTGATTGGGGGCAGTGCGGGAGTAGCTGCTTTACACTTAACCAATACGTGTACCAGGGGTAAACTATCGTTAAATAGTGTGAGCACTATTGGGTATTGGGGAGCTGATATTGCTACGTCTACTGTGCTAATTGCTAGTACTGCTAACTTGTTTAATTTGCTAGATTTGCGTCCAGGCAGAGCGTTAAAAGCGGGAATGCTGGTTTTGCTGCCAATTGTTTGGAAAAATCCATTAGCTGCTGGTTTGTCTTTAGCGGCAGCTTTCAATCTTCCTCCTGATTTAGCTGGAAAAACTATGCTGGGTGATTTGGGAGCTAATGCTTTCGGAGGAGCTATTGGAGTTATACTTGCCACCCAGCCTAAACTGTGGCAGCGTAGTTTAGCTGCCGGTGCTACTGTTGGTTTAATGCTGGCCTCAGAAAAAATTTCTTTTTCAAAAGTAATTGCAAGCAATGATGTTTTGCGGTGGTTGGATGAGTTAGGCAGAGCAAAGCCGAGATTAAAGCAGGAATAAAATAGGGAAAGCTATGAGTAGATCGGCAAAAACTACACTTGGAGCAGTAGGTATTATTGCTGTAGTTACGATGGCATCTCGTTTTTTTGGTTTTGCACGTAAACTAGCGCAGTCGTGGGCAATGGCTGATGGAAGTGTAGCTACTCTTTATGACACTGCTAATACTGTACCGAATGTGTTATTTGAGATTGTGGCAGGTGGGGCGTTAGCTGGAGCGGTTATCCCGTTACTTTCTGGTTATTTAGCGCGCGATGAGAAAGCTAAATTGGCGCAATTAGCATCTGCTCTATTTACGTGGATTGTGACGGTAGGGTTACCTATTTCTTTGTTGGTGGTATGTTTTGCTCCGCAAATTATGGGTGCTTTATTAGGAGCGACGGCCGATCCGGCTATGACGCAACTAGGTGCTACTTTATTGCGCCTATTTGCTTTGCAAGTGCCTCTTTACGGGGTGTCGGTAGTGTTTAGCGGTATTTTACAAAGCTATGAGCGTTTCTTACTTCCTGCTCTTAGTCCTTTGCTTTCTTCTCTGGTTTTGATACTAGTTTTTGCTGGTTATGCTAACGTCTTTGAGTATGACCTACCGGCATATAGTTTAAGCACTGGTGGAATTTTGCTACTAGGTTTGGGTACTACAATGGGTGTGGTGATTTTTTCACTCCCACAGACCATTCCCGTTATGCGTTTACTACCTTTACGCCTAACTTTCAAGTTTCCCGACCAAAGCGGGAAACAAGCTTTTAGGCTAGCAGTTGCCGGTTTAGGAGCATTAATTGCGCAGCAGTGTGCAATTTTAATAGTGATGCATTTTGCCAATACTCAAGGTGGCATGGGTGCTTTTGCGATTTTTAATTACGCTTTTGCAATTTTTATGGTGCCTTACGGGGTGCTGGCGGTGCCTATTGCTACTGTTATGTTTCCAAAAGTTTCGCGTGCAGTAGCTATGGGAGATGTAGTAAAGCGCAATCATTATATTGCTGTTTCTACCCGTTTAGTTACTATTATGGGCGTGCTATCAGCATCACTGATTTTTGCACTTGCTAAACCGGCTGCCATTATTTTTGCGGTAGGTAGGCAGTTAGCAGGCTTAGATTTATTGCTAGAAGTAATTGCTTTTAGCGTGCTGGGATATTGTATGCTTTATCATGGCGGGCGTATCTTATATGCTTTAGCTCAAGCAAAGCGTGTGGTAATCGTGAACACTTTAGCGTGGAGCTTAGTGGCATTATTTTTGTTGTTTGTACCTTTGTTGATAACGGTTACAGATCGTTATGCAGCACTCACCGTTATTGGTTTAGCTTTTGGGTTGGGCATGACAGTGGGGGCAATAGCTGTTTGTTGCATGATATACCAAGCGGTAGGTAGGAGTGCTTTAGCAGGTATAGGGAGAGATTTTGCTCTTTTCTTATGTGTTTTAGGTGCTTTAGCTCTGGGGATTGGCTATGTAAATTCTTGGCTGTTGCCGCAAATGGAGAACGGGATTTTCTGGGCAGTTATTTTATTGCTGATAGAGTCGGGATTGTTGTTGGGAGTTGCCTTGGGCATTATCTGGGTTGGAAAACGAGATTTGTGGCAAAGTTTAGGTAAGGCGAATAAAAACTAAAATAAACAGCAAAACTAAAGCTAAACAATAAATTTTCTTTATAAGATGTGCGTTGGTCAGGAAAGAGGCTTAATAAATGACTGGTTCGGTATTACAAGATACTACAGCTACTACATATGTAGAAACGCGGGGTCAAACTTCTTATTATCAGGGAGTTATTTTAGAAATGCTGGTAGATGAAGTGGTATTTCCTGATGGTACGCATACTACTAGGGAGTATGTGTTGCATGATGATGCTGTGGGTATTTTACCGGTGCGTTTACGTAACGGAGATTTAGAGATACTTTTAATTAAACAGTATCGTCACCCGCGTCAGACTTTTTATTGGGAAGTGCCAGCTGGTTTACGTGACATTGCTGGGGAAGACCCTTTGCTTTGCGCGCAGCGAGAATTGCGGGAAGAAGCACAGTTAGAAGCAAAGGAATGGGAGCTACTGCTTTCTTATGCATCCTCACCAGGTTGCATGGTGGAAAATTTAGATTTGTATGTGGCTTTAGACCCAGTGCCGATGCAAACTTCGCTAGATTTTATAGCGGAGGCGGAAGAAGCTGATTTACATAAAGAGTGGTTTAAGTTAGAGGACGTTTATACCGCGATTAAAAAGCGGGATTTACGTAGTCCTACCTTGGTATGTGGCGTGTTGGCGCTAATGCTGGAAAAGACGCGCTTAATAGAAAAACTACAAGGTTGAAATAGTTCACCAAACCGTGTTTTAAGTTGCAAAAAACGAATATTGCAACAAAAATATTTCTTAAATAAGTTTTCTGGTTTTGGGGAGGTTTTTGCCTGATGGATCGTAATGATCTTGGTACTTGTGACCAAATTTTACGTTTAATCATTGAGCGTGGACCGATCACATCTGGCGAACTGGCAAAAGTATTAGTATTGACGCCGGCAGCTGTCCGTCGTCATATTGCTACTTTATTGGAAGATGGCTATATTCAAGTTTACGGCGGATCCGCTGTCGTACCCTTGAAAAGAGGTCGTCCTTCTCGCAGATATGTGGCTACCCCAGCTGGTCAATCCCAGTTAAGCGAGGCTTACTCAGATTTGGCTACGCAGGCTCTTAATTTTATGCGCGACCAAATGGGTAAAGAGAGCTTAGATGAGTTTGTGGCCCATAGAATGCAAATTTTGGAAGAACGGTACGGAGCAATTATTGCTGCTGCCGGCCCGAACCTGCCCGATAAAGTGATTGCTTTAGCGCAAGCACTGGATCGTGACGGTTTTGTTACTACTTTGCGTAGAGGCGGACCGCAAGGTATGGCATTGCAACTATGTCAAGGGCATTGTCCTGTGCACCTAGTGGCAGAACATTTCCCTGGTTTGTGTGAAGCAGAAACTTTAGCTTTTTCTAAGCTTTTAGGGGTGCCGATTCAACGTTTAGCTACGCAAGCTAACGGTGGGCACGTATGTACTACTAGCATTCCCATTGGAAACCCTCGTATGCGTAAACCGCAATTAGGGTCCGATAGATAAGCTGTAAAACTCGCCAGAAACTTTTAACACCCCAGCTTGTGTGCATCTACCGTTATTGGTGGATTGTGCGCATTTTGGGGAAATAGCTTTGAGTCGATTAAGGCTTAAACATTGATAAAGCGATACGTAATGTAACGCCGAAAGGAAACTAATGACGCAAACCGCACCGGGTACAAAGGAAACTTTGACCCAGGAAGAAACGATTGCCTCAATCGGTAATTACGCTTATGGTTGGCATGATAAAGATCCCGCGGGAGAGAATGCTAGACGTGGCTTAAACGAAGAGGTTGTACGGGATATTTCTGCTCGGAAAAATGAGCCGGAATGGATGTTGAAAAATCGCTTAAAAGCATTGCGCCTTTTTGAGCGTCGTCCTATGCCTACTTGGGGCCCTGATCTTTCGGGAATTGATTTTGACTCGATTAAGTACTATGTGAAGTCTACTGAAAAGGTGGCTACTTCTTGGGAAGAATTACCAGAAGACATTAAAGAAACTTACGACCGTCTTGGTATTCCAGAAGCAGAAAAGGCTCGCTTAGTGGCGGGTGTAGCTGCCCAGTATGAATCGGAAGTGGTTTACCATCAAATCCGAGAAGACTTGGAACGACAAGGCGTAATTTTCTTAGACACCGATACGGGCCTGCGGGAACACCCCGAAATTTTCGAAGAGTATTTTGGTAAAGCAATTCCGATTGGTGACAACAAATTTGCGTCCCTAAACTCTGCGGTATGGTCGGGTGGCTCTTTTGTATATGTACCTAAAGGCGTACACGTAGAAATTCCGTTACAAGCATATTTCCGGATTAACACCGAAAATATGGGACAATTTGAGCGTACTTTAATCATTGCTGATGAAGATTCTTATGTGCATTATGTAGAGGGCTGTACCGCACCGATTTACAAGACGGACTCCTTACATTCAGCAGTTGTGGAAATCTTTGTAAAGAAGGGTGCCCGCGTACGCTACACTACCGTGCAGAACTGGTCGAATAATGTTTACAACTTGGTGACTAAGCGAGCAATGGTAGAAGCCGGTGGAACTATGGAATGGATTGACGGAAATATCGGTTCCAAGGTGACTATGAAGTATCCGGCTGTGTATCTAATGGGAGAGCATGCTAAAGGAGAAACTCTTTCCATTGCTTTTGCAGGTAAAGGGCAGCATCAAGATACTGGTTCTAAGATGGTACATATGGCTCCACACACTTCTTCCTCTATTGTGTCGAAGTCAGTTTCGCGTGGCGGCGGACGTTCCTCGTATCGAGGTCTAGTACAGGTAGACGCAAATGCGCCACATTCTAAGTCAAATGTATTGTGTGACGCTTTGTTGGTAGACACTATTTCACGTACCGATACTTATCCGTATGTAGATGTGCGAGTAGATGACGTGGAAATGGGACACGAAGCTACAGTTTCTAAAGTGTCAGAGGATCAGCTTTTCTATTTGATGAGCCGTGGTTTGGAAGAAACTGAAGCGATGGCAATGATTGTACGTGGCTTTGTGGAGCCAATTGCACGGGAATTGCCAATGGAATATGCTTTGGAGCTAAATCGCCTTATCGAGCTCCAGATGGAAGGATCGGTAGGTTAATGGGTATTAACGATAATAAGGCTCCCATTCAGTCGCGGGCGCAGCGTCTGCAATCTTTTCAGCTTGCTGATTTTGCAGTGCCAACAGGACGGGAAGAAGAGTGGAGATTTACGCCTCTGGAGCGTTTAGCAGATTTCTTTACTGAAAAAGTTGTTGGCGATTTACCAGTGGTGAGTGTT
This sequence comes from uncultured Arcanobacterium sp., assembly GCA_945874735.1. Classification (GTDB taxonomy): domain Bacteria; phylum Actinomycetota; class Actinomycetes; order Actinomycetales; family Actinomycetaceae; genus Arcanobacterium_A. The sequence goes on along the minus strand of CAMCHI010000028.1, from coordinate 9,380 downwards.
TCTGATCCAAGCAAGCATGAAGTTGTGGATCGCACTGACGCTCGGTTAGGACAAGTAGGTGCTCCTGATGATCGGGTAAGTGCTTTAGCTTGGGAAAACTTCAGTCAAGCCCACGTAGTTACCTTGCCAGAAAATCAGCAGCTAACTGAAGAAATTGTGATTAACATTGACGGTACGCAAGACGACCAAGTTGCGGCATTGCATTTGCTTATTTCAGCGCAACGTTTTGCACAAGGAACGGTGATTGTTAATCACAGTGGTAAGGGACGTTTAGCGGAAAGCATGGAAGTAGAACTAGCCGATAATGCGCATCTTACTTTAGTTACCGTACAGGATTGGGATGATGAGGCTGCTCATACTTTAGCCAACCGGATTCGGGTAGGACGAGACGCGACTTTGCGACACATCGTGGTTACTCTAGGCGGCGATATTGTGCGTGTAACTACCCAGGTAGAATATGCAGGGCCAGGCGGAGATGTGAACTTGCTGGGTGCTTACTTTGTGGATGCTAATCAGCATTTAGAACACCGTTTGCTGGTAGATCATAATCATCCTAAGTGTACTTCTAATGCCACCTATAAGGGTGCTTTGCAAGGGCAGGGAGCACATTCTGTGTGGATTGGGGATGTGCTGATTCGTCCTAATGCGGAAGGCACTGATACTTATGAGCTGAATCGTAATTTGGTGCTTACAGAAGGAGCACACGCTGATTCAGTACCAAATCTGGAAATTGAAACCGGAGAAATTGAGGGAGCAGGTCATGCTTCTGCTACTGGTCGTTTTGATGATGAGCAGTTGTTTTATCTCAAGTCGCGCGGTATTCCAGAGCAGGAAGCTCGCCGTTTAGTTGTGCGCGGATTTTTTGCCGAACTTATTAACCAGATTGGGGTAGAGTCGGTACAAAATAAGCTCATGGAAGCTATTGAAGAAGAATTAAGTATCACTATGGGAGTAGGCAATGGCAACTGAAGCTCTGTGTACTACTGGTGAGGTGGGTTTAGGGCAAGTAGCACCGTTTTCGGTGGTTACTGAGAGTGGAGAAACTCTGGATATTGCTTTAGTGCACACGGAAAATGACCAGTGGTATGCGGTGGCAGACAGGTGTACGCATGGACGGGTAAAACTTTCTGAAGGTTTTGTGGAAGATACAGGAATTGAATGTGCGCGTCACGGCGCAGTGTTTGATTTAGCTACTGGTAATCCGCTTTGCCCGCCCGCTTCAGTGCCGGTGAAAACTTACCCTGTAACAGTGGTAGACAATATCGTATCGATTGAAATCAACTAACTACTAAGAATAGAGAATCACAGTGTCGAATTTAGTAATCAAGAATCTTCATGTTTCAGTGGAAACAGAACAAGGTGAAAAAGAAATCCTAAAAGGTGTGGATTTAACGATTAATGATGGCGAAATTCATGCCATCATGGGACCAAATGGTTCGGGTAAGTCCACGTTAGCTTACGCTATTGCTGGGCATCCGAAGTACACCATCACTGAGGGAGAAGTGCTACTTGATGGTGAAGATATTGTAGAGATGTCGGCAGATGAACGAGCACGCGCTGGTTTGTTTTTAGCTATGCAATATCCAGTGGAAGTAGCAGGTGTTTCCGTATCTAATTTCTTGCGTTCGGCTAAGACTGCCGTGAGTGGTCAAGCCCCTAAGTTGCGCGAGTGGGTGCAAGAAGTAAAAGAAGTAATGGGCAATCTGAAAGTGGCAGAAGATTTTGCCAGCCGTGATGTGAATGTGGGCTTCTCGGGTGGTGAGAAGAAGCGTCTGGAAATTTTGCAGATGGAATTGTTGAAACCAAAGTTTGCAGTGCTAGACGAAACCGACTCGGGTCTAGACGTGGACGCTTTACGGTTAGTGTCAGAGGGTGTGAATCGGGCTCATGCTGCTAACGGTAACGGTGTGCTACTAATTACGCACTATACTCGTATTTTGCAATACATTAAGCCAGATTTTGTGCACGTATTTGTGGCTGGCAAGGTAGCAGAATCGGGTGGGCCGGAATTGGCTGAAAAGTTGGAAGCTGAAGGATACGCAGCTTACGAAAACTAAGTTAAAACATAGTGGTAGGAAGTATTAGGCTTCCTACCACTATTGCCTATTTATTTTAGAACCTAAGTGGTAAGCTAGGCGTTCAATTTTACGGGTGTAACCTTTAAGCAGGAAGTGGTAGATTGAGGGCACAAAGTCAAATAGATACAGCCGTGAATAGGCAAGATTTCCCTATTCTTCAACAGCAAACGCGCAGTGGTAATCCTTTGGTTTATTTGGATTCGGCAGCTACCGCGCAACTTCCTGATGTGGTGTTGAAAGCGATGTGGGATTTTGTTACTCAAAAAAATTCAGCGGTTAATCGCGGATCGCATGAATTAGCAGAGGCTGCCACGATTGCTTATGAAAATGCGCGGGAAATAGTGGCAGATTTTGTGGGTGTATCGGCTGCTGAGATTGTGTGGACTAAAAATTCTACTGAGTCATTAAATTTGTTGGCTTATGCTTTTAGTAACGCTAGTTTTGATACGGCTGCGGCGCGTTTTGCTTTAACGCCTGCAGATAACATTGTGGTGACGCGCGCTGAGCATCACGCTAATTTAGTGCCTTGGCAGGAATTATGTAAACGTACGGGTGCTAGTTTGCGTTGGTTAGATTTAACGCCAGAGGGACGGATTGATTTAGATACGGCTCATGTGATTGATGAGCATACAAAAGTGTTGGCTTTTGCGCATGTATCTAACGTGACTGGAGCTATTGCTCCGGTGCGTCAGCTAGTGGATTTAGCGCGAAAATATGGAGCACTAGTGGTATTAGATGCTTGTCAATCGGTGCCGCATATGCCGGTTGATTTCCGGCAGCTTGGGGTAGATTTTGCTGTTTTTTCTGCTCATAAATTGGGTGGCCCTACGGGAGTGGGGGTGCTCTATGGTAAGGCGGATTTGTTAGCTACTTTGCCTAAGGTGGCCTTTGGAGGCTCAATGGTAGAGGTAGTGACGATGGAGTCCAGTACTTATAAAACAGCTCCTGCTGGTTTTGAGGCGGGTACTCAGGCGGTGGCACAAATTGTGGGCACTGCTCAAGCGGTTAAGTATTTAGCAAGCTATGGCATGGACAAAGTGCAGGCACATGATGAGCGATTAACTGCTTATTTATTGGAGCAATTACAGCAAGTATCTGGTGTACGTATTTTAGGCCCTTTGACGACGCAGGATCGTTTAGGAGTAGTGGCTTTTAGTGTAGCAGGGGTGCATCCGCATGATGTGGGGCAAGTTTTGGATAGTTATGGAGTGGCAGTGCGGGTAGGTCATCATTGCGCACAGCCTGTACATCGTCATTTTGGTGTTGCTTCTTCTAGCAGAGTGTCGATTGCCCCTTATAATACTAAAGAGGAAATAGATATTTTTATTGCCGCTTTGCGTAAAGTGCGCGCATTTTTTGGATTGGAGTGAAGTGTGCATAATTTAGAGCAGCTTTACCAGCAAATTATTTTAGATGCTGCGCGGGAGCGTTATGGTTCGGGTAGTTTGGACACTCCGGACGGGGAGTCTTTTCAAGTGAATCCAACTTGTGGAGATGAAGTGTTAATGCAGGTGTGTTTAGACGAGAGCGGGCAGCGTTTTACGCAGGTAGCTTGGAGTGGACAGGGTTGTTCAATTTCTCAGGCTTCTACTGGTATTTTGACGGGTTTGGTGGAAGACGGGGATTTGGTGCGGTTTGAGGAGATTTTCCAAGCTTTTCGTGCCATGATGGATAATCGAGGGCAAGAAATTACCCAAGATACCGCCGACTTATTAGAAGATGCGGCAGCTTTGCAAGGGGTATCTAAGTTTCCAGCACGTATTAAATGTGCGTTGCTGGGTTGGATGGCTTTGCGGGAGGCAGCAGAGAAAGCGCAAGCTGATAAGGAAGAAAACTGATGAACGAATACGAGCTAACGGCTAATAATACTGCTTTACCTACGGTGGCAGATATTGAGGAAGCGTTGCGTGATGTGATTGATCCTGAACTGGGAATTAACATCGTAGATTTGGGTTTGGTTTACGGAGTGACAATCGAAGGTAGTGCTGCGATTGTAGATATGACTTTAACTTCGGCTGCTTGTCCTTTGACGGATATGATCGAGGAACAGTCGCGTTTGGCGGTATCAGGCTTAGTGGATGATTTTAGAATTAACTGGGTGTGGTTGCCGCCGTGGGGGCCGGATCGTATTACTGATGAAGGTAAAGATCAGTTGCGCGCTTTAGGGTTTAATGTGTAACGGGTTTTAAGCCGATTAGTTTATTAGGTAAACATGGAATATGCACAAGTTAAGGAAGCACTTGCCAATTTTGTAGTACAGCGAAATTGGCAAGTTTTTCATACTCCGGAAAATTTAGCTAAGAGTATTGTGGTGGAGGCGGCAGAGCTTTTAGAGTGTTTTCAATGGAGTGTGCCGCTAAAAGGTAGGGAAAATACTGCAGGAGTTGCGGGAGAATTTGGGCAGGATTCTGCTAATTTTGCTGCTTTTGGTGCAGGATTATCTGCTGAGGTGGCTTGTTTTCAGCATTCTGAGGAGCAAGTGGAGCAAGAATTAGCTGATGTGCTTATTTATGCTTATCATTTGTGCGCGGTGTTGGGTAAAGATCCGCAGGAATTGATTATGCAAAAGTTACAGTTGGCAGAGCAAAAATATCCTGTATCTGTGGTTGGGGAAGATTAGTTTTAAGTTCTAGTAAATACGCTTGTCTTTATAGTGCTTAGTGGTGGTGTGAGTCATTTAGAGGAGAGACATAGGGTTGTTTTCTTGCTTACAGGGAAGTAATCTGCTTTACTGTTAATGATAATCATTTGCATTAACGGGGATTTTATGACGATACAAGCGCCAAGTAGGAAACACAATACACGTCCACTGCGGATTACTTGGCTTATTTGGGTAATAGTTCTAGGTACTTTATTAGCTGGGTGTGCATCTTCAGGGGTGGTAGAGCCGTTAGGGAAAAGACCAGTTAATATAGTTGCCACCACTGGAATTTTAGCTAACTTTGCGCGAGAAGTAGCTGGTGAACAAGGTAAGGTTACGCAGATTGTGCCCGATGGGGCAGATCCTCATTCCTATGAACCTACTTTACGTGCAGTACGAGACGTGGCTTATGCCGATATTGTGTTTAGTAACTATATGATGCTGGAACAGCATTCTATTATCCGTTTAGTGGATGCTAATATGCCAGCTACAGCGGTATCAGTATCGGTAGCGGAAGAAGCAGCAAAAAATGGAGCAACTATTTTACCGTTGGTGGAAGACCGTTCTTTAGATACTGTGTGGTTGGGTATGAGTGTTAAAGGCACGGGAGCTCAATACGGAGCTACTCGGTCTTCCACTATAGATTTGACGGCTACTAAAGTAATTGGTCCTGGAGATGCTGCTAGTTATTTAACTACCTCATTTGGGGAGCCAGAGATTGCTTTTGCTTCCCAAGATGGCTTCCAAGAAAATGATGGTTTTGCCCATGATACCGCTACTTTGCCAGCTGCCGCTCATCAGCATATGAGCTGGGCCTTCACTAAACCTGGTATTTATCGAATTTATTTTCAGGCTCGTTTGCGAGTGGCAGAAAATACTCCGCCCGTTAAGTTAAATAAAGGGGTGCTGGTATTTGCAGTAGGAGTAGATGCTACTGAATTAGCTAAACAAGAAAAGCGCACTTTGATTAAAAACGGGCATGCTGATTTGAGCGTAGACTTGGATAGTGGTGATATTGTTTTGCAGCGTGATGTGGACGCTGCAAAAGAAACGGCTGATCTAAACTCGGTAATTATTGAAGTACCACCGCGTACTTTAACGCAAGTGCCTGGACAAAAAGGGTTTAGATTTATGGGAGAACCTGGGAAAAATGTATATGTATTACCGCAAGCTGTGCTGGGAAAACACGTACATGGTTCAATTGATCCGCACTTATGGCACAATGTGCACAATGCGGCTGCTTATGTGCGCGTAATCCGCGATCAGCTAGTAGCTTTAGACCCAACTAATGCTAGTGTGTATCGGCAAAATGCGGCTCGGTATTTAAAAGAATTAGATGGGCTAGATTTAGAGGTTGCGCAAATTATTGCTAGTATTCCGGAAAAAAACCGGAAATTAGTCACCACTTCTGATGCTTATGGATATTTAGTGTCAGCTTACGATATGGAAGTAGCAGGGTTTGTGGCTCCCAATCCTGCTATTGAGCCTTCTGTGGCTGATCGGATTAAGCTGGCTGCCACTTTAGAAGATTTAGAGATCAAAGCTGTCTTTTTAGAGCCAAATCTAGCTGCTGCGCGTTCCACTTTGCGTACCGCAGCGCAAGATGCAGGTGTCAAAGTGTGTGCTTTGTATGGGGATACTTTAGATCAAGATGCCCCTACATACATTGATATGATGCGCGCTAATGCTCATTCTTTGTTGCGGTGCTTGGGATAAGAGGTTCAGGGGTTTAATAATAGACGACAACTGAACCGATTTAGAGAATTGCTTGTAATTAAGTAAATAGGTGTGGAAAGTAAATAGTTTGGTTTTTACAGGTGCGTATCTAGCTGATATGCAGGTGTGCAAGAAAAAAGAAGTTAAGGAGTAGCAGAATGCGGTGGGAAATAGGGAGAAAAATACGCGCGGTAGGAGTGCTAGGAATAGTATTTTCGCTAGTATCTGCGGTAATACTCGGGCTATGGGTGGCGCCTAGTCAAGCCGTGGCTAATGGAATGTTAGGTGAGGGCGCTTCGTTATCTTTTGCTAATTTTGCGCGTTTTTCGACGCAGACGGCTAATGCTGAAAATTCTGAATCCGACCCGTTACAACAAACTGTTTCTGCTGATGAAATAAATGACGATACGGTAACAGTAATTAAGCGAGGACACGTGGATTTAGGGCCACGTTTGGTGGACGGGCAGTGGAAGGCTTTAGCTCGTGATGACAGTGGAAATACTCCGGTGTGGCGTCCTTTAGATAAAACAATTTTACAAGTAAATAGTGCAGCTTTAATGCCAGCTCCCACCGATGAAATGTATGCCTTTATGGGGGCAAAATCGGGAGAAGAATGGTATGTAGTGCCTCAGACTGAAAACCCAGAAGTGTTATGGTTGGGTTGGAATACGCAAGATCCGGCAGTTACTCAGAGTGTAGATAGAGGAGTAACGATGCAAATCGGGCCAGTAATGGGCCCTGGAAAATCTTGGATGTTTTTACAAAATGGCACTTTTGGTGAACCGTTATTACTGGTAGATGGGCAAAAACCACAGCCACAAGACGTGTGGGTAGACGTGAATACTCATGTGCACGCAAATTGGGTGTTTACTAAACCAGGCGTATATCTGGCAGGTATTTCTTTTAAAGCCACTACTTTAACGGGAGAAGAAGTGGTAAGCACAGATGTGTTGCGTTTTGTGGTAGGGGATACTGATCCGCAGTTAGCAATTGACGCAGATGTGTCTGCTGTGTTGGCAGCTATGCAAAGTGCAAATCAAGGGGCAAAAACCGATGTACATGCTGGTGAACAGGGAAGTGGCACCGAAAACAGTGTGCTAAAGGGAAATGTGCAAGCTCATTCTCCTTGGTTTAGTTCTGTAGTGTGGGTAAGTATTGGAGTGGCTTGTATAGCTTTGGGAGTAATTGTGCTGTGGGCTTTGCGGCGACAGAAGCTAAATAAAGCAGAGCAAATACAGGTGCAACAAGAATTTGCGCAGTAATTAGTAAGAAGCCATTAGTGTGTAAAAAGTAGTTAAATAAACTGGGCAATATAAGTGGATAAATAAAGTAGTTTTAAACGCGCAGGCTGTAAAGCTGTAAATGTAATTGTAGATAAAAGTAGAGAGTGAAAAGTTGAGTTACCCGTTAGAAATCTCAGATTTATGTGTGCAACTAGGGGGACGTGAAGTGTTGCACAATGTGGAGTTGCAGCTAGCACAGGGTGAATTAGTAGGTTTAATCGGGCCAAATGGTGCTGGTAAAACTACTTTGTTGCGCTCAATTTTAGGAGTTCTGAAACCTACTTGTGGCACTATTACCACCTCTCAGCCCAAAAAACTCATTGGTTACGTTCCACAACGGCATGAGTTTGCGTGGGATTTTCCTATCACGGTACGAGAAGCAGTGTTGAATGCTTTAGAGGTGCGTTTAGGCTGGTTAAAACGAATAAATATCGAGCATCGGCGTGCGGTGGAACACGCTTTACAACGCACCGAAATGCGAGAGTTAGCCAATCGTTCCGTGGCGGAACTAAGTGGGGGACAGCGCCAAAGAGTACTAGTGGCACGAGCTTTAGCTCTAAATCCTGATTTACTGCTATTAGATGAACCTTTTACCGGCTTAGATATGCCAACTCAAGAGCTTTTGACGGATTTGTTTATTCAGTTAGCTAAAGATGGGTGCGCAGTGCTTATGACTACTCATGACTTGATAGGGGCACGAGCTGTGTGTGACCGTCTGGTGTTATTGAATCGTAAAGTGGTGGCGGCAGGTGCTCCCGATACCCTTAACGATCCGCAAGTTTGGATAGATACTTTTAACATTCGAGATACCAATCCGCTGTTATCTGCGCTAGGAGTTAAATAAATGTTGAGTCCAGTTGATTTTATAAACGATTTATTTAATCCTTTGTTGGCGTTTTTGCCTCGGGCTTTACTGATGGCTCTTATTGCGGCTTTTGTGTGTGGATTAGTGGGAGTGTATGTGGTGTTGCGTGGTATGGCGTTCATCGGTGATGCGGTAGCGCACTCGGTATTCCCTGGTTTAGCTTTTGCGTTTTTGTTTGGGGGGTCTTTAGCTTTAGGTGGAGCGATAGCGGGTATAGTGACGGCGATATTGGTGGCCTTACTTTCTCAAAATAGACGCTTGAAAGAAGACTCTATTATCGGGGTGCTTTTTGCCGGTACTTTTGCTTTAGGTATTGTGGTGATTGCACGTGCTCCGGGCTATTCGGGTAGTTTACAAGATTTTCTATTCGGGTCAATTACAGGGGTGCCAGCTAAAGATATTCCGATGGCAATTATCGGGGCGATAGTGGTGGCAGGTTTTTTGTTTATTTTTCATCGTCCGCTTACTGCTATTACTTTAGACCGTGAAACCGCGCGAGTAGCTGGCGTGCCTATTTTATTGGTGGATATTTTGCTTTACGTAGCTGTAGCTTTAGCGGTAGTCATATCAGTGCAAACTATTGGAAATGTGTTGGTGTTGGCTTTATTGGTGATTCCAGCGGCTACTGCCAGATTATTGACTGATAAATTAGGAAGAATGCTATTCTTGGCGCCTTTTATTGGGATGCTTTCAGGAATATTAGGGCTATATTTTTCGTGGTCTTTGGATATTCCAACGGGTGGCACTATCGTGCTGGTTTTAACTTTCTTCTTTGCTTTGGCTTGGATTTTTGCTCC
>CAMCHI010000027.1 GCA_945874735.1 uncultured Arcanobacterium sp. | reverse complement strand
GAACAAGTTATTAACCATACTTTATGTGATTTAGAAACAGCAAAAATGATTTATTGGCTTTTATCACCTACTTACATTTATAAAAAATATGGTAGTTTAGAAAATTGCCCAAAAGAAGATTATATTTGTTATGATGATGCAAAACTTCTAATGACAATTGAAGAAAAAGTAAAAAATGGCGTTTTTAAAACAGGACTTATTGTTGAAAAAAATGATGAAATGATAGCAGAGATAGAAGAAACAGATTTTTCAACTCTGCCATATACAAATATACCTGAACTTTTGAGAAAAATATAAATTTTAATTTTTAACGAAAAGAAAAATATTATGGGACTAAGAGCTAATTATCAATTTATTAGTGATGAAAAATTAGAGGAACTAAAAAATCTTGATACACAAGATGATGAATTTTTTGAAATAATAGAAGAGGAAAATGAAGAAGCTGAAATTTTATTGGATATCGATAAAATGTGGGACACATTACACTTTGTGTTGGCAGGAGTTGGTAGCGATAAGCCAATAGAAAACAATCCACTTAGTGAAGCTATTGTTGGAGTAACCGTCATTGAAGGTGTTGAAGAGTTTGTTGCATATACAAAAAAAGGGGAAATAGCCAAAATCATAAAAGCGCTTAATGATTTTGATATGGAAAGTGTAATGGAAAAGTTTGATATGCAAAAATGTAAAGAAGCAGATTTATATCCTGATATTTGGGACTATGAAGACGAAGTTGATGAAATTAAAGAAGAATTATTGGATTATTTTGAAAATATGAAAGACTTTTATAATGAAGTATTAGAAAATAATGGGAATGTATTGGTTACGATTTATTAAATAAATTTTAATTTTTAACAAAAAGAACAACATTATGACAATAACAAAAGAAGAGTTTAAATTGTTTAGCAATAAGGGAAAAATCAATCATACATTTTTTGGAGAATTAACCTTAACAGAAGAAGTTGATGTGATTTGGGAAAGTGAAATTGAAGGCATAGAAACTTGCCTTTGGTATAGTTCGAGCACCCAAAACATTTCCGATATGTTAGACAGCTATGCTTAATTTTTGCAAAATCTTAAAGAACATATCAAAGTTGCGACTACGGCATTAGTTGAAAGTTTAAAAGAAGACAGTGAATATATTGATTTTCATAGAGAAGAGTTGGATGAAAATTTGCCTACGGATATTGTTGATTTTGTGATGGCAATGACATTGAATAATATCTCTTTATGGATTGATGACGAAAATTCACACATCACAATGGATTTTATGATTGCTCCCGAAGAAAGCGACCAAATTCTGTGTGTGAAATTCAATCCGCAAGGCGAAGTTTTAGAAGTCGTTTGGGAAAGTTAGTAGTATATAATCCCATTGCAAAATTGAAATTAAGGATATAGTACTAAATCTTTGTCAAAGTTTGTATTTTGAGGAAGAAAAAGAAGACTTTGATTTTGATGAAGAGAATAGTATAGAAACAATCAATGGCGAAAAAATTTCTTTTGAAGAAGTACAGAAAAATTGCTTTGATTACATCAAAATAACAGCAATAGATGAAGCAGGAAACAAAAGAGTTATTTGTGAGTTAGAACTTGCATAAATGAATTTTAATTTTTAATAAAAGGAGCAACTTATGGGAGCATGGAATTACGGAATTTTTGATGATGATTCAGCTTATGATGCATTGGGTGAATTGATGTACTCAGAGAATGTCCTCTTAGACATGGAGAAGCATTTAGATACTGTATTGACCGGTGATGAAATTGACTATGATGAGGCACATTTTGCTATCATATCCGGTACAGTGATTGACATGGTTCTAAACTCTACAGAGTATGATGCATTTGTGGATGAAGAAGTGGCAGAATGGCTTAAGACTCTGGATGCGGATGGCTTAAAAAAGCTGAAAGATAAAGCCATCAATGCGATTGATGCAATACTTTCAGAACGATGTGAGCTTAGACAGCTTTGGGAGGAAAACGAAGAACTATATCCTTCCTGGGTTGAGGATAAACAAGCTCTTAAGGAAAGGCTACAAAAATAAACCATAAGTAGAATAGCTTCAAAGAGCAGTTAATCGAAAAATTCAATAAAATTGGTACAAATATGATCAAGGATTTTGAAATGGAATCAATTTTACTGCCACTAAAATTGATTGGAAAAGGTGATAGAAGTTGCCCAAAAAGCAATAGATTTTGCCTATGCTAATTTTGGCGAAATTTTTACCATTAAAGTACAGGGAAAATTTCGCCCTTTTGTTTTGCGTAAAGATAGAAACTACTTAAATCTTCCCGTCCTTTTATGTAAAACTAGGCGTATATATTAAGTAACCTATCTTAAAGCTGGTAATACCAAATGGCATTGTTAGGATGCAGTACTTCTCCTACCTCTATTTGGGTGGAGAGTAATACTTCTTTATTACTTGGTAGAGTAACGGGAGAATCAAAAGCTACCACTATATGTAAGGCGGGAAGTTGATAGGAGACTGGGCGAGTATTGCAGAAGTGTATTTCATCTGCTTGGCTTAAATCTTCGATGCTTCCTAAACCTAGTGCTAAGGTCTTGCGCAGTTTGTACATACGGGAAAAGAAGTTAAAGCTAGAATCAGGATCAGCATATTGTTGTGTAGCGCAATATTTTTCCCAATTGGCTGGCTGTGGAAGCCATGGTTTTTCGTGAGGGGTAAATCCGTAGTGAGGTAGGTTAGCGTCCCAAGGTAGAGGGATACGGCAGCCATCTCGTCCAATTTCTGAGCCTTGGGTGCGGAAGAAAGTAGGGTCTTGTCGATATTGCGGAGCAAGTAAGGTATCTTCCGGAAGTGATAATTCTTCTCCTTGGTAGATATAGCATGAGCCTGGTAGGGCACTTTGTAGCATGTGGGCTGCTTTGGCGCGTAAGGCTCCTAATGCTATATCTGGTTGTTCATGTTGTGGGCCTACTCCGCTATTAGCTACTTTAGCGGTATCTGTTAAGCCAAAGCGGGAACTAGCGCGCACTACATCGTGATTGGAAAGTACCCAAGTAGGTGGAGCGTCTACTTGTTTTAGTTCCGTAATGGTTTGAGCAATTACTTTCCGGTAGGCGGAGGCAGAAAATGGGCTGGACAGGAAAGAGAAATTGAAAGCCTGTTGCATTTCGTCTGGGCGTAGATATTTAGCTAGTTCTGATAGGGGTTCTACCCATGCTTCTGCTACTAGCATTTGTTCGCCAGCTGCTTGGCTAAGCACCTGATTCCATTCGCGATATATTTCATGTACGCCTGTTTGATTCCACATGGGGGCAGGTGGGATACCCGCATCGTTATTACCGGCAGCCATTTGCCATTCGTAATCCCATTCGCGTAAAGATGGGTCTTTAATCATGCCGTGGGCTACGTCTATTCGGAAACCGTCTACGCCTAGTGCTAACCAGTAACGTAAAACGTTGGTAAATTCTTTGCGTACCTCTGTATTTTGCCAATTTAGATCTGGTTGGCTGCTATCAAATAAGTGTAGATACCAGCTTGTATCGTTTTCCCAAGGGCTGCCAGGAGCATCTGGACGGTCAGATACTTTAGTCCAAGCACTTCCCCCAAATACTGAACGCCAGCCATTAGGGGGATCGTTGGGAGTTTTGCCGGGGGCAAACCAGTAGCGGGCACGTTCTGGGCTTTCCGGCCCTGCTGCTAAGGCTGTTTGGAACCAGTTGTGCTGGTCTGAAGTATGATTCGGTACTAAATCAACAATAACTTTTAGCTGATGAGTATGTGCGTTTTTGATTAGTGCTTGAGCGTCTTTAATATCGCCAAAACGTGGATCTACATTGTAATAATCAGCTACATCATAACCGGCGTCTTTTTGCGGAGAGGTGTAAAAGGGAGAGAGCCAGATAGCGTCAATTCCGAGTTTTACAAAGTGGGGGATTTTTTCAATTACACCGGCTAAAGTGCCGTATTTTCCAGAAGTTGAGTAAAAAGAACGGGGATATACTTGATAAATTACTGCGTCATGCCACCAAGGACGGTCGGTGTGGGCAGTGGTATCTGGTGTAACTAGTAAAGTGGTCATAGGGCTTTCCTTGGTGTTAGGTAAGTGTTGGGATACAAGACTTGTGATAAGCGTTTTTAAGTAAGCAGAGACTATAGAGCAGGGGAGGGAATGTAAATATATCTAAGGAACTATTTTTTACACATTCCGCTGGATTCTCGCACGATTAGTTCGGGAGTGAAACGCATGGAAGATACGTTGTGCTCAGGATTATTGATTAGACTTACTAATGCATTCACAGCGGCTTCACATAGTGATTTGACGGGTTGATGCAAGGTGGTAAGTGAGGGGTTAGTGAATGTGATAAATGGGGAGTCGTCAAAGCCAATAATTGATACATCTTGGGGGACTTGGATACCCATATTTTGACAGTAACGGATTGCTCCTAAGGCCATTACGTCTGAGCTGCAAATAATGGCGGTGCAACCGCGAGATATTAAGTGGTGTGCTGCGGCTTGTCCGCCTTCTAAAGTGAAGAGAGTATGGCTTTGTAGTGGTGGTATATTTGGTAGTAATTTTTGCATAGTTTCGGTAAAGGCTAAAGATTTTTCTCGTGCTGGAATGAAACGTAATGGGCCGGTAGCTAAGCCGATGCGGGTGTGCCCTTGAGCGATTAGGTGTCGAAGCGCAATACCTACTGCGAAACGGTCGTCGGTAGAAAAATCGGGAGCATTTATTTCCGGGTTGGCTCCGTTAATGGTGACGAAGGGGATATGGTGATCGGCAATAGTTTTATAGTGGCTTAGGTTAGCAGTGTGGTCGGCGTGTAGACCAGAAACAAAAATAATGCCCGACACTTCTTGTTCGAGCATGCTATCTACAAAGGTAGATTCAGTGGTTGCGCCAGCATATTGGGTGCCAAGCACGGGGGTGTAACCGCGTAGGGCTAGAGAGGTTTGGATATGCTGTGCAAAAATAGGGAAGATAGGATTGGTTAATTCAGGTACGATTAAGCCAATTAATGCATTACCGCGTTCGCGGAGGCGCTCGGGGCGTTCATACCCTAAGATGTCTAGAGCAGCTAGGACGGCGTGGCGGGTTTCGCGGGCTACTAATCCGGTGTCGTTTAGGACGCGCGAAACGGTTGCCGTAGAAACTCCTGCAACTTTTGCAATATCTACTAGACGGAGTTTTTTAACCATTTTGCGCACCTTTCCCTTAAATTTTAGGTTAATCCTATATTTTACTTAGATATTTAGGGATATGTTTAGATTTATTTTAGCGCAAACGGATAGAAAATACGGGCTTAAATAAAATTTTCTGGATAGTTTTTCTGAAAAATTCTGAAAAAATTTGCAGAAAAGGGAAACTAACTGCATAACTTACTGGGTAGAGAGTAGAAAGAAAATATAAACGAAATGTAGGTGAAAAGGCACGCAGAAATAGCACGCCAAGTGATAAGTAAAAAACGAGCCGTAAAAGCTAACTAAACACCACAGAAAATTGCTAAAACCACATATCTCATCATCGTAAAGTGTTAAAGCGTTTAAGAGTATTGAGTTTTACGTTTTAGCTTTCTTTCGTTTTTGGTTAGTTCTCCTCTGTTTCTGTATCAGAAGCAGGAGCTAAGAAAACTACTCCATAGGGAGGAAGTTCAATTAGCGTAGAATAAGGTCGCCCATTCCAAGGCTCGGCTTCAGCCACAACTTGCCCTAGGTTTCCTACCCCAGATCCGCCAAATTCTAATGCGTCGGAATTAAAAATCTCATGCCATTTTCCGTCTTGTGGTAAACCTACGCGATACTGGCTATGTGTAATACCAGAGAAGTTACAGATTACGGCAACTTTTTGCTTTCCATCGCTAGTCTTGCGCAAATAAGAAAGTACATTGTGGTCACCGTCAGTGACATCAATCCACTCAAAGCCCTCATTGCTAAAATCAGCTTCCCAGAGCGCTGGATACTGTTTGTACACTTCATTTAGTGCTTTTACACAGCTCATTAAGCCATCATGGTCGGCTTGTTGAGTGAGCCACCAGTCGATACCACGGTCATCGCTCCACTCGTCAATCTGCCCAAATTCTTGCCCCATAAATAGTAGCTGCTTGCCCGGATGTGACCATTGATAGGCATATAGTAAACGCAAACCAGCTAGTTTTTGCCAATGATCGCCTGGCATCTTGCCATAAAGTGAACCTTTGCCATGCACTACTTCATCATGAGATAGGGGTAGTAAGAACTGCTCGGAGAAAGCGTAAACTAGAGAGAAAGTGAGTTCTCCATGATGCCAGCGGCGGTTGATAGGCTTTTCTTGCAGATACCGTAAAGTATCGTTCATCCAACCCATATTCCACTTCAGACCGTAACCTAAACCGCCATGCTCGGTTAAACCAGTTACTCCACCCCAAGACGTGGATTCCTCGGCAATCATCATAATTCCAGGGTGTAGGCGGTAAGAGCTGGCATTAACTTCTTGAATGAAAGAAATAGCTTCTAGATTTTCTCGTCCTCCATGAATGTTTGGTTGCCATTGTCCAGCATTGCGAGAGTAATCAAGGTAGAGCATGGAGGCTACTGCATCTACGCGGATACCGTCAATATGGAACTCAGATAACCAATACAAAGCGTTAGCTACTAAGAAATTGCGTACTTCGTTGCGTCCAAAGTTGAAAATGTATGTACCCCAGTCTGGGTGTTCGCCACGCAAAGGATTAGGATCTTCATATAATGCAGTGCCGTCAAAACGTGCTAGTGCCCATTCATCTTTAGGGAAGTGGGCAGGTACCCAGTCGATAATTACACCAATTCCTGCTTTATGTAGTTCATTTACTAAATAACGGAAATCGTCGGGGCCACCGAAACGAGCAGTAGGAGCATAGTAGGAAGTTACTTGATATCCCCAAGATGGGCCATAGGGGTGCTCGCTCACAGGTAAGAACTCTACGTGTGTAAAACCTAGATATTTAACGTGCCCGATTAATTGAGGCGCTAGTTCTCGATAGTTTAAGCCTTTGCGCCATGATCCTAAATGAACTTCGTAAATAGAAAGTGGGCCGTTATGGGGATTGTGGGCTTTTCGTGCTTCTAGCCAGGCTTCATCTTCCCAAGTAAAATCACTGGCAGTAACAATAGAAGCAGTGGACGGAGGTACTTCTGTGCGCCGTGCCATCGGGTCTGCTTTTTGGTGCCAAGAACCATCTTGATATTGTAGCTCAAACTTGTAGCGATCCCCGACTTTGGCTTCAGGAACGAATAGTTCCCATAAGCCAGATTGACCTAAAGTGCGCATAGCGTTTGTAACGCCATTCCAGCCGTTAAAATCGCCAATTACACGCACAGCGCGTGCATTAGGGGCCCAAACGGTGAAGCTGGTTCCTTGTACTGGCCCTAATGTGGAGTCGTATTGGCGGATATGTGCGCCTAATACTTGCCAGAGTTGTTCGTGTCGTCCTTCGTTAAAAAGATGCTTATCTATATCACCAATTGTGGGGAGGAAACGGTATCCGTCTTCAGTTAAATGCTCGGTATTGCCGTAGGTGGCAAGCACTTGATAGTCGCGTATATGATTATCTGGCAGAGTAGCTACCCATATACCGTTAAATTCATGCGTAGCTGGATATTTTCCATCGGTGGTGACGATAGTGACCGTGTCGGCAAAACGGCGAATTACCCGCACGGTTGCGCAAGTTTCACTTAAATGTATGCCTAATACGTCGTGCGGAGAGTGATAGTATCCGTTAGAAACGGCATCCAAAATTGCGGTATCAACGTTGATAGGTTGCGAAGTCATAAGATCACTCTTTCGCTTTGGTAGGGTTAGACCTGCTATTACATTATACTGAGGAAGCTGGGCGAGAGCTATTTACTCGCCTAGATTGGAATACCGCTATTTTTCATGCTTAACGGAAAAGTTGAAAGTGGTTTTTACGTACTAAAATCATGGTTTAGCACGTAAAAACCTAGCGTTATTCACTGTGCTGAGATACTAGTGCTTGCACACCTCGCAATGGAATAGATAGCCAGCGGGGGCGGTAAGTAGCTTCGTATATTACTTCGTAAAGGGCTTTATCCAGCATGAATGCTTTTAAGAGCGCCGTTTCTTGGTCAGAGAGAGTGCCATAGCCTTGTAAGAATAAAGCACTAGCAGATTCTGCCCAAGGACGAGTAAAACTAGTGGGCTGCCCAGTTAGTTCGGCATTGCCAGCTGCGTAATCGAAAGAACGCAAAATGCCAGCTACATCGCGTAAGGCAAAAGACGGGTTAGTGCGTTCGGCTAAAGGTTTCAGGGGTTCTCCCTCAAAATCAAACGCAAACCAGCCCTGTTCAGCACTATGTAAAATTTGCCCTAAATGGTAATCGCCGTGAATACGCTGCGCTACTGGCCATTCTAGTTCTACTGCATTCTGGAAAATAGAATTAATTGCTTCAGTCAAAGGAGCTAATGCTGGTGCAATACTTACAGCTTGCGCCAATTGAGATTGCCATTTTGCTAAAGCCTGTAATTTTATATCACGGTTTACGGTAAGAGTAGGGAAGTTATTAGCTAATGCAGTATGAAAATCGGCGGTCATAGTGCCTAAAGCTATGATAGTTTCTGGTTGGCTAGGACTAGCAGTGCCAGCTGCTAATTCTTCTTGAAATACTTGCCAAGCATCTTTAGCGCCAGCTAAAAACTCTTGTGCCACCAAGAAGTCAGCACTTCCTTCAGGAGTGTGTAAACTGGCCCAACCATATTGCCGCGGCACTGTACGTGTGCCAGTACGGTCTAAAGCGATTTGTAATTCTACATCAGGATTTAGACCAATATGTAGTAGTCGGAATAGCTTTAAGATAATTCCAGCAGATCCGGCAGTATCTGGGGTGGCAAAGTGGAAAATGATAGAAGTATTAGATTGTTCCGAGCGAATCTTTTGCACGCTACTAATCTCAGGCAGTAATGCGGTACTGCTCCGCAAAGCAGTACCTTGCAATAATTCTGGTTCTACGTCTAAATTAAATTCTCCAAAGCAGGCACGCAGTAGCACCAGTTGTCCCCGTTTATGCTCGGTAGCATCTACTAATATGTAGTTTTGTTCTTGAATTTTTAAGCTACCAATTATAGCTTGGGGAATTTCTTGTAACTCGAGTAGCTCAGGTGCTTGTGGAGAAAGAAAAATGATAGGTACAAAAAACTTAGCTGCCTCTGAGGCTAAAACAAAGAGAATAGTAGCATCTTCAGCGCGTTTTTCGAGTACCTGCACGCCAGCTAAAGTTAGGTTTGGTTCTTTACGATTAGCGGTAAACCAGCGTAATTTGCCAATCCATTCATTTAGTACTTCTAACAAGGCATTTTCTGGAAGCGCTAGCCCTAAATCAGTAATTGTACTCATTTATTTAGCACCTCCACTTCTAAAATATGTGCTACTTGGGCATGGGGATCTAGTCGTACATAAGGACGTTCATTCCATAGATAGGTTTGTCCAGAAAATTCATCACGTACTTTTAATACCGGCGCGCTATCCCAAGTAGGAGCAGCACCCAAAGCAGATAAATCAAGCTGGATAACGGCGTCGCGTGAGGCATAAGGATCAAGATTTAATACCACGATTACAGTATCGCTCTTGCCTTCATTCTCTTCGGGACGTACCGTCTTGGAGAAGCATAAAATTTTATCGCTAGAAGTAGGATGAATAGTGATATTGCGTAGGCGCTGCAAAGCAGTATGTTTAGCACGAATATCATTTAGCATGGTAAGTAACCGTTCCATGCCTTCATAAGCGAGCCCTGTAAATTTGCGCTCTTTATACTCATACTTTTCGTTATCTATTTGCTCTTCCGCTCCAGGGCGTGGCACATTCTCAATTAATTCATAACCAGAGTAAATACCCCAAGTTGGAGCAGCAGTAGCTGCAAGAATAGCACGAATAGCAAAAGCTGGTGCGCCACCTCTTTGCATATAAGGAGTGAGAATATCATGAGTTGTAGGCCAGAATGCGGGCCGAATCCGTGCATCAGATTGGCGAGAAACTTCCCACAGGTATTCTTCGATCTCGGTTTTTTCATTACGCCAAGTGAAATAAGTATAAGACTGATGGAAGCCAATCATTCCTAAGGTTTGCATCATAGGTGGTTGAGTGAATGCTTCGGAAAGGAAAATTACTTCTGGGTGGTTAATCCGGAAGTGGGTTAAAATCCGATGCCAAAAATCGAGTGGTTTGGTATGGGGGTTATCCACTCGGAAAAGTGTTACACCTTGTGCCACCCAAAGCTCTAGTACCCGTTTAATTTCTTGATAGATACCTTCAGGATCGTTATCAAAATTTAATGGGTAAATATCTTGATATTTTTTGGGCGGATTTTCCGCATAAGCAATAGTGCCGTCTGCGCGCGTGGTAAACCACTGGGGATGCTGGGTGACCCAAGGATGGTCAGGAGAACACTGCAGAGCAATATCCAGAGCCACTTCTAGACCTAATTCTTTTGCTTGGGCTACAAAATCTTGAAAATCTGCAAAAGTACCTAAATCAGGGTGAATAGCATCATGCCCACCCTCGGCACTGCCAATAGCATATGGAGAACCAGGATCTCCAGGCAGGGCAGTCAGAGTATTGTTGCGTCCTTTACGATTGGTGACACCAATAGGATGAATAGGGGTAAGATAAACTACATTGAATCCCATTTTCGCGATACGTGGCAAATCTTTAGCAGCGCTCGCAAAAGTACCCGATACCCACTGGTTGGTGTGCGGATCGCGATGTGCACCCACAGTACGTGGAAAAATCTCATACCAAGCGCCTACTAACGCGCGAATACGATCGACCTGTACTGGGTAGCGTGCCGACTCAGTTAGACCGTCGCGAATTGGATATTCTGTTAATACAGCACTCACCTCTGGGGAGGTAGCTGCTGCAAAACGCTGTTTAGGAGTGCTGCGCTTTTTACCTACTGCTCCGATAGCTTCACGTAAGGTTTGACGGGCAGAAGAATTGCGGGGAGTGAGCTTTAGGGCCCGCTTTAGTAAGGCTTCTGCTTCTAAAAACACTAAGGGTATGTCTACTTCTGCAGCTAGTTTGATTTCAGCAGTGTGTTTCCAAGTAGCCCAAGGATCGCTGTAGGCGCGAATTTGGAATTCCCAAGCTCCAGGGAAAGTAGGAGTCATCCAAGCTTCATGCCGACGTAAGCCAGGAGCTATATCTATCATGGGCACTACTTGTGCTACTTTTCCGGTGGGATCATAAAGCACGCACTCTGCGCCGAATAAATCGTGCCCTTCACGGAAAATAGTGGCTTGCACAGGGAAAGCCTCAAACTCAGTAGCTTTGGCAGGCCAAGCACCATTAGCTAGGCAGGGAGAAACGTCAATAATTGGGATTCTACCTACAGAAGAAAATGGTGCTAACTCAACAGTTTTGGATTCTCTAGAAGAATTGCTGGCGACTTTTGTCGGCTTATTATTATTTGTGCTCACAGCACTATTTTAGATGATTGATGCGTAGTTTACGACACAATTTGGGCGTAGTTTTTCTTTTTGCAAGAACGTATAAAGATATATTGGCGTTATTTAGCGCCAAATTTATTGTTCGTTGATTTTAATTTAGAAATAATAAAAAATAGGGGGTAGAGCTTAGGATTAAGACTCTACCCCTAATTTTGTTTATTGGGTGTAACTCCTCAGAATTACACTTTATTCATATCTAGATTTTTTCTGGCTGAATCTTCCATACTTCGCGTGCGTAATCGCTGATAGTGCGATCAGATGAGAAGCGACCAGATTCTACGATATTCTTCCAACACATCTTGGCCCAAGCGAGCCGATCTGCGAAATAATCGCTAGCCATAGCATCGCGAGTTTCTCGATAAGAAGCAAAATCGCCTAATACGTAGTATTGGTCAGCTGGTTCCCAGCCATTGTTGTCCAATAATGAATTGAGCAAATCGTGGAACATTCCAGTGCCGTCATCATTTAGCGTGCCGTCTACTAGAGCATCTAGGACGCGCTTTAGACCAGGAGTTTGAGCGGCTACCCACTTAGGGTCGTAATTAGCTCGCAAAGCTGGTAGTTCTTCTTCTAATGCGCCAAAGATGTAAGCATTATCAGTTCCTACGGAGTCTACGATTTCCACATTCGCACCGTCCATTGTGCCTAAGGTGAGTGCGCCGTTCATCATAAACTTCATATTAGAAGTACCGGAGGCTTCTTTACCGGCAGTGGAGATTTGTTCTGATACATCAGCAGCCGGAATAATATGCTCAGCTGGAGATACGTTGTAGTTCTCTACAAATACCACCTTGATGGTCTGGCTAACTATTGGATCGTTATTAACCAGCTTGGCAATTTCGTTAATCAATTTAATAATTGCCTTTGCACGCACATAACCAGGAGCAGCTTTCGCACCGAAAATAAAGACACGCTTAGGGAATTCTAAGGCAGGATTTTCTTTGATACGGTAATACAAATCTAGAATATAGAGTGCATTCATTAATTGACGCTTATATTCATGTAGACGCTTAATTTGTACGTCAAAGATTGCTTCAGGATCAATTTCAATGCCTTGCCGTTCTTTAATCCAGGCAGCAAAATCTACTTTATTAGCGTGCTTTATTTGATTTAGTCTATCCATAATTGCTGGATTATCGGCATGATGTGCTAAAGATTTTAGCTCGTCTAGATTACGTACCCAAGCGTCACTACCAGATAATTCAGTGAGTAGTTCTGCTAATAGTGGGTTGCACTGTTTGAGCCAACGACGAGGAGTTACCCCGTTAGTTTTGTTGTTAAACTTTTCTGGCCATACTTCATACCAGTCATGCAAAGTATCTTTCTTAATAATCTCAGTATGTAGTGCTGCCACGCCATTAATAGAGTAAGAAGCATAGCAGGCAATCCAAGCCATGCGTACCCGATTGCCGGATACGGGAGCCATATAGTCTACCTTGCCAGGGTGATAGCCAGCTTCTAATAATTCACTGCGGAAACGGCGATCAATTTCGTAAATAATTTCCATGATGCGTGGGAATAGTCGATCAAAGATCGAAATTTCCCAAGTTTCTAATGCTTCTGCTAATACAGTGTGGTTGGTATATGCAAAAGTTTTCGCTACGATTGCCCATGCGTCTTCCCAAGAGTAATCATGCTCATCGAGCAGGATACGCATTAATTCAGGAATAGCTAATACTGGGTGGGTGTCGTTTAGCTGAATGGAATTATACTCGCCGAAATTATCTAGCGTGCCACGCTGGCGTAATTCGTTTTCGACAATAGCTTGCAAGGAAGCTGAGCAGAAGAAGTATTGCTGACGCACACGCAATACTTTGCCTTCGAAAGTAGTGTCGTTCGGATAGAGTACACGGCAAATATCGTTTACGCGCTCTCGCTCCACGATGGCATCAGTGAAGCGCTGCGAGTTGAAAGCGTTATAATCAAAGTCTTCAATTGGTTCAGACTTCCAAAGGCGGAGTGTGTTTACATTATCCGTGCCATAGCCGGTAATTGGCATATCATAAGGGATAGCACGTACCTTTAGGTCGTTGTAAGTAACTAGTTTTTGTTCTTCTTCTCGCCGGATTACAAACGGATAGCCTTCTTCCATCCAAGCATCTGGCTTTTCTTGCTGATAGCCATGCTTAAAGTACTGCTTAAATAAACCGTAACGATACAAAATACCGTATCCGCGGACTGGCAAATCTAAAGTAGCGCAAGAATCCAAGAAACAAGCAGCTAGACGTCCTAACCCGCCGTTACCTAAAGCAGCATCGTTTTCTGCTTCTAATACATCACTTAAATTTTGTCCGTGTGCAGCTAGAGCGGATTGGGCTTCCTCAATTTTTCCTAGGTTGCTTAAATTGTTTAGTAAAGCTCTGCCCATTAAAAACTCGGCAGAGAAGTAATGTTGCATACGAGTAGCATTATATTTTTCTTCGGTGGATTCCCAGCGGTCAGCTAACTCAGACATTACTGTATGGGCGGTAGCAGACCAGTATTCAATAGGTAGTGCAGAGTGAGGACTGCGTCCAGATACTGCACGTACATTAGCACCGATTTCATGACGCATATCAGCGTTGGTCATTAAAATTCCTATCGTTCTTGGCTTAAACTAGCCGTTATTACAACCCTTTAATTTTATCTAAGAAATAGGTGAGAATGTAATTAATTTTTTGCAGGTTTTTCTTATGAAAATATTCTGGTGAACTTTTAAGGGCTGGTAGACAGGATTTAGGGAAAGTATTGTAAAAGACGGAAGAAAATAAACCAGCAGTTTGCAAAATAGACAGATACTAACTTGCGAAACTGCTGGTAAAATTTTTTGTTTATTTTTAGCGGATAATGGACAATAGTATGCCGTATCTCCTGGTATGTTTAGTAGCGCATATTAAGAGCAGCGTGCACCTCAGCTAAAGTAGCTTGAGCTTGTTCGCGTGCTTTAGCTACTCCTTGTGTTAGTACGCTTTCTAAATAGGCTCTGTCCTCTTGAAGGGCTAAACGACGTTCCCGAATTGGAGCAAAATGCTCATTTATAGCTTCAGTTACTACTGCTTTCAACATGCCAGCTCCACCGTTTCCGATTTCTTGCGCAATCGTGTGTGGATCTTTGCCACTGGCGAGAGCAGCTAACAGTACTAAATTGGAAACTTCTGGACGATTTTCTGGATCGTAAGTAATGAAACGTTGCGAATCAGTAACAGCCCGTTTAATTAGTTTTGCAGTTTGATCTGCCGTCATACCAATTTCAATAGTATTTCCGCGTGATTTGCTCATCTTAGTGCCATCTAGGCCTAGCACGGTTTCTGCTTCCGAAAGTAAAGCCTGAGGACGGCGGAAAATTGGGGCCGGTAAATCTGCGTGTCCGTAGCGTGCCTCAAAACGGTCTGCAATTACACGAGCTTGCTCTAAATGAGGAAGTTGGTCTTTACCTACTGGTACTAGATTAGCTTTGCAGAATAAAATATCGGCGGCTTGATGTACGGGGTAGGTGAGAAGTAGACCAGACATAGCTCGTCCGTTTGTGGCTTCAAGTTCTGCTTTCACTGTAGGATTGCGGCGCAATTCTGCTTCAGTTACCAGCGAAAGGAATGGAAGCATTAGTTCGTTTAGCTCTGGAAGCTGAGAATGGTTAAAAATGGTGGCTTTTTGGGGATCAATACCTACAGCTAAATAATCGGTGAGTAGTGAGTAAGCCCGCTCACTGATTGGGCCGGTATTGTCACGATCGGTAATTACTTGATAGTCGGCAATTAATACCCATGTGTCTACTCCAGCTTGCTGTAGTTCTACACGGTTACGTAAAGAACCAAAATAGTGCCCGATATGTAAATTACCGGTAGGGCGATCTCCGGTTAATACTCGAAACTCACTGGGGTCTTTAGTAATAGCTTCTTTAATTTTGGCGCTCACAATACGCGCTTGGGCGAGCGAAGCATCTGAAGTAGCATTTCCTAATAATTCAGTTGCGGTTTGTTCAGTCATTGCTATTACCTTTGTTGTTACGAAAAATTCTTTATAAACTTTGCTTTACTATACTAGCGGAGGATAGAGATAGAAAACAGCTTAGCAATCTTTTTTGTCAGCATAGCTGGATTAATTACAGAATTTCAGCTAAGCCGTTTTCGTTTTATCTATTCGTTAATATCTTAGTGCTAAGTGCACTAATTCAATAACGAGTTAAGAGTGCCTAATCTTCGGTTGGTTGAGCTATATACACTTGCAAGCTCATCGGAGGAAGAAATACGCGAGCGCCGGGTTGATAAGCAGGCTTAGTGCGGGTAGTAGGGCGCTCCCAAGTGGAATTCCACATTAGCTGGAATTTGGTGCCACGTCCTTGAGGTAAACTAGCTGAACTTTCTCGGGGAAGTCCGTTGATAATAAGTAGTACGTCAGGGGAAGTGCCATTACCGGAACGCCACATTTGTAAAATACGGGTGTGTCCGTCATTCCACTGGGTAGTAGTTAGGGGTTGTGCTTCTGAGTTTAGCCATTGTAAATCAGGCAAAACTTGAGTGTCTGTTTCATTGTTACTGCCCTGATAGAATTTAGAGGGACGGAAAGCCGGATAGGTGCGTCGTAACTCTAATAAATAAGAAGTAGTGGCTAATAAATCTTGACTCTCGCTATTTTCTTCCCAAGCTAGCCAAGAAATTTCACTGTTTTGGCAGTAAGCATTGTTGTTGCCTTGTTGGGTTTTATATTGTTCATCGCCTGCAGTAAGCATAGGAGTGCCAGCAGCAAAAATTAAACTTGCCAACAGGTTGCGCACAGTTTTACGTCTTTCGGTAGCAATATCTGGATTGCTGCTTAAAAGAGCATCGCCTTCCACTCCATGATTCCAAGAACGGTTGTGAGTAGAACCGTCATGATTGTTTTCTAGATTAGCTTCATTGTGTTTTTCGTTGTAACTTACTAAATCCCGCATCGTAAAGCCGTCATGTGCAGTCACAAAATTAATAGTGGCAGTTACTCCGCGTTCTGTGCCAGCATAGCCGTGCGCAAAAAGATCAGCAGAACCAGCTAAACGGGTGGCGAGTTCTGCTAAGCTACTAGCTGCTTCTCCATTACTTAAACGGGGTAAATCGCTTACCCAGAAATCGCGTAAACTATCGCGGAAGCGGTCATTCCAATCTGCAGTAGGTTGTAAGAAATTGCCAGTCTGCCAGCCATTTGGGCCTAAATCCCACGGTTCGTTAATTAGTTTCACCTTGCTTAGCACAGGGTCGGTAATCATAGCGAGATATAGTGGATGGAAGGTTTGGAAATTATCTCCAGTGCGTCCTAAAGTCACTGCCAAATCAAAACGGAAACCGTCAATTCCTATTTCTGTTACCCAATAACGCAAGCTGTCTAAGGTGAGTTGGTTTACGTTTGTTTTGCGGAAATCAAAAGAATTTCCACACCCAGTAGTGTCGATATATTCAGCCGGGTGCTGAGAGCTGTGTCGATAATAGGCGGTATTGTCGATTCCGCGCCAAGAAAGGCTAGGGCCGTTCTTACCACCTTCGCAGGTGTGGTTGTACACTACATCGAGTATCACTTCTATACCCGCAGTATGCAGTGCTTCTACCATTTGCTGTACTTCGGCTATTACTGCTTCTGCTCCTGCTGCTTGACTAGCTTGCGTGGCATAGCTGGCTTCGGGAGCGAAATAAGACAGAGTGTTATACCCCCAGTAATTTTCTAATTTCTTATTTGCTAAAAATGGTTCAGAAAATTTAGCGTGTATGGGTAGGAGTTCTAAAGCTGTTATACCGAGATTCTTCAAGTATGCGATAGTGGCAGGGTGTGCCACCCCTTTGTAAGTACCACGTAACTCGGCAGGTATTTGGGAAAATTGTTTAGTTAATCCCACTACGTGTGCTTCATAAATGACGGTATCTTCCCAAGGGATACGCGGTGAGGTGCTATAAGCAGTAGTTGGGCTGGGAGGAAGCACTATTCCTAAGGCTGCTACACTAGCAGAATCTTGCAAGTCGGGAGTAAGCGGAGTGACCTCAGATAAATCCGAATTTACCGTATGTGCATATAAAGCAGAATGTAAAGTAGGATACTTACCAATTCCTGGGGAGTAAGGATCGAGCATTACCTTAGCTGGATTGTAACGTAGACCTTGGGTAGGATCCCAAGTGCCATATAGGCGGTAACCGTAGAGTTGTCCAGCT
>CAMCHI010000026.1 GCA_945874735.1 uncultured Arcanobacterium sp. | reverse complement strand
GTAATGATGTTTACCTATCCAATCATGTACGCTTTGGGTAAGACTAAACTCTTTGGAGAGGGTCGGCCATATTCGGGTCTAAATGAAGCTAAATTACGCAATGTGTCTTTCTACCGCGGACGAGGAGCTACCAGTTTAAATACTGTTTTAGTAAGTAATAAGACAGGTAAAGAAAATCTTGATACAGAAAACGCAGTAGCAACGCAGGATAGCAGTGAGCTTGTCTCTGGTGAGAAAAAAATGAGTTTAGCACAGCGCAGAGCTGCTGAACGGCGTGCGCAAAAGGAGCAAAAAGCAACTGAAGTGGAAGAAGGTGGTATCGCATGAAGTCGATGTACCAAATCGGAAACGATCTTTACTCCAGTAAGCTATCGTTTCAAGTAATTGCTAAACGGAGAATATGGTTTGGAATTGCCTTATTCTTTATGTTGCTTTCCGTAGTATCTTTCGCAGTGAAAGATCCAAACTTAGGCATTGAGTTCCGAGGCGGATCCCAGTTTACTATTAGCGGGGTGGCAGATACTGCGCATACTAAAGCCTATGAAGTAGTAGCAAAAGTAGGTGGAGATGACGCACCACGTATTTCTTCAGTGGGAGAGTCTGCTATCCGTGTACAAACTATGCAACTAAACGATAAGGAAACTCAAACCTTAAAAGAAGCCTTAGCTAAAGCCTATGAAGTGCCAGTAGCTGAAGTAACTTCTACTTATATTGGCCCGTCTTGGGGTGCGGATATTTTACAAAAAGCAATTCGCGCCATGATTATTTTCATGGTAGCAGTATCGCTAGTGTTAATTATTTACTTCCGCTCTTGGACGATCGCAGTAGGTGCGGTAGGGGCCTTGCTACACGATTTTGTAGTTACTTTAGGAGCATATTGGGTGCTCGGCTTGGAAATCACCCCAGCTACCATTATTGGTATCTTAACGATTATGGGTTATTCCTTGTACGATACCGTAGTAGTGTTTGATAAGGTGCGTGAAAATACGCAAGAGTTGCGTGAACAGACCGAAGTTACTTTTGCTGAAGAAGCTAATCTGGCAATCAACCAGACTTTGATTCGTTCCTTAAATACTTCAATTACTGGTTTACTTCCTGTAATTGCCGTATTGCTAATTGGAGTGGGGATCTTTGGGGCAGATACTTTGCGTGATTTGGCATTAGTAATGTTTATCGGAATGTTGCTCTCTACGATTTCTTCTATCTTTATTGCAGCTCCACTGGCAGTTACTTTGGCTTTGCGTAATAAAGAAATTCAGGAACACACCGCGCAGGTGCTCGAATTGCGAGACAATCCTAGTGCAGCGTCTAAACATTTGAAACAAGTTTCCGTTAAAGCGGAAAAATCAGCTAAACTTGCCGAGGTGGAATTAACCGAGCGAGTTGCAGGCACTCATCGCGGCAATCAAGCTCAGCCTAAGCGAAAGAAGAGAAAGTAGTGACTATGGCAGATAACGCCATTTTTCCGCAAGACGTATTAGATTTAGTGGCTAGCCATGTGCGCGAAGTACAGGATTTTCCAGCTCCGGGCGTATTGTTTCGCGATATTACCCCGCTAATAGCAGATGCTGAAGCGTTTAGTGCATTAATCGACATTTTAGCTGAACGATATCGCGGTAAAGTAGATGCTGTGGCTGGTTTGGAATCACGCGGCTTCATTTTAGCAGCTCCTTTAGCGGTAGCTTTAGGAGTAGGTATGCTTACTGTGCGTAAAGCAGGACGGCTTCCAGGCCCAGTAGTAGGAGTAGACTACGATTTGGAATACGGTTCGGCTCGCATGGAGTTACAACCCTTTACGGTAGAAGACGGAATGCGCGTATTAGTGATTGATGATGTATTAGCTACTGGTGGTACTGCTGCTGCTGCTTTTAATCTAATTCAGCAAGCAGGCGGTAATCCAGCTGGTTTATGTGTACTCTTAGAGTTGGCAGAACTAGGTGGTCGGGCGCTATTAGGTTCAGATGTGCCTGTAGACTCAGTGCTAACATACTAATCACAAAACTTAACTATTTATTGGGGTAGGTATTTTACAAAATACCTACCCCAAATTTTATAAAACGGTTGTTTATAGTTAGAGGAACCTATTGGCAGTAAAGTATAATCCCTACATGGACGGAAAAATGCGCACTATTAAAAATAAAACAGCTAATAGTAAGTATGCTTGGTTAGATGCTGCAGCGGTGCGTCATGAAATTCCCGCCGAGCTAGATAGCGTAATGCAAGCCATTGGAAAGCGCCCTCTAAATTTGGAACGGATTGTGCGGGCTTATGAGGTGGCTAATCACTGGCATCAGGGGCAAAAACGTAAATCTGGCGAACCTTATATTACCCACCCGATTGCAGTATGCACTATTTTAGCTCAGCTAGGCTTGGATGAAGATACTCTAGTGGCTGCCTTATTGCACGATACGGTAGAAGATACGGGTTATAAATTAAAAGATTTACAAAAAGAATTTGGAGCTACTGTTGCGGTATTGGTAGACGGAGTAACCAAACTAGATAAAGTAGAATTTGGGGAAGCAGCCCAAGCTGAAACAGTGCGTAAAATGGTAGTGGCAATGGCCAAAGACATTCGCGTGTTGCTTATTAAACTTGGCGATCGTCTGCATAACGCCCGTACTTGGGGATTCGTATCTTCTTCCTCAGCTCAAAATAAAGCACGTGAAACCCTAGAAATCTATGCTCCTTTGGCGCATCGGCTAGGTATGAATTCTATTAAATGGGAACTAGAAGATTTATCTTTCAAAACTTTATATCCTGCTGTTTATTCCGAGATTGAACGTATGGTGAAGGAACGCAATCCGGAACGTGAAGCCTATATTGAAAAAGTTACGCAGCAATTAAAAACAGAATTAACTAACGCGAAAGTGGAATGTGTAATTTCCGGACGCCCTAAGCATTATTATTCGATTTATCAGAAAATGATTTTGCGTGGCAGAGATTTTGAGGATATATACGATTTAATTGGAGTGCGTGTCCTAGTAAATGAAGTGCAAGATTGTTATACCGCTTTAGGAGTAGCAAACTCTGTATTCACTCCGATTCAAGGGCGTATTAAAGATTATATCGCCACCCCGAAGTTTAACTTTTATCAGTCTATTCACACCTCGGTATTAGGCCCGGATAGACGCACAATTGAGGTGCAAATTAGAACTCATGAAATGCATCGACGGGCTGAGTTTGGCGTAGCAGCACATTGGCGATATAAAGAAAACCCTAACCAGCAAGACGGTAGCGTTAATAATAGTGATGAGGATTCACAGCTAGAGTGGTTGCGTCAGCTAGTGGACTGGCAGCGTGATACCGCCGATCCGGCTGAGTTTTTAGAGTCTTTACGATATGAAATGTCGGGTAGTCAGGTTTATGTGTTTACTCCAGCTGGCGAAGTTCTAGAGTTGGCAATGGGGGCAACTCCGGTAGATTTTGCTTATGCCATTCATACAGAAGTAGGGCATCGTACGGTAGGAGCAAAAGTTAATGACCGTCTAGTGACCTTAGACTACCGGTTAGAATCTGGTGATGCTGTAGAAATTATCACTGCAAAATCGGAAGATGCTGGTCCTAGCCAAGGTTGGATTGATTTTGTAGCCACCCCGCAGGCGAAAGCAAAAATTAAAGCATGGTTTACTCGCAATCGACGCGATGAAGCTTTAGAAGAAGGCAAAGAAAAGTTAGCGAAAACTATTCGGCGTAAGAATGAGCCAATCCAGCGTTTAATGTCGCATGAAACTTTACGGGCAGTAGCTGAAGATTTGCATCGTAACGATGTAAGCGACCTTTATATCGCAATTGGTGAGGGTGCTATTTCTCCCGAAACTGTAGTGCAACGATTGATTAACAGCCAAGGGGGACAAGCCGGGGTAGAAGAAACTATGTCGGAGGCGGTGACGCCTACTCGTATTGCACATCGGCGAGATGGCGATGCTTCTTCTGCAGTAGTAGTATCAGACATTCAAGATGTAGATGTGCTAGTGAAATTAGCTAAGTGCTGTACTCCAGTTCCTCCTGATGAAATTGTAGGTTTTGTGACGCGAGGTAAAGGCATTTCAGTGCATCGTGAGGATTGTCCGAATGTGGATCAGTTGCGCCGAGAACCAGAACGCTTCTTACATATCGCTTGGGATGCACAGCCGGCTGGTTCTTTCTTGGTACAAGTACAGATTGAGGCTTTAGATCGTAAAGGTTTATTAGCGGACGTGACTCGAGTACTTTCGGAACATGATGTGAATATGCTTTCGGGACATATTACAACTTCTAATGAGCGTTTAGCCCGTTCTAACTGGACTTTTGAGATGGGAGATCCTCGTCATCTAAATCAGGTGCTGAAAGAATTACGTAAAATTGAAGGAGTGTATGATGCTTTCCGTATTACTGCTTCAAAGAAAGACGGATTTAGAAGAATTTAAGGTTAAATACATACTTAAATCTATATTTAAGCACTGGTAGAGTAGTAAAATACTGTACGCCTACAAAATATGCTACTAAGCATATTGGTGAATATCTTTCAGTTTTGTGGGCATATACTTGTGCGTATTTGTTGTAATACATTCACCACTTGAGCACTACTTTTTACCCCGCGCAAATTTTGAGCTTGCTGTAAGACTTGGGAAAAGTCAGCTCCGCTGCGCAATAGTTTACATAAATACCCGATACCACTTGGTATATCTGCTAATAGTAAATCTAGGGCTGTGCGTTCTGGGGTAGTAATGATGCTTCCTGCAATGTTTTGCACTTCAGTTGTACTATAGCGACGGCGTTTTACTGAACTACTAGCATTAGCGTGAATATTAGCTAATCTTAATGGTAAAAAAGTAGTTTTACAGTAATACCCGGTATATATCCAAAGTGCAGTTTGAGCTATTATGCACTGTTGAGGTTTAATAAATTCTCGCACGGCGAGAATACGAGTTGCTGGACTGTGTAATTTTCGTAAATCTGCAAAATAGTTTTGGGGAAATTCTAAGAAGTGCGCGGCATGATTTTGTAGTTCGTTTTTACTTAAACCACTACTAGCAGGATGAATAAATAAATAGTTAAGTATTTCTGAATCAGGATTTAAGGATGCTTTCACTTTTCCTAATTTACAGATAAATAAAAATGACGGGACTCTATTTGTTTCCCCTGTGGAAAACTTTTAAGTCCCGTCATTTTACGGATAGTTAGTCCTCTAATACTGCTGCTAACCAAGCCTTGCGAGCTTCTAGAGCTTCGGTAAGCTCAGCTTTTTGCTTCGGATCAGTGGTTTGCGCTAGTTTAGCTTCCAAATCTTCAATCAATACAGCCAGCTGTGCAGCCATTCCGGAACTGCGCTCTTGCTTAGCTGGATCAGAATCTGCCCACTGCTTATTTTCAAATTCACGAATCTCGCGTTCAATCTCGCGTAGGCGTCCTTCGGTGCGGGAAATATCGGCACGGGGAACTCGTCCGATTTCATCCCATTGCTGTCCAATAGTCCGGAATTGCTCTTTAGCGTGTGCTAAATCCGTAATAGGTAGGAGAGCTT
The DNA here is from genome assembly GCA_945874735.1 of uncultured Arcanobacterium sp. Classification (GTDB taxonomy): domain Bacteria; phylum Actinomycetota; class Actinomycetes; order Actinomycetales; family Actinomycetaceae; genus Arcanobacterium_A. Next base: position 12,520 of record CAMCHI010000026.1, on the reverse strand, counting down.
CTGCTTGTGCTAATAGCTCTAGCTTACGGGTGAGATTTTCTTGGAACTGAATATCTAATTCTTGATTGTGGCTATTGCGTGCATCAAAGAAGTATTGCTGAGCAGCACGGAATTTTTCCCATAGCCGATCATCTTCTTTGTGAGAAGTGCGTCCTGCTTTCTTCCATTCTTCTAAAAGCTGACGATACTGATTAGCAGTAGCATTCCAATCAGTGGAAGTTTTCAGAGATTCTGCAATTTCAATTAGTTCATTCTTGCGCGCTAGAGCAGATTTACGCTTTGCGTCGCGCTCAGAGAAATGTTGCCGTAGATGGCGATCGAACTGCGTACGTGCATTAGAGAAACGCTTCCATAATTCGTCTTCAGTAGCTCGATCTAGTCGTGCACCATGCTTTTGAGCTTGCTGCCATTTTTCTAAAAGCTCTGTGAACTTGCTACGGGAATCTCGCCAATGAGTAGCTTGCGGATCTTGCTTAGCAAGTGCTTCTGCAGTTTCTACAATTGCCGTGCGCTCTACCAGTGCTTGTGCTTTAGCTTCAGCGCGTCGTGCCGCTACTTCCACTGCGCGTGCTTCAATGGCGTCAGTTAGAGCAGTGGTGCGTGCTAGCAAAGCTTCTACGTCACCAACTACAGCTGGTTCTACTAGCTCTGCTTGGAGCTTCTTTAACGATTTGCGCGCTTCTTCAGGAGAAATTTTTGCTACGCGCGTTTCTAAAAGGCTTACTTGGGCAGCTAAATCAAGGTAACGGCGCACATAAAAAGAAAGTGCGTCTTGGGTAGTGCCACCGGCAGCGTATTGACCAACTACTCGCTCACCAGAGCTGGTGCGTAGCCAGACGTTTCCACTTTCGTCTACTCGACCCCATTTAGCTGCTTCTACAGCAGCCTTATCCGGGGCAGGGGTGCTAAGAGAAGTGGCTTCTGCTCGCGGAACCGGAACTGGAATTGGTTTTGGGGTAGGATTGGAGTTGGTCATTATTATCTCCTTAAAAGGACGGGGTAAGGACTTATAGTCGCACCGTTCACGTAGTGCCACTCACAAGTTTACTGTGTTTTCTCCTAAAATGTTACATTTCTTCTGGAAGAGGGTAGTTTAGTTTTATGATACTTTTGCGTTTTGACCAGACGTTCCTTAATGCTAACACCTATATTTTGGCTGATTTACAACAAAAAATAGCTGTTGTGGTAGACCCAGGGGCAGGTAGTCGTTTCTGGATTAAAGAAGCGTTAGCTTCCTTAAATTTAGAGTTGGGGGCAGTTTTACTCACTCATGGTCATGCAGACCATGTATGGGACGTGAGTGCAATTGTTGATAATCAGCCGGTGTATATTCCGCAACCAGATTTATATCGTTTAACTGATCCTTTGGCACATTTAGGAATGCCACAATATGCTTTGGCTTTTCCTCGTATGGGTGTGGAAACTTGGATTAAACCACAAAACGTTTTGCCAGTGCCTGATAACGCATATCAAACAGGATGGGAGATTGTGCCAGGAGTGGTAATGCGAGCTTTAGCTACCCCTGGGCATACTGAAGGTTCTAGCGTATTTTTATTTGATGGACAATCTCAGCCTCTGCATCCTAACTCAGTGGTGGTAACTGATCGGGTAGAACATTTTATGCTTTCTGGAGATGTGTTGTTCCAAAACGGAATTGGGCGCACTGATTTACCAGGAGGAGACGCGCAAAAAATGGTGTCGTCTTTGCGTTTTTTGGTAAATGTGATTCGTCCGGAAACGCAAATTCTGCCAGGACATGGCCCACATACTAATATGTTCCACGAAACTAGACATTCTGATTTTTTACATAAAGCCATGAGTTAAGCCTAGTCGCACGATTAAGACAGTAAGCACTATAATTAAAGTTGCCTAAGTGTTTTCAAGCAGCTGTAAATGAAAGAGTAGTAAAATAATGGCAAAAGTTACCCCTATTTCCGGGTTTCCAGAGTGGCTTCCAGCAGGACGTTTAATCGAACAAAAGTTTTTAGACACTTTACGCACCACTTTTGAGTTAAATGGTTTTTCTAGTATTGAAACGCGCGCAGTTGAACCGGTTTCCCAGCTATTAAGTAAAGGAGAAACTTCTAAAGAAATTTATCTTTTACAGCGTTTACAGGAACAAAACGAGAATAGCCCTGCTGAATTAGGATTGCATTTTGATTTAACGGTGCCTTTAGCCCGTTATGTGTTAGAAAATGCTGGCAATTTAGATTTTCCCTTCCGGCGTTACCAGATTCAAAAAGTTTGGCGGGGAGAGCGTCCGCAAGATGGACGTTTCCGAGAATTTATTCAAGCTGATATTGACGTGGTCGGGCAAGACACTTTAGCATTTCACCACGAGTATGAATTGCCGTTGGTAATGGTAGAGGCTTTAAGTAAATTACCTATTCCACGTGTTTATATTAAGGCTTCTAACCGTAAAGTAGCGCAAGGTTTTTATGAAGCATTAGGTATTGCTGATGTGGAAGAAACTTTACGTATTTTAGATAAGCTAGATAAAGTAGGGCCAAATGTGGTGGCTCAGCTGCTACAAGAACGGGTAGGAGCTAGTGAAAAGCAAGCCCAGGCTGCTTTAGAGTTGGCAAATATTTCTGGAGCGGATGCTGGGGTAGCTGAGCGAGTATGGGCTTTGGGCTATCGCAATGAATTATTAGAAACTGGCTTGCAAGAATTAACTATTTTAGTTGAAACTGCTAATTCTTTAATTCCAGATTCTTTGGAAGCCGACTTAAAGATTGCACGTGGCTTAGATTATTACACTGGTTCGGTATATGAATCGGTAATGGTAGGGCATGAAGATTTAGGATCGGTATGTTCGGGAGGACGTTACGATTCCTTAGTAAGCGATGGTAAGCGCACTTTCCCTGGTGTTGGTTTATCTATTGGTGTATCACGCATTTTAGCGCGCGTAATTGGGAAAGAAGTAGTGAAACCAAGCCGGAAAGTACCTACTGCTGTTTTAATTGCGGTGAATAATGAAGAAGAACGGCTCGGAGCAGAGAAAACAGCTCGGGCTTTGCGTGAGCGTGGTATTGCTACTGAAGTTTCGCCTAATTCTGCTAAGTTTGGAAAGCAAATTAAATATGCTGATAAGCGCGGTATTCCTTATGTGTGGTTTAGTACTGAAGATGGTGATCAGGTAAAGGATATTCGTAGCGGAGCACAAGATAATGCAGATAGTGCTACTTGGCTGCCACCTGTATCGGATTTAACCGTTCAGTTTAATGAAAGCTAATTTTCTACGGCAATTTTCATAAAATGAGCAGGGACGGGAATAATTTATTTTCCCGTCCCAGTTCTTTACTAAGAGTTACTTAAACTTGCGTTTTTTCGCCTGCCCTTTACGAGCTTCTGTTTTGCGGCGTTTTTCTTCTCCGAAACGTCTATCAGCGCGATATTTGCGAGTTTCTGTCTCACTATAGGTTTCTTTACCTTTTTTGTGGCTGGTATCAAATAGTTCCATCTTATTGGCTTTAATACCATTTTTGCTGGTTGTTTTACCGTGTTTGCGGGTATTGCGACTATCTCTGGCTAATTTGCGTTCGCTTTTTGCACTACGTTTTTTGGTGCCAGTTAATGTTTCTTTATCTTTATTTTCGCGGTTTGTGCGTGGGCCGCGATCCTTAGATATGTTAAGCGCTCTACCGGAAACATGGGCACGCGATACTTTACGCATTGTGTGTGCATCTAGTTCCACTTCTATTTCTACTAGCGAGAAAGACGGGAAAATATCGATACGTCCTAGTTGTGAGCCGTGCAGACCACATTCATTAGTAATAGCTCCTACGATGGAACCAGGGGAAACTCCGTCACGGTGGCCTACTTCTACACGGTAGATTTGTCCGCTGTTTCCAAAGCTGGCTCGTGTAGCTGTTTTACCTGCGCGTTTTCTGTCTTTTCCGATTTTACCGTTTGTGCCCTTGGCTTCTTTGGCACTAAATTTTTCGGTTAATACTTCTGGTTCATCATGTGGGGTAGGGCCGTAATCGCGCACAGCTAATGCCATAATGGCTAAAAGTAAGTCGTTGCGCGAAACGTTTAATCCGCTACTTTGGGCAGCTTGCGTAAATTCTGCCACCACTTCTTCATATACGTGTAGTCTACCAGCTTGGAAACGTTCCACTGCTTGGGTAATTAGTTTTCTGCTTCTAAAAGCAGATACTTCTGCGGGGGTAGGTAGAGTTACTTCCTGCATTTTGGCTTTAGTAACTGCTTCTATACGTCGAAGTCGCGAACATTCTTTAGGAGTTACAAAAGTTAAAGCAGTACCAGTTCTGCCTGCTCGTCCAGTGCGTCCAATCCGGTGTACATAGGTATCTACTTCTCGTGGTACATCAAAATTCACTACTAGTCCCACGCGGTCTACGTCTAAACCGCGCGCTGCCACGTCGGTGGCAACTAATACGTCCAATAATCCATCTTTTAAGCGTTGTATTAGGCGTTCCCGATCTTGCTGGGCAACATCTCCAGATAGGGCAGCAGTTTGTATTCCGCGGCTGGATAGTTCTAAAGATAATTCTTCGGCAGTGGCACGGGTGCGCACAAATACAATAGTGGCGTCAGCTTCCGTGGTAGCTAATACGCGACTTAACGCACCAATTTTGTGTCGGTTAGGTACTACCGCAAAAGTTTGAGTGATGGTATCCACAGTAGAGGCTTGTGGGGTAATGGTGATTTCTACTGGCTGCCGTAAATGGGTTTGAGCAACTTTCCGAATCGGAGCAGGCATAGTGGCAGAAAAAAGTGCGGAGATACGCTCTTGCGGGAGGTCACTAGCAATTTTTTCTACATCTTCTGCAAAGCCCATGCGTAGCATTTCATCAGCTTCATCGAGCACAAAATAGTGCACGTTTCCCAAAGATAATGCGCCGCGGTCGATTAAATCCATTATTCGTCCCGGAGTGCCTACTACGATTTGTGCACCTTCTTTTAATGCTTTTAATTGTGGGCCATAAGCAGCACCTCCATAGACGGCTACTACTTCTAAACCGCCAGTTTGGGAAGCAAAATTATGGATAGCTTGTGCTCCTTGTAGAGCTAGTTCGCGCGTGGGAGCTAATACTAGGGCTTGTACTTCATTAAATTCTGGATTAACGTGAGCAATCATTGGTAAGGCAAAAGCTGCCGTTTTACCAGTGCCGGTTTGAGCTATTCCCACTACGTCTGTGCCTGCCATCAAGCTAGGAATAGCTTGTGCCTGAATAGGGGTCGGGGTTTGATAACCCATACTGGTTATAGCTTCCAATATATTGTTAGGTAAAGAAAGATCAGCAAAAGTAAGCTGTGTATTTGTCATTGAATAATTCCCGAGTTTGTTCGTAATATGCCTAGTGGTTTTTTGAGTTCCCACTCACCACTACAAGCCGAACACACCCAACTTATCCCAATATATTTTCGGCTATAGGCACAGTGCCTTGATGGCACCTCGTACCAGTGTAGTAGGTGTTTACTGATTTTACCGCTTGCACGCGTGGTGAGTTCAGGCACCTACTTTCCGTAAACTAATCTATCCTTTATAGAAAATAGATAAAAATGACGGAGGTTACGCAGTGATTATTTTGGGGTGATTAACGGAGTAATTAGCAAGCTAAACCCAATAATTACACACACAAAGCTCAATGCCCCTATAAAAGCTAGTTGTTTAAAGGAAAGCAAAGCACTATAAATAATACCTGCATACGCAATCATAATGGCTGCTCCGAGTGTGTCTGCCAAACTGAGTGCCGAAGAAGTATGACCTTGTTGTGCTTTAGGGGTTAGATACAAAGCGTGTACCGTCATAGCTGGGAAAACGAGTCCAATTCCTATTGAAGCCAACAACCAGCCTATAAATACTATTTCTCCTGGGAGTTGGGAGATAAACACTAAGAAAGTAAGTAAAGTGCCACTTAACTGTAAGGCAGAACCAATGAATGGGAAACGTACTCGCCATTTTTCTGCCCGGATTTTTCCTTGCAACCATGAACCAAACGCCCAAGTAATTGAACCCACCGTCACCACAAAACCAGCACGGGTAGGGCTAAAATGATGGATTTCTTTCAGGATTAAAGGCAAAAACAGCTCTGCTGTAATATAAGTGCCGTTAATTAAGAAGCGATAAAAAATAGTGGCAGGTAGTCCGCGCGCTATTCTTAAAGTATGGGCAGGTAATAACGGACGAATTGCCAGCATAGTTAGTACGCTGAGTAGCAAAATAGCTAGTACGGTAACAAAACTGATGTGAATATTCTTCAAACCTGAAATAATTTGTAAACTACCTACAGCTAAACCAGCAGTAATTGCGTATCCCAACACTCGCTTTAAGCCAATAATCTTGCCATTATTTCCAATATCAGGGAGTTGATTTAGCGTGCCTACCATGTATGGGCATAAGAAAACCACGAGAACTGCGGTAAAGCCAAACACTACTCGCCAATGCAAGTATTCCACAAGCAAACCGGCTACAACTGGCCCAATTAAAGATGGTAATATCCAAGCTGCCGCTAGGGCAGCAAAAACTGGGGGCTGTCGCAGAACTGGTATATAGTGCCCGATCATCATGTAGATAGGGACTACTGATAAACCAGCACCGAATCCTTGAATAGCCCGTCCTAACACTAAAAATTCTATATTAGGGGTGATAGTGGCAATAATTAACCCGATTACAAACAATACAGTGCCAGTGTATAAAGCTGGTTTAGGGCCTTTAGCATCACACCAAGGGCCAGCTAGAGCAGTGGTGATTAACTGCGCTGCCAATGTAATACCAGATGCTAGTGCGTAGAGATGTTCACCTTGTAGTTGCTCTACCACATAAGGCATTGCGGTAAGTACCGCCACTACTTCAAAGGCAATTAAAGTAACGATAATTACTGAAAGATAGGTGAGTCTTTTTTCTTGTTTAACAGTACAAGTAGGGGTGGAAGGAGAAGATGGAGAAGAAGAAAGAGAGGTTAAGTTATTTTCCATTAGATATCTAATTAACTTCTATGCCTAAATTATTTCTGATAGTAAAAATATGTTTATATCTCCATATTGCCTTGCCAATTTTTTCCTAGCAACCATGCTGAGTGTGAGTTAAGGAATGTGTAAAAGCAAATAGTTGAACAGTATAAAAAGAGAGATATAAAAGAAAGAAGCTGGGGATAGTTTATTTAGTACTTGTGAGTTTTAGCTCCAAAAGGCTAGCAGTTTTTTAGCCAAGCAAGTTAGCTATATAAAATTTTGTATATGTTTCCTTCCCGTCTAGAAGGAAACTGTAGCCCGCTCGTTTCGCGGGTGATAACTACAATTGAAAGAGGTTTCTATGCTTCGCACCCGCATGGCAGGTTCATTGCGTAAAGCAGATATTGGTTCTACCGTTACCCTTACTGGTTGGGTAGATCGCCGTCGAGATCATGGTGGTATTGCGTTTATTGATTTGCGTGATGCTTCCGGTATCGCTCAAGTAACTATTCGAGCTGAAATTGCGCATGAATTGCGCGCTGAGTTCGTAGTAAAAGTGACGGGCGTAGTAAATGAAAGACCAGAAGGTAATTCTAACGCCGCTTTAGCTACTGGAGATGTAGAAGTAGAGGCTACTGAAGTAGAAGTATTGAATCCGGCTGCTCCGTTGCCTTTCCAGGTTTCTGACCATGCTGAAGATGCTGGCGCGGTTAATGAAGAAACTCGCTTAAAGTATCGTTATCTTGATTTACGTCGTTCTTTTGAGCAAAAAGCTATTCGCTTGCGTGCTAAAGTGTCCCAAGCTGCTCGGCGCGTATTAGACGGACATGATTTCGTAGAAATTGAAACTCCTACTTTGATTCGTTCCACCCCAGAAGGCGCACGTGACTTTATCGTGCCAGCTCGTTTAGCACCAGGTTCTTGGTATGCGCTTCCACAGTCTCCGCAGTTATTTAAGCAGCTACTTATGGTGGCTGGTATGGAGCGTTACTATCAGATTGCGCGTTGTTATCGAGATGAAGATTTCCGTGCAGATAGGCAACCGGAATTTACGCAGCTTGATATTGAAATGAGCTTCGTTGAACAAGAAGATGTAATGGCAGTAGCTGAAGATGTGATTAAGGAAGTTTGGGCGTTAATCGGTGCAGATATTCCGACCCCGATTCCGCATATGCCATTTAAGGAAGCTATGGAACGCTTTGGCTCTGATAAGCCAGATTTACGTTTCGGTCAAGAATTAGTAGACCTGACTTCCTATTTCCAAGACACTCCATTTAGAGTGTTCCAGAGCCAATATGTGGGAGCAGTGGTAATGCCTGGAGGCGGTAATCAGCCTCGTCGTACTTTTGATAAATGGCAAGAATGGGCTAAAGCACGTGGTGCTAAGGGCCTAGCTTATGTAACCATTGCTGAAGACGGCACGTTAGGTGGGCCAGTAGCAAAGAATATTTCGGAAACTGAACGCGCTGGACTGGCTGAAATTACGGGTGCAAAGCCTGGGGATTGTATTTTCTTTGCAGCCGGTGAAGCTACCGCTTCTCGTAGCCTATTGGGTGATGTGCGTTTAGAAATCGGTAAGCGTTGTGGTCTGATTGATGAAGACGCTTGGAGCTTTGTGTGGATAGTAGATGCACCACTCTTTAAGCCTTCTAAGGAAGCAGAAGCTGAAGGAGACGTGGCAGTAGCAGGTGGCGCTTGGACTGCGGTGCATCATGCCTTTACTTCTCCAAAGCCAGAATGGTTGGATAAGTTTGACCAAGACCCAGGCAATGCTTTGGCTTACGCCTACGATATTGTATGTAACGGTAACGAAATTGGTGGCGGTTCTATCCGTATTCATCGCCGAGACGTACAAGAGCGAGTATTTAAGGTAATGGGCTTAGATGAAGCTACTGCACAAGAAAAGTTTGGTTTCTTGCTAGATGCTTTTAAGTATGGCGCTCCACCACATGGCGGAATTGCTTTCGGCTGGGATCGTATCGTAGCTCTTTTGACGAAAGCTCCATCTATTCGTGATGTTATCGCGTTCCCGAAGATCGGTAACGGTTGGGATCCGATGACGGATGCTCCTGCCCCGATTACTGCTTTACAGCGTAAGGAAGCAGGCGTAGACGCAAAACCTAAGTCTGAGCAAAGCGATACTGAAAAGTAAGATAAATAAACACTTAGCTTATAAGGCTTAAGCACAAATTACCCGTTAGTGAGCAGTTTTCTCTAAATTAAATTGTTTACTAACGGGTATTTTGTAGGTGAAAGAGGGGAGGGGTGAAAACTTTGTAAGTTAAGATAAGGTAGTTGATGCGCTACCTATAGATCAGATGGGGTATATAGCAAAATTTGCCTAGAGTGATTTTTGGTTTATATCTAAAGTTACTTAGCTAATTAAAATATATGCGTAAAAGCCGAGTGGGAGAAGCTAATGGATTTATTTACTGCCAATTTATCTGCAAGTGAAGGAAATAATATGCCTCACGCTCCTTTAGCTGTGCGTATGCGTCCCCAAAAAATTAGTGAAGTAGTAGGGCAAGAACATTTATTACAACCTGGTCAGCCTTTGCGCCGGCTGATTGAAAATACTGATGATTCTACAGTGACGGCTGTTTTTCTGTGGGGGCCACCCGGAATTGGTAAAACCACTTTGGCTTATTTAATGGCTGCTGCCACTGGTAGGCGTTTTGTAGAAATTTCTGCCGTGGCAGCGGGGATTAAAGAATTGCGTGCCGAAATTGCCACTGCTAAACATGAGTTAGCTGCCCGCAATATACAAACCGTATTATTTATTGACGAAGTGCATCGTTTTTCTAAAACTCAGCAAGATGCTTTACTGCCTGCGGTAGAAAACCGTTGGGTCACTTTGATTGCTGCCACCACTGAAAACCCATCACTGTCAGTAATTTCTCCGCTTTTATCTCGTTCTCTATTACTTACTTTGCACCCTTTGACTGCTTCGGATTTAGACACTTTAATAACGCGAGCTTTAACGGATCCCAGAGGATTTAACGGGCAAGTTACTATCACTTTAGCCGCAAAAGAATTATTGATTCGCTTTGCGGGAAATGATGGACGTCGCGTATTAACCCTGCTAGAAGCTGCGGCGAGTACTGGTATTACAGAAATTGATGTGCCTCAGGTAGAAGCAGCGGTAGATCAATATGCGGTAAGATATGATCGAAATGCAGATCAGCATTACAATGTAATTTCTGCGTTTATTAAATCTATACGTGGTTCAGATGCAGATGCGGCAATTCATTATTTGGCGCGTATGCTGGAGGCTGGAGAAGACCCGCGTTTTATTGGGCGCCGGATAGTTATTTCTGCTGCTGAAGATATTGGTTTGGCTGATCCGCAAGCCTTACAAATTGCTTTGCAGGCTATGCAAGCTGTCTCGTTGATTGGTATGCCAGAAGCGCGTATTATTTTGGCGCAAGCCGTCATTTATTTAGCTACTGCACCTAAATCTAATAGTGCCTATAAAGCGATTAATGCTGCTTTGGCTGATGTACGGGCAGGTAAAGGTGGACAAGTGCCTTTACATTTATGGGATCAAAATTTGGCTGCTTCTCGTCAGTATGTGCAAGAGGCGGGAAAAACCCATGATTATATTTATCCGCATGATTTTCCGGCTGGTATTGTGGCACAAACATATTTGCCTGATGATTTACAAGATGTACGTTACTATGTGCCTACTAGACGAGGCAGAGAGGGCAATATCACGGAAAATTTACAGCGGATAAATAAGGCGCTGGGCAAGTCTTAGTGCTATACTCTTGTGAGTTGTGTAAAAACAACTTAAACCTGGAACCTTAGCCATCATGGTTGGTTCCGTAGCAAAAGCTACGCCATTACGACAGGAGATTAAATAAATGGCTGGAAATCGTTCCCGCAAAGCTGTACGCCAGTCGCGTGCGCTAGGCATTGCATTGACCCCAAAGGCTGAGAAGTACTTACAACGCCGTCCATACCGTCCAGGTGAGCATGGTCGCAGCCGTGTAAAGGAATCTGATTACTCGATTCGTCTAAAGGAAAAGCAGCGTCTACGTGCACAGTACGGTATTCGTGAAGCACAGTTGCGCAAGGTTTGGGCAGAAGCACTTAAGGCCACCGGTATGTCCGGTGAGAACTTAATCGAACTACTAGAAATGCGTCTAGACGCTCTAGTACTACGTGCTGGTTTTGCTCGTACTATTGCTCAGGCTCGTCAGGTAGTGGTACACCGTCATATTCTAGTAGACGGTAAGCTAGTTGATCGCCCATCTTTCCGGGTAAAGCCAGGTCAGGTTGTGCAGATTAAGCCTCGTTCCCAGACTTCGACTCAGTTCTTGGTAGCTGCACAGGGTCAGCATGCTGACGTATTGCCAAAGGTGCCAGACTACTTGAGCGTAGATTTGCCAAAGTTGCGCTTTGAACTGGTACGTCGTCCAAAGCGAGCGGAAGTTCCAATTATCTGCGACGTTCAGATGGTTGTTGAACATTACTCTCGATAAGTTTTACAAACTGCGCGCCGCGGGAAAACCTGCGGCGCGCAGTTCTTATATATCTGTTTATAATTAAAAAGTACATCTTTTAAAACTTCATCTAGGTAATAGCTGCTTAAAGGAGAGAAATAAAATGCTAGGACCAATTACTTTAGGGCAAGTTGCTGGAATGATTGCCGCACTAGGATTTTTAGTATTGGTATATTTCTCGATTAAACCTTTGCAAAAGCTCTGCAAAGTATTAGACCGGCTTACCCAATCTTTAACTGAGCTGACCGAACACACTTTGCCAGCAATTGATGAAGCAGTAAAAACTGTGGCGCAAGCCAATCAGCAAGTACAAAAGTTAGATGTGATTACAGAAGCTGCCGCACGTACCAGTGAGGATATTTCTGCCATGACCACGTTGATTACCTCTACTGTGGGTGCGCCGTTTTTAGCGGCACGACGAGGTGCTGAAAAAGTGCGTGATTCTTTCCAGAAATTTACGGGAAGTATGCAAAGCGAAGCAGAAATTAACGGTCACGATGATCTAGCAGCTCCAAGTGATTCTAGTGCTCCAAGTGCTGAAACAGAATAATTACTTCAAACTTATAGAGCTCAGATAACTAAGGAACTTATAAAAATAGCGTTTTAGTTAGTTAAGATGGCTCTGAAAAAAGAATTTACAGTTTATTAGCCCTAAATAGCTATACAGAATGAGGAAATAAATGCGCAGCGCAGAAATTAGAAATCGTTGGTTAGAATATTTTGCTAAAAATAACCACGAAATTGCCCCTAGCGTACCTTTGGTATCTCCTGACCCGTCTATTTTATTCACCATTGCGGGTATGGTACCTTTTATTCCTTACATTGTGGGCACTGAGCCTGCGCCTTATCCACGAGTAGCTTCGGTGCAAAAATGTATTCGTACCAATGATATTGAAAATGTAGGTCGCACTACTCGACATGGCACTTTCTTCCAAATGTGTGGAAATTTCTCTTTTGGAGATTACTTCAAAGAAGGAGCTATCGATTTAGCCTTTGGCTTGCTAACTTCGCCGGTATCAGAAGGTGGATATGGGCTAGATGCTTCCCGTTTCTGGGTAACTATTTGGGAACAAGACGCAGTATCTTTTGAT
>CAMCHI010000025.1 GCA_945874735.1 uncultured Arcanobacterium sp. | reverse complement strand
AATTCCTCCTAAAACTTTGCCACCTTATCCGGTTTCACTAGCTGGGTATGCATATATATGTTTGAGCATATCTTATCTAGCGTTCTTTTCTTAGTTAGCACAGCAAGCGCGCTGAAAATAGCGCAAAGTTTTTCAGTTTAGTTTTATTTTTCTGTACTTTATTTTTATCCTCCCCACTTATCTGGGACTTTAGTAATCATTATTACCTTTTCATCTTAACGAAAAAGAAGCATTTTATTACAGAAAGTGAAACAATTATAAAGAAAGCACTCACCAATTGATTTTCATCCAAGGGAGTATGTAAGTGACCGAAACTAAAGTGTACGATATCGTAGTGCTAGGCGCTGGTTCTGGCGGTTATGCGACCGCTATGCGTGCTGCGCAACTAGGATTAAAAGTGGCGCTAATCGAAGGAGATAAGGTAGGCGGAACTTGTTTGCACCGTGGTTGTATCCCCACCAAGGCTCTACTCCATGCCGCAGAAGTAGCAGACGAAATGCGCGAAGCCGCTCATATTGGAGTACGCGGACACTTTGAGGGCATTGATATGGAAGCCCTACACGCATACAAAAATAGCGTTATTGAAAAAATGTATAAAGGTCTAACCGGCTTAGTAGACTCTCGTGGCGTAGAAACCATTCACGGCTGGGGACGGCTAGTAGCTCCAGATACCGTAGAAGTAAACGGTGAGCTTTACAGAGGCAAAAATATCGTTTTAGCTTCTGGCTCTTATTCCAAGACCATCGGACAAACCATCACTAATCGAGTAATTACTTCCGAGCAAGCACTAAACATGAATACCGTACCTGAATCGGTAGTGGTGCTAGGAGGAGGCGTGATTGGTGTTGAATTTGCTTCCGTATGGGCTTCATATGGTGCGAATGTAACCATTATTGAAGGTTTAGACCGACTAGTACCTAACGAAGATGAAGCTGTATCTAAAGTACTGGAACGTGCATTCCGTAAGCGGAAGATCAACTTTAAAACTAAAACTTTCTTTGACCGAGTAGAAGAAGATGAGCACGGTGTGCACGTATTTACCCAAGACGGTAAACAATATGATGCCCAATATCTACTTATTGCAATCGGACGCGGCCCAGCTACTGCAAACCTCGGCTACGAAGAACAAGGTATTACTTTAGATCGCGGTTTTGTGATTACTAACGAGCGTTGCCATACAGGCGTGGGCAATATTTATGCAGTTGGTGATATTGTGCCAGGTGTACAGTTAGCCCATCGCGGATTCTTACAAGGTATATTCGTGGCAGAAGAAATTGCGGGTCTAAATCCAGCTCCGCTTAATGAAGCTAATATTCCTAAAGTTACTTTTGCTAACCCTGAAATTGCTTCAGTAGGATTAACTCAAAAACAAGCTGAAGCTAAATACGGAGCAGAAAATGTAGAAGCTACCGAATTTAATCTAGCGGGTAATGGCAAATCCCAAATGCTAGGCACCCAAGGCTTCGTTAAACTTGTACGTGAAAAGAACGGGCCAATTGTTGGTTTCCATGCGGTAGGTGCTCGCATGGGCGAACAAGTAGGTGAAGGACAACTCATGGTGACTTGGGAAGCTCACCCTGAGGACTTCGCTGGCACTATTCATGCTCACCCCACCCAAAATGAATCTGTTGGTGAAGCTGTATTAGCTCTCGCTGGCAAGCCATTCCATACTCACGACTGATTAAGTAGGGAGAATTTCATGTCTGAAGAAATTAAAATGCCAGCTCTGGGCGAATCTGTTAGTGAAGGTACCGTCACTACTTGGTTGAAAGAAGTGGGAGATACGGTAGAACTAGATGAACCTATCCTAGAAGTTTCTACCGATAAGGTAGATACCGAAGTTCCTGCTCCAGCTAGCGGTATCCTCACCCAAATCCTAGTAGGTGAAGACGAAACCGTAGCAGTAGGCACAGTTCTAGGGCTTATTGGCGAATCAGTAGCTGATACTGCGCCTGCCACCCCAGCTCCAGTGAGTGCAACTCCAACTGTAGAAGCCCCCACACCTGCTGCTGTTCCAGTAGCTACTGCTCCAAATACCGCAGATGTAGTAGATGTAAAGATGCCAGCTCTGGGCGAATCTGTTAGTGAAGGTACCGTCACTACTTGGTTGAAAGAAGTGGGAGATACGGTAGAACTAGATGAACCTATCCTAGAAGTTTCTACCGATAAGGTAGATACCGAAGTTCCTGCTCCAGCTAGCGGTATCCTCACCCAAATCCTAGTAGGTGAAGACGAAACCGTAGCAGTAGGCACAGTTCTCGCACATATTGGTAGCGAAGTTGCTCCAGCAGCTCCTACACCAGTAGCAGCTATGCCAAGTCCAGTAACGCCAAGCACCCCTACTCCTCCAGCAGTAGCAGCACCAGTTGCACCAGCTACTCCAGCTGTTTCCCCATTTGCTACTACAGCAGATACTTATGTCACCCCAATTGTGCGTAAACTAGCACGAGATTTGGAAGTAGACCTAAATACGGTAGTTGGAACGGGCGTTGGAGGACGTATTCGCCGACAAGACGTAGAAGCTGCTGCGCAAGCAGCTAAGGAAGCAAAAGAAGCTGCTGCACAAGCTTTAGATGTACCAGTAGCTCCAGTAGCAACACTTAGCGCTCCAGAAAGCTCAGTTAAGTCTGCCCTAGCCGATAAAATTGTGGCAGCCGCACAAGTACGCGGCACTCGCAAGAAGATGAGCGGTCTGCGTAAAACTATCGCTAAGCGCATGGTGGAATCTTTAGAAACTTCTGCCCAGCTCACCACGGTAATGGAAGTAGATGTTACCCGTATTGTTAATTTGCGTTCGCGCGCTAAGGACGGCTTCTATGCACGAGAAGGAGTAAAACTTACTTTCCTTCCTTTCTTCGTACAAGCAGCTACTGAAGCACTTAAAGCACACCCAATTATCAATTCCTCGGTAGAAGACAGTGAAATCGTTTACCATGCCGACCAGCATGTAGGTATCGCTGTAGACACACCAAAGGGACTCTTTGTACCGGTTATCAAGAACGCTGGAGATCTAAACATTGCCGGTATTTCTAAAGCGATTACTGATTTAGCTGCCCGCACTCGGGAAGGCTCAATTAATTCAGAGGAACTAACCGGTTCTACTTTCACTATTACCAATACAGGTTCAGTAGGGGCACTATTTGACACCCCAATCATCAACCAACCTAATGTGGCCATCATGGGCACGGGTGCTATTTTTAAGGCACCAGGAGTGGTGAAAGACCAAGACGGTAATGAAACTATTTCTATCCGTTCTAAGTGCTACCTCTCTATTTCCTATGATCACCGCACTGTAGACGGAGCTGACGCTTCTCGTTTCCTCCGCGATGTAAAAGCTCGCTTAGAGGAAGCAGACTTCAGCGCAGAACTAGGTTTATAAAATTCCGCATAACCTAAACCAATAACTTGGGTGGTGGATAATACAAAATCCACCACCCAAGTTTTGTATTATCCAGAAAAATAGGTATTCTAATCTATCTACTGCCCTTATTAAATTTTAGATTTGCATATAAAATTTAGGAAAATATTGGATTCTAAAACTATTAGCCCTAGCTCGCATATCAGTTATAAAGACCTCCCCGCTCTCATCGGGTGGTTTAATTTAAGCATTGCTTTTATTGGACGTTTCCCGTTTGCAATGAACATTATTGGCGTGCTTACGCTAATAACTATCGTCACAAATTCAATTAGTACTGCCGCAATTGCTTCTGCTATTCAAGCTGCATCTACTGGAATTGGCAATATTGTGCAAGGTCGTATCGCTGATAGACACGGGCAAAAAATACCACTATTAATACTATCTCCCATTAACTTTTGTGCCATTATTTCCATAATCATATGCTCTTATTTATCCACTCCGTCTGTAGTTTTCTTCGCTCTGTGTGCCATTTTAGGTTTTACCACCGCCCCACTAGGCGCATTTGCCCGCGTACGCTGGTATAGCCTTACTCATAACAACACTCAACTAAGCACTGCTCTTTCCTATGAAACTACCGCTGATGAGCTTACTTTCGTATTTGGCCCAGCTTTAGTGGGAATTTTAGCTTCCTTAGTTTCCCCCGTACTACCTTTAATAGTTACTGCCTTAATCGTAATTACCTGCGTCATTCCCTTTGCCTTAGCGTTTAACCCCTCCCCCCACCTCACAAGCGCGAAAAGCGTTAGCTCTCCTGGGTTTGTCATAATTTGTCAAAAAGTATGCGGCACTTTGTTGGCCATGTTAGGGCTAGGAATGTTTTTTGGTGCTATGCAAACTTCCACTACTGCTTTAGCTTTAGCTTTTCAGATACCTAAATCTGCCGGTTTAATATATGCTCATCTAGGTTTAGGAGCAGCCATTACTGCATTAGCAGCAGTTTATTTACCTAAACGACTCTCCTTAACAGCTCGCATTAGCGGAGGTGGAGTGCTGGCAAGTTTAGGGGCACTAAGCTGTATTCTCAGTGATAATCCTTGGGTATTAGCAGGATGCCTACTAGGTACTGGTCTTGCTATCGGCCCAGCTTCTGTAGCCATTTTTGAGCTAACAGGACGCCGCGCTCCTCAAGGTGGAGGCACTACTGCTATCACTGCTTTGGGAGCAATGAATGTGTTAGGTGTTTCCGGCTCGGTGCTAATTACTGGTCAAATAGTGGCTAAAGTAGCCCAAAATGGTTTTTATATTGCTTTTACTGCTGCTTTGATTTTGGCTGTAGGCGGTTTAATATCGGCTATACAAGAACGCAGCACACATTCCGAAAATTAAATATTTCTCTATGCTCTTGCCTTTAATATGATACTTAAAGGTGTAAAAATATTGCTTCTGACTGAAAATACTAGTCAAGTTTTGAGCAGCTGAAATTATTTATTAATATAAATTATGTTGCCTACAAGTTAAGGAAAGAATATGGCGAGAAACAATCAATCTAGTTCCCCAGCCACTACCACAAAAAAGAAGCGCTGGTATTCATATATTGGCGAAGCCTACCGGATTGCTAAACGTAGTTATCCTGCCCTCGGCTGGTATTTAACCGCTACTTTCTTGCTTTCTTTAACTCTATTTGCCGTATTAGGCATTACTACCGGACGTTACATTATCTGGTCGGTAGTAGGAGTAATGACGGCTATCACGCTAACTTTATTTGTCTTAACGCAATTTGTACGTCGAGCATCTTATGCACAAATTGAAGGTAAACCAGGAGCAGTAGGCGCAGTATTAGGTCAAATTCGTCGAGGTTGGATTGTATCCCAAGAACCAGTACGTTTTAATCCTCGTTCGCAAGATTTAGTATTCCGCGCTATTGGCCGTCCAGGAGTAGTGCTAATTACGGAAGGCCCAGCAAACCGCGTACAACGTTTAGCCGCCGAGGAACGAAACAGTATCAAACGAATCGCCCCATCAGCTCCGGTACATATTATTCAGGTAGGCTCAGAAGAAGGTCAGGTACGCATAATAGATTTACAAAAAGCATTGCGTAAACTACCAAAGCAAGTTAGCCACCGTGAAGTAGCAGCCTTAGCTTCACGCTTTACGGCAGTGCGTAACAATAATATACCTATTCCTAAAGGAATCGACCCTACCAAAGCACGAGCTAGTCGTCGCGCAATGCGTGGATAATTCCGCCCTCCCCTACTTAACTTCAACAACTTTTCCAATATGTGATGCAGAGGTCTATATTGTTGATCTCTGCATCTCCTATTTTGGGCAAATAATGCTTAAAATTGAAAAAACCTATTAACCTTAAGAGTTAATAGTAAAAAATAAGGAGGACCAATTGTTTAAGTCCGTAGATGAAGCACTTAACTTTATAAAAGAAGCAGAAATAGAATTTGTAGACATTCGTTTTTGTGACTTGCCAGGAGTAATGCAACATTTCACTATTCCGGTAGATGCTTTTGAAGAAGAAAACCTCACTGAGGGGCTCATGTTTGACGGCTCGTCAATTCGTGGTTTCACCGAAATTCACGAGTCGGATATGAAACTTATGCCCGACCTAGCTAGTGCTTACGTAGATCCTTTCCGATTCCGGAAAACCCTAATCGTAAACTGCTCAGTAATCGACCCTTTTACTGGAGAAGCCTATCGACGTGACCCACGTAATGTGGCTACTCGTGCGGAAGAATACTTACGCTCTACCGGTATTGCAGATACTGTTTATATTGGCGCTGAAGCAGAATTTTATATTTTTGACGATGTACGCTTTGGCGATGCTCCACAAGGCGCATTTTATGCTTTAGATTCTCAAGAAGCATGGTGGAATACCGGACGAGAAGAAGAAGGCGGAAATCTGGGATATAAGACGCGCATTAAAGGCGGATACTTCCCAGTTTCTCCGAACGACCAAATGGCTGATTTGCGTGATGAAATGACAGCCAGATGTCTAGAGGTTGGTTTAGCAATCGAACGTGCACACCATGAAGTAGGTACAGGGGGTCAGCAAGAAATCAATTATCGTTTCGATACGCTCACTCGCGCTGCTGATGATTTGATGAAGTTCAAGTACGTGATTAAAAATGTGGCTTTTGAGAATGGACGCTCAGCCACTTTCATGCCTAAACCACTCTTTGGCGATAACGGATCCGGTATGCATTGTCACCAATCTTTATGGAAAGACGGGCAGCCCTTATTCTTTGATGAGCGTGGATACGGTGGGTTATCTGATATGGCTCGCTGGTATATTGGCGGTCTACTACATCATGCGCCATCTTTGCTGGCTTTCACTAATCCGTCAATTAATTCTTTCCACCGTCTAGTGCCAGGTTTTGAAGCACCCGTGAATCTAGTATATTCCGCCCGCAATCGTTCGGCGTGTATCCGAATTCCAGTGACGGGAAATTCTGCGAAAGCTAAACGCATTGAATACCGCACCCCAGATCCGTCTGCTAATCCTTATTTGGCTTTTGCGGCTCAGCTTATGGCTGGTATTGATGGTATTAAAAATCGTATTGAACCAGCTGATCCTATTGATAAGGATCTATATGAATTACCGCCAGAAGAACACGCTCAAATTCCACAATTACCTAACTCCTTAGAAGATGCTTTGCGAGCTTTAGAAGCAGATCATGACTATCTCACAGCTGGAGAGGTATTTACTGAGGATTTGATTGAAACTTGGATTAGCTACAAGCGGGAAAAAGAAATTGCTCCTTTGGCACAGCGTCCACACCCATACGAGTTTGCGCTTTACTACGATTTGTAATCGCAAATTATTTGGTAAGAGCTAATACAAACAGGTTAAAGACGGCAAAATGTAAAATAGCGTTTTAAACTCTTTATCTTTACACCGCAATGCTAACAGCAAAATTAGGGGCTGGTTTGTGATAAACCAGCCCCTATCATCATGCCTCTTAACACTTATCAACAATTACATTGAGTTTTCGTTTTCTACCGTGCCATAAAAAAGTTGTTCCACTATCTGTCGAGCTTGACGAGCAATACGTAAATAAGCATCAACCACATCTTGTCTACTATGAATATGCTCTCCCCATAATGCAGCCAACACCGCTAGGCTATCACTATCATGAGGCAATATATCTACTTTAGAACTTAACATTTGCCCTGTGCTCAACACATTAAAATCCCGTAGCCTAGAAGCCGTTTCCCATGCGCTCTTTAAGGTGTCACATTGTGTAGCCGTCAATACTGATAATTCGGTTAAAACATCTAATACTTCTAAGGTGGCAGTAATTTGTAACTGCGGATATTTTGCTGCTAACTGCAGTTGCCAAAGCTGAGCCACCCATTCTACATCGGTTAATCCTCCCCGCCCTAATTTGAGCTGCATTAACGGATCTACACTCTTAGGAATACGTTCCCGCTCCATACGCAACTTCAACAGCCTAATATCGCGCACTTGAATATCAGTTAAACCAGCTGCTGGATACCTCACCGGCGCTATTAGTGTTAAAAATTTTTCACCTAATTCCTGTGAGCCTGCCCCAAAACGGGCTCGCAATAAGGCTTGACGCTCCCAAGTTTCTCCCCACCGCTCATAATAAGCACTATAACTAGCCAAAGTTCTACTTAATGGCCCATTTTTTCCTTCAGGACGCAAATCCATATCCACCATTAACGCAGGCTCATTACTGGTGTGTGCTAATAATTGCCGAAAATGTTGCGCAAACTTATAGGCATATTCGTCACTTCCCTCATGCACAAACATCACATCAATATCGGAAGCATATGTTAATTCCCCACCCCCGTATCTTCCTAAAGCAATTACCGCGATTTCTGCTAAAGGAGCTTGACCGGTAAGAGAAAAACTTTCTTGCGTAGCCGCTGTGGCAGCCACGTATGCCGCATGTACCGCAATATCTGCCGCATTCGTAATTGCTTGTCGCACTTGCGTGGCACTAATTAGTCCTAAAACTTGCCCGATAGCAGTGCGCAATAACTCTTTACGCCGCAAATAACGCCCTGCCGTCACTATTTCTAATGGAGTGGAACGCCTAGAAAGTAAAGCTAATAATTCTTCTTGCAACTCTTGAGCACTGCGGGGCAATAAAGCCTCTTTATCTGCCAGCCAAGTAATAGACTCAGAAAGAGCTGGCATTTCATTAGCCACATAGCGAGAATGAGATAATACTTGCGCTAATTGCTCCCCTGCCGTGCCAGAATCACGTAAAGTGCGCATATACCAAGAAGTACTACCCATTTGTTCTGAAAGCACCCTAAATGCTTTCAGAGCTGCATCTGGTTCTGGGCCTTGCCCAAACCAGCCCAACATTACTGGCAATAAATGACGCTGAATTACCGCAGTACGCGATATACCTGCTGTTAATGCTTTAATATGGGCAATAGCGCTACGCGGATCTTTATAACCGATAGCTTGTAAACGAGCTTTAGCTGCCTCTTTGTCTAAAGAAACATCATCAGCAGATAGTCGAGCCACCTCTGGTAATAAAGGACGATAAAAAATCTCTAAATGCGCTTTACGCACTTCTGCCTGTACTTGCTTAATTAGGGCTTGTAGATCTGCAGCTTCGCGTAGATTAGTCCCCCGCAAGCTACGCGCAATTCGTTTCAGATCCTGCATATTATCAGGAATTAAGTGACTACGCTTAAAACGCAGCAATTGAATACGATGTTCTAAAGTGCGCAAAAACTGATAATTTTTCGCTAAATTTTCTGCCTGTGTGCGCGATACATAACCGCCCTGGCTCAAAGCCGTAAGCCCATCCAAAGTAGCAGCTACCCGTAAATTAGGGTCGGTTCTGCCGTGTACTAACTGTAAAAGTTGTACCGTAAATTCCACATCGCGCAAACCGCCTTTTCCTAATTTCAACTGACGTTGCGCATCTTTAAGCTCAGCGATGTTTTCTACTCGTTGTCGCATTTGCTGGGAATCTTGCACAAAACTTTCTCGTTGCACCACATTCCACACCAATGGTTGTACAAAATCAATTAAAGCCTGCCCTAATTCCCTATCTCCAGCCACTACACGGGCTTTCAATAAGGCTTGAAACTCCCAGCTTTGCGCCCATCTTTGATAATAATCCTGATAAGAAGCTAGAGTGCGCACCAACGGCCCATCTTTACCTTCGGGACGTAAATTAGCATCTAACTGCCACAAAGAAGGCATACCAGCAGGAGAAAACACGATTTTAGCAATACTTTGTGCCAACTCAGTAGCCACCCTGACCGCTTCATTTTCGCTTAATTCTTCCGTCTTAGGTTGCGCAATATACATAACATCTACATCGGAAATGTAATTAACTTCGCGAGCGCCTGTTTTTCCTAATGCCAAGATAGCAAAGGATATTTTTGCTCCGTGCGGGTGTTGGCTTATCGCAATTTCTAAGGCTTGTTCCAAAGTGTGGCTAACTAATGTGGAGATACTATTGGCAATCTGTGAGAATTCTGCCTTGCTGTGCGGGGAGGTTAAATCTTGGGCGGCTATTTGCAGTATTCTTCCCCAGTATTGGGCACGTAGTTGGTGTATAGCTTGCTGATAGTCAAAAGGAATAGCGGTTTGAGTATGAAGGGTAAATAGATGGAAGGAAGTGTTTCCGTTTACTATTGCCTGGTTTCCTAATACTGCTACCTGTTGCGGATTAGCAATAAGGAAGTCGGAAAGAAACGCAGAATATCCTAAAATACTAAATAAACGCTGGGTAGCTTGTGTATCTTCGCATATGTAGTAAAGGGAATCTTGAGCTTCTTTGCTGTGTTGTTGTGTGCTTTCAATAAGACGGAGATAGTTTAGTAACGCCTGATCAGGGTCGGGCAGGTTAGCTAGTAGGGATAGTAACCAGTTCTGGTCTACATTTTGCATTATGGGGTCAGCTAATAGTTTTTGGGCGCGATTAGTGTCTTGAACACCAACTTGGGCAAGCTGGCTTTGTAACGACACTGCACGCATTATCTCTCCCCTATTTAACTATTTGTTCAGTTGCGTTTAATCTGTTTTCATAAACTACGGTTCGACAGCTATATTCAAGCTATATCTGGCTATATCCGGCTATATCTGATTATGAAAACATTTGCGCTATTTAAAATCCTGCCATAAAGCGTTTGCGCTCAAAAGGCGTCACCTGATAGCGGTATTCTTCCCATTCATGCAGTTTATTTCGTAAGAAATAATTAAAAGCATCCTCTCCTAAAGTATGGGGTACTAATTCAGAATGTTCCATCACGTCTACTGCTTCTTTCAGCGATAACGGCAGCGGTTTAATTCCCATTACTTGTCTTTCTAGTTTAGACAGCTGGGATACATCACTATCTACTGGTTCGGGTAGTTCGTAATCGTTTTCAATTCCTGCCAATCCAGCTTCTAAAATTAAAGCAAAAGCCAAGTAAGGATTGACGGCACTATCTATGGCTCGATACTCGATACGAGCAGAGCGTGGTTTATCGGAGCGTAAAGCTGGAACACGAATTAAAGCAGACTGGTTGTGTTTACCCCAAGCAATATGAGCAGGAGCTTCAAAACCTGCCCAAAGGCGCTTATAGGAGTTTACATGTTGGTTTGTAACTGCTGTGATTTCCCGCGCGTGCGTTAAAAGGCCGGCAATAAATTTGCGGGCAGTACCAGATAAACAGAATTGCCCTAAAGGATCATGGAAAGCATTCCTCTCCCCTTCAAAGAGCGAAAAATGGGTGTGCATTCCACTGCCAGGGTGTTCAATTAATGGTTTAGGCATGAAAGAGGCTTGCACTCCTTGTTTTAAAGCCACTTGATCAATCACTACCCGAAAAGTCATGATATTGTCTGCCATGGTCAAGGCATCAGCTACCCGCAAATCTATCTCATTTTGTCCAGGCCCTGCTTCATGGTGGCTAAATTCCACCGATATTCCCATTTCTTCCAAGGTTTTAACAGCTTCAGAACGGAAGTTACGCGCTAAAGAACGAGAAATATTATCAAAATAAGAACCGTTATCTATGGGGCGAGGAATGGTGAGCGGATCATCTTGGGGATGGAATAAATAAAATTCAATTTCTGGGTGTACATAGAAAGTAAAACCGCGCTCGGCAGCTTTGTTTAAGGCACGTTTCAATACTGCTCGCGAGTCAGAATGTGCTGGTTCTCCCTCCGGAGTATAAATGTCGCAAAACATTCTGCCGGTAACTCCCGCATCGTACCAAGGCAAAATTTGGAAAGTAGAGGCATCAGGTTTCATTACCATATCGGCTTCATGCACGCGCGTTAAACCTTCTACCGCTGAGCCGTCAAAGCCAATACCGTCAGTGAATGCACTTTCTAGTTCCGCAGGAGCAATCGCTACTGATTTCAAGGTACCAGTTACGTCAGTAAACCAAAGACGAATAAACCGCACATTTTCTTCTGCTACCCGATTTAAGACGTATTCTTGTTGGCGATCCACAGCGCGCTCCCTCCTGTTTAATACCTATTATAGTGTCATAATTTTGCTAACTTACCTAACTTTTCTTCCTATTTTTCCATTCTATATTTCTAAAAAATATATAAAGTTTATAAACTTCGGCACTCATTTACTATAAAAAATAATTTTTATAATCGAGAGAAATTGCCATACATTTCGTTTCAACTGTTCAATAACTTTTCTTAACTGCATAGCAAGCGCAGAAAATTTAACTATTTAAGCGCTTTACTCGTCTTTTCTCTCTTCAACACAGTTTTACATTTCTAAGTTTTCGGTTATTAATCTATGCTTGTGAAGGAGCTTGTTTTGGAATATGGAAGAAGAATATAGATATGAAAAAAATGCGTTTACCTCATTTACAAGCATTAAAAACAGCCGGTACCCCCATAACTATGCTGACTGCATATGATGCTTTAACCGCCAAAATTTTTGACCAAGCTGGCACTGATATGCTGCTGGTAGGTGATTCCTATGCCAATATCGTCTTAGGAAAACCCTCTACAGTTTCTGCTACTTTGAGTCACATGGTATTAGCCACCAGTGCAGTAGCCCAAGGCACACAACGAGCTTTTATCGTAGCCGATTTACCCTTTGGTAGCTATGAGGCCAGCACCACCCAAGCTGTTAATTCGGCAGTGGAATTAATCAGAGCTGGCGCAAATGCGGTAAAACTGGAAGGTGGAGCTAGGCAAGCTCACACCATTAAAGCCCTTACTGACGCAGGAATTTTAGTAATGGGACACATAGGCTATACTCCGCAGTCAGAAAATAAAATTGGGGGGCCACGAGTGCAAGGACGCGGAAGTGCTGCTGCTCAAGTCCAAGCTGATGCTCTTGCTGTTGCTCAAGCTGGCGCTTTTGCCAT
This sequence comes from uncultured Arcanobacterium sp., assembly GCA_945874735.1. GTDB lineage: Bacteria > Actinomycetota > Actinomycetes > Actinomycetales > Actinomycetaceae > Arcanobacterium_A. The sequence continues at coordinate 5,458 of CAMCHI010000025.1, read as the reverse complement.
AGTGCTGGAAATGGTACCGCACCCGGTAGCTGCACAAATTACCCAAGATCTTGATTGTATTACCATCGGTATTGGAGCCGGTAACAGCTGTGACGGACAAGTATTAGTATGGTCGGATATGGCAGGCATGACCGATTGGCAACCCAGCTTTGCTCGCCGTTTCGGAGAAGTAGGTGCAGCTTTAACCAAAGCTGCACAAGATTATAATCAAGCAGTGCGCGAACGAACTTTCCCGGATTCGGATCATTCATTCCAAAATTAGCTCCTCGCTTCCCCCTTCTCTTGTTTTATAAATTTTGTCGTAACATAAGGTTAAAACTAAGCATATTAAGGTAAATCATGGATCCTAATCGCGCCCCCTTAGGCACATTAACCCCTGCCAGCTCAGCTCATCTTTCTCCTAAAAGAAAAGTACCTAGCAATATTGCCCGTCCTGAATATTTATTTCATGACGGCCCCGAACGCATTACTGCACCAGAAATAAAAACGGCAGAAACTATTGAAAAAATCCGTCTTGCCTCCCAGTTAGCCGCAAACGCTTTATATGAAGCAGGAAACGCGGTAGCTCCTGGGGTTACTACTGATGAGCTAGACAGAATTGCACACGAGTATTTATTAGACCACGGTGCTTATCCTTCTTGTTTAGACTACATGGGCTTTCCTAAATCTATTTGTACTTCCCCAAATGAAGTAATATGCCACGGTATTCCCGATACTCGCCCATTAGCAGAAGGCGATATTGTAAATATCGACGTAACCGCGTACCTAAACGGAGTACATGGCGATACTAATGCTATGTTTTACGTAGGAGAAGTAGATTCAGAATCAAAATTACTGTGTGAACGCACCTACACCGCTATGATGCGCGGTATAAAAGCGGTAAAGCCTGGACGAGAAGTTAATGTGATTGGGCGCGTAATTGAATCATATGCAAAGCGTTTTGCGTATGGAGTGGTAGAAGATTTTACTGGACACGGCATTGGAGAAGCCTTTCACTCCGGCTTGATTATCCCGCACTACGATACCGCCCCTTTACATAATGACATAATCGAAGTAGGCATGGTATTTACTATCGAACCGATGCTTACTCTAGGGCAAATCGCTTGGGAAGAATGGCCAGATGGTTGGACTATCACCACTAAAGACAAAGGGCGTAGCGCCCAATGGGAGCACACTGTGGTCGTAACCCCGCAAGGAGCAGAAATTCTTACTCTGCCAACCAACGGAAAAACCAGTCCAGCTATTCCATTAAACTAAATTCAGATTTTATGCTAAGTAAATGTGGGGCTGAAAACTTTTCAGCCCCACATTTACTTAGCATAAAATATCCGCAAATTTTCTAAACTAACAGTTTTTATACCCTAAAAGCCGTACACTAAGAATTAAGGAGAATTTTGTAATTAGTTACAGCCAATATCTAATTTTCTTTTAAAGCAAAGGGGCAAATAATGACGCACTCAACCACAACCGCTTTAGGAATAGACGTAGGTGGCTCTGGCATAAAAGGCGCAATAGTAGATCTTAAAACGGGAGAATTTCTCACTCCCCGTCTACGTATCCCTACCCCAGCACAAGCTACTCCCCACCAAGTAACGGACATTATTACCCAGATTTTAACTGATCTAAATGTTAGTGATCACACCCCGTTAGGCGTATCTTTTCCAGCTCCTATCGTTAATGGAGTAGTACCAATTATTGCTAATCTTTCTCCAGAATTTATTGGAGTAAACTTTCAAGCCCACTTATCACAGCAACTACAACGCCCCGTAACTGTGTTAAATGATGCAGACGCTGCCGGTTATGGAGAAGTGCGCTACGGAGCAGCACGGCATGAAAAAGGCACTGCTATTATGCTCACCCTAGGCACGGGAATTGGTTCAGCTTTAATTCGCAATCGCAAATTAGTACCCAATTCTGAATTAGGACACGTGTATCTACCAAATGGTATTAAAGCTGAACATTTTGCTGCTGCTTCAGTACAAGAACGCGAAAATTTAAGCTATGCACAGTGGGCTGACCGTTTACAAATAGTATTTAGCCACTTAGAAATGCTCTTTTCTCCCGATGTTTTTATCGTAGGAGGAGGAATTTCTAAAAAGCACAAACATTTCTTACCTTTAATAGACACTAAAGCTCGGTTAGTGCCTGCTAAATTACGCAATGCGGCTGGAATTGTGGGGGCAGCTAAAATGGCAGCTAAACAAGCAAAGCACCTGTAAATAGTAATTATTGTTGCTAGTTTCTAAAATATTTTAGATTATTCTATTCCATACTGGATTAGGCAATAAGTAAAAGGACGAGCCAGCCGATACGCCGGATTCTGTCGTGGGCGACCATCCATCTAGACCTTTTGTTACCAAAAGGCTCCAGCAACCTACCCGTATGCTCGGCGGGAAGCGTCAATGCATACTGCTTGGTCTTGCTCCCAGTGGGGTTTACCATGCCAGTCCTGTCACCAGTCCTGCGGTGAGCTCTTACCTCACCTTTTCACCCTTACCATGTAGGCGGTATATTTTCTGTGGCACTTTCCTGCGGGTTGCCCCGAGTGGGTATTACCCACCACTGTTCCCTATGGAGTCCGGACGTTCCTCGGATAGTAAAACTATACGCGGCCGCCTAGCTGACTCGTCCAGCTACCAGCATACTCTGGCATTATTTTCTGAAGCGAATTATTTATTTAAGTTTTTGCTCTCATTTTTAGATGTTCATTGGCTGTTTCTGCTTGGATTATTTTATGCCCAGCATAATTTTCTCGCTCGCGACAGTCCCCTCGTTCACTTACTCCAAATACATAACCTGTACTCGATATTTACTCTCCCGCCTAGTTCCCTTTTATCACTTCCAGCAAGTTAAATAATCCAATACAATTACCCAAGTTTATAAATGTAGGTAAAATAAAAAACACTTACATATGCAAAAGAAATGAGCCTGCCTTGTTAGTTCTACTTCCCCCATCTGAAAGCAAACTTCAAGTAACCGCAGGGCCCGTATTAGACTTTTCAGATTTATCTTTTTCCGAATTAACTCTTGCCCGGCAAAAAGTAGCGCACGCTTTAATGGAAACATCTAAAAGCTCGCAAGCACTTCAAACATTAAAAGTAGGGAAAAGTATTGCCCCAACCGTAGCCGCCCAACAAAAACTCTTAGACCTTCCCTGTGCTCCCGCCGGTCATCTCTACACCGGAGTGCTATACAATGCCTTAAATTACCCTACCTTATCTGCACCTGCCACCGATTTTACCAGTACCCACTTTCTTATTTTCTCAGCCCTGTTTGGAGTAAATAAACTTACCGATTTAATTCCCAGCTACCGTCTGAGCATGGGGGTATCCCTACCCTTAATTGGTAATACCACTAGCTATTGGAAACAAGAATGTACCCAATTAGATAGCGAAAATCTAAACAATTTTAATGGTTTGGTAATCGATTGCCGTTCTAGCAGCTATCAAGTATGGCTTCCAGGTACAACTAGACAATATCTAGCTATTAATGCCTACCGAGAACAAGCAGGAAAACGCAGTGTAATCTCCCATAATTCTAAACACTATCGCGGACTACTAGCCTACGAAATAGCTAACGCACAAGCCCTATTTACTAATGTGCAAGAAGTGGCAGAATTTGCTCAGCTGCTAGTAGAGAAAAAATTAGTAGATGCCGTAGAACTAATCCCTACTCGTATGCAACACACTCTAAGCTGGCAACTAGCGTTAATAAACCAAACAAATAACTAACTACCTAGTAACCCTAAGTTTTTTCCTAACTACTGCATTGTCTTAGGACTATTAGCTGAGCAATCTAGAAAAACCTTACTTATGCACGATTAAACAATTATGTTCTTCAGAAAAAATCACTAATTCTGGTTGTGCTAAAATTTGGGAAATTTCTACCGCAGAAAGCTGTAAACCACTGGTGGTTTGCCCGTCGGCATACACCCCAATTACCCCTAGGCTTCCTTGTTCCCGCGCTTTAGCATAGTAATCCAATAATTCCTGAGGCAAATCCGCGCTTAGCTCCGCACGGTTTTGGAGAAGTTGGGTAATCTCATTTTCCGTATCAGCTAACACTTGCCCTAACTCTTGGCGTAAATCTGCCAACTGCGCACTTAAGGTATTCAATTCTGCTTCATAAACATTCTTAGTTTCAGTTTCCGCTTCAGCAGCTAGTAAATGTGTTAAAGCAGTTTCCGATAGTTCAGAAATTTTCGTATTAGCTTGCGCAATTTCTGTTTGCAAAGCCAGCAAATCACGCGACACTAATCCCGTTCCTTGTTGCATTTGCGTAGTTTTTACACTCACTTTTTCCGTCAAAACCGCTATTTCAGTTTCCAAAGTATCCATTTGCTGTAACTGCACAGCATTTTCTGCTTCACATTCAGCTATCTTTTGCCTTATATGCGCACACTGCTTTTCTACATCTTGAATTTGCAAATGCAAAGCATGATTACGTATAACCGCCCGTTTTTGCGCAATTTGCGTATCTAATTCACTAAGTTCTAGTAGTCGAGCTTGTAGCAGTGCAGATAATTGAAACATTCCCACCTCAGTTCTCCTATTACTAGGACTTATCTAAGTTATGGCACTTTTTATTTTACTGCCCTAAATACGCAGCGTCCACGGATCGGTAACAATAGTAGAAATATAGGTGTCTACTCCTAATTGACTTGCGATACACGCACGTAGTTTAGGCAATACCGGCCATTCAGAAGCAAAATGCGTTAAACCAATTAAAGCGCAACCGTCATTCCATAAATGATCAGTAGCTGGGTGATGACGCAAATCAGCCGTAATATACACATCTGCCCCAATAGCAGGCAGCTCGCTTAAGAAAGAATCACCTGCCCCAGGAGAAAGAGCTACTTTGCGCACGATACGCTTAGGATCTCCCCCGATAGTAATTCCGGCTGGAGTTTCCGGCAGTAAAGCCTTAAGCTTCCACGCTAATTCCTCTACGCTCATACTTAACGGCAACTCACCTACTCGTCCAATCCCCAGTTCTGTATCACTTACACAAGTGCGTAACGGACTTTGGTTTACCAAACCCAATAATTCAGCTAAAGCAGCTGCTGAACCATCTTTAGCCACATCTGCATTAGTATGAGCAGCAAATAATGCACAGTCGTTCTTAATTAGACTATGCACCCATTTTCCTTTCGCCGTATCCGCTGCCACGCTAGAAGTGCCACGTAAATATAACGGATGATGCGTGATCAAAAGTTGTGCGCCACGCACAATAGCTTCTTGCACCGTATCTGCACAAGGATCTACCGCAAAGCCCACTAAAGTTACTGGTGCTTGCGGATCACCTACCACTAATCCAACCCTATCCCAGCTTTCTGCTGTAGAAGCAGGATAGTACTTTTCCATTACTGCCAACACATCTAAAACTTTCACCATGTGCTTAGCATAAAACACTACGGGCAAAAACAAAAAGGCTTCTGTTTCCAGAAGCCTTTTGGTAG
>CAMCHI010000024.1 GCA_945874735.1 uncultured Arcanobacterium sp. | reverse complement strand
CTTCTGCCACGATGTACGAGTAGTGCGTCTACCACGTCACGGTGCTTCTCTACCGGTAGCCATCGCAGTTTCTTGTTCAGCCGACCGTCAAGCTAAAGGTAAAATTACCAAAGACGGCATTTTCATTGAACAGCTAGAATTTAATCCCGGACAATTCCTGCCAGCTACCACCGATGTAGAAATCGGGCATAAAGATACCGATGAAGTGGTAAAAATTGACCTAAACCGTCCTATGGAGCAAGTACGAGCAGAGTTGAGCAAATACCCTGTAAAGACTCGTCTTTCCCTATCGGGCACTATTATTGTGGCGCGCGATATTGCCCACGCGAAAATTAGGGAAAGAATCGCTAACGGTGGTGGAATGCCACAATACCTCAAAGACCATCCAGTATATTATGCCGGACCAGCAAAAACTCCTGAGGGTAAGCCATCGGGTTCATTTGGCCCAACTACTGCTGGCCGTATGGATGCTTACGTAGATGAATTCCAAGCCTTAGGCGGTTCGTTAGTAATGCTGGCTAAAGGTAACCGTTCCCAAGCGGTGACTGACGCTTGTAAGAAGCATGGCGGTTTCTATTTAGGTTCAATTGGCGGCCCAGCTGCCCAGTTGGCAGAAGACTGCATTAAGAATGTTGAACAAGTAGAATACCCTGAGCTGGGCATGGAAGCAGTGTGGAAGATTGAAGTAGAGGACTTCCCCGCTTTTATCGTGGTAGATGATAAAGGCAACGACTTCTTTGCCGGTTCACAAGAAGTAAGCGTGTCTATTGGTAAACGTCCTGGTCTTTAAATACTCAGCGCACTAACCAATAAGATAGATACTAAAAATAGTGCTTCTAAACTAGCTGTTTTGCTTAGTTTAGAAGCACTAAATTTATATGCATTCTCAGCGCTTTACCACTAGCGATACTCTACCGCGATTGGCACCCGCTGAAATTCTTTCACATCCGAATAGCCTGTCATAGCCATTGCGTGTTTCAAGGCACCGATTAAATTAGTATGTCCTGAAGCATCTAAAGACGGCCCGAATAAAATTTGTTCTAAAGTACCTACGCGCGGCACTGCCACTCTTTCTCCACGCAATAAGTATTTATGATGTGCCTCTGCACCCCAGTGATAGCCTTGCCCTGGAGCTTCTAATGCACGGGCCAACACCGTACCCAACATTACTCCGTCTGCTCCGCAAGCTAAAGCTTTAATCAAATCACCAGAAGTAGCTACCTGCCCGTCAGCAATTACGTGCACATAGCGTCCCCCTGTTTCATCCATATATTCTCGCCGTGCCGCTGCCACATTAGCAACCGTGGTAGCCATCGGTACTGCCACTCCAGCAGTACGGCGGTTAGCAGTGGTAGCTCCTCCTCCAAAACCAGCTAGAACTCCAGCTGCACCAGTGCGCATTAAATGCAAAGCTGCCGTATAGGAAGCCACTCCTCCTACTACTACCGGCACGTCTAATTCATAAATGAAGCGCTTTAAGTTTAGCGGTTCCCGATTAGAAGATACGTGTTCGGCTGATACAGTAGTGCCGCGAATTACAAATAAATCCACTCCTGCTTCCATTACCAGTGGCCATAATTCTTGGGTGCGTTGCGGAGATAAAGCAGCTGCTACAGGCACTCCTGCCGCTTTAATTTCAGCTAGACGAGCCAAAATTAGTTCTGGTTTAATTGGCTCTAAATAAATTTCTTGCATTCTTTTATGAGATTGGGATTCAGTTAGCTGAGCAATCTCGTCTAAATAAGGCTGCGGGTCGGTATAACGAGTCCAGATTCCCTCTAAATCTAGCACTCCTAACATTCCTAATTTACCCATCGCAATTGCAGTGGCAGGGGAAGTTACCGAATCCATCGGGGCAGCAATAATAGGAGCTTCTAGTAGGTACGCGTCTAACTGCCAAGTAACCGACACATCTGCCGCATCGCGAGTGCGCCTTGAGGGCACTACCGAAATATCATCAAAAGCATAACCTAAGGTAGCACGTTTTCCTCTGCCGATTTCTATTTCGTTTCCCATCTAGATTCCTCTTCTCCGGTGCGGGTATTCCTGTTATTTTTTACGCCACCCGCATACACCACCATAGCGGAAGCAAGTTTTTCCACCAAACTTTTATGATTTACTAAAATTTAGTTTTATTCTCCTTCCCTCCTGAAAATCGTTTTAACTGGAGGTGCTTCTTAAAAATAAGTTCGTCTTAGCTCTAGTCTGGTTGCGAAAATACCTCTCTTAAAAACTTGCATTAAAACATTGTCTTTAAAACTTTTACAAATAATGTGCAAAATTTTTGTCCGCTCTACTATTTATAGTAGAAAAATAAAAATTAAATTAGGAGTAGGAAGTAATAATGTGGAGTGAACGCAATATGGTAGGTTTCGATACTGAAACCACCGGTATTAACCCTTTACAAGATCGCATTGTGACGGTTTCTTTAATTGAAGTAAAAGACGACCAAGTGATTAAACATTACTGGCTAGCCAACCCTGGGATAGAAATACCTGCCCGTGCCACTGAAGTGCATGGTATTACCACTGAATTAGCTCAAAGCCAAGGACGCCCTAGTAAAGAAGTATTAAGTGAAGTTGCAGAGATACTCACCCAGTATGCCAAAGCGGAATGTCCGCTAGTAGCTTTTAATGCCAGTTTTGACTTCACACTATTAGAAGCCGAGCTAGCTAGACATAATCTTCCCACTCTAAAGGAACGTTTAGGGAATATAGCTCCGGTATTAGATCCGTTTTTATTAGATAAAACTTATGATAAATACCGGCGGGGTAAACGCAATCTAGCTTCTGTAGCACAACATTACGGAGTATGGGACGACGATGATTTTCACAATGCTGAAGCTGACGTATTAGCTACTTTGCGTATTTTAGGGGCTATATTGCGCAAATATCCCGAAATTGCGCACACTGATTTTACTCAACTTATGCAAGCCCAAGAAGCTACCAGTTTAGAAACTAGTCGCTACTTCCAGAATTTAGCCCAACAGCGGGGAGAAAAATACGACAATCTAGTCGGCTGGCCAATTGGAGAATATGTTCAGTAAATAGCAAAAGCGTTAATCAGAGCATATACTCAACACACAACAATGTAATGATGAGTTTATTCGCTAAAATCATCGACACTGTTTGTCTTACTATTACAAGGTACTTTTTACATTTTTCTCTTTATTTTTTAACCACAAAGCTAATAAAGTAAAAGAAAAAGAGGTAGGGTAACATTTAAGCAATTATCCTACCTCTAAGTAAAGTTACTGTGAATTAGTATTAAGTTCTCACACTTAAAGTGTTAGTCAAGCCTTATTTAAGAGTTAGCCACAAAGCGCGAGCGCAGTAAACAGGCTTAACAAGCGCCTCACCCCGAGATATAAGCGACTCTATACCACCACAAACGCCTTACTTAACGCCCAGAATTAGAATAATTAGGGGCTTCTACCGTCATTTGCACATCGTGTGGGTGAGATTCACGCAGACCCGCAGAAGTAATCCGCACAAACCTACCTTTAGCTTGCAACTCTGGAATAGTACGCGCACCCGTGTAGAACATCGTCTGATGCAAACCACCTACCAACTGATACGCTACCGATCCAAGCGAACCGCGGAAAGGTACTTGCCCTTCAATACCTTCTGGAATAATTTTATCGTCGGTAGACACATCTGCTTGGAAGTAACGATCCTTGGAATAAGAAACGCGACCGCGGGAACTCATTGCTCCTAAAGAGCCCATACCCCGATAGTTCTTAAACTGTTTACCGTTTACAAATACCAACTCTCCTGGGGATTCCTCACAGCCTGCCAAGAGCGAACCTAACATTACCGAAGACGCACCAGCCACAATAGCTTTACCAATATCGCCTGAATACTGCAAACCACCGTCAGCAATAATTGGCACTCCAGCTGGCTTACAAGCTAACGAGGCTAAATAAATCGCGGTAACTTGCGGCACTCCAATACCTGCTACTACGCGCGTGGTGCAAATAGAGCCCGGCCCTACACCTACCTTAACTGCGTCTACACCCGCGTCAATTAAAGCCTGCGCTCCTTCAGTAGTAGCGATATTTCCCCCAATAATCTGTACTTTATCAAAAGCTGGATCTGCTTTTAGACTCCGAATCATATCTAAAGCTAACTTAGCTTCACCATTAGCGGTATCCACTACTAAAATATCCACGCCAGCTTCTGCTAGAGCCTGCGCACGCTCCCGTGCTTCTCCCCAATACCCAATAGCCGCTCCTACCCGCAAACGTCCATCTTCGTCTTTGGTAGCATTTGGATACTGTTCAGACTTCACAAAATCCTTTACCGTAATCAGACCAGTTAAACGTCCCTGGTCGTCAATCAACGGCAACTTTTCAATTTTATTCTTCGCTAGTAACTGGGCTGCTTCTTCTGAACTAATACCAACTCGGCCAGTTACCAACGGCATCGGTGTCATTACGTCTTTCACCAGCATTTCTCCCCACTGGGCCGGAGGAAGAAAACGCAAATCACGGTTAGTCACAATACCCAGTAGTTTATTATCTTCATCTACTACCGGTAAACCTGATACCCGATATTTACCACATAACTGATCCAATTCAAGCACCGTGGCATAAGGAGAAATCGTCACTGGGTCAGAAACCATGCCTGATTCAGAACGCTTCACCACTCTTACCTGATTAGCCTGATCTTCAATAGACAAATTACGATGCAAAATACCTAGCCCACCTTGACGCGCCATCGCAATAGCCATGCGCGATTCAGTAACGGTATCCATAGCTGCTGAAAGCAAAGGTAAACGCATTTTAATGTCACGGGTAAGCCAAGTAGTAGTATCAACCTCGGATGGAACTACGTCAGTAGCACCTGGCAATAATAAAACATCATCATAAGTAAGACCGGTAAGAGCGAACGGATCATGCACTACTTCTACCACTATAAAATCCTTTTCCTAAAAACTAGGCAGTATTAAAAATAAATATACTACTTCTTTAACATACTTAAGCGTGCCGAAATTGAAAATCACTTCAGAATGTAAATGTAGTACAGGGCAAGTAACACCTCTAAGGCTGCCACTAAAGTGCCCACTTAAAAAATTATACTACTCCAGCTATGTATCTAAAACTTCCCCAACCTTTCACCTAACATCTCTAACCATCTGTCTACCTGCAGAAACACTAAAAACTTTCTAATTTCGTGTCGATTTTTTGTTAAATAACAAAACACTTAATCCCCACACAACGCCTTAAAACCCGTATTGCCCAAATTACACTGATTTTCAGCGCTTCTTCACAAAAATAAAATCTGCAAAAATACCGCTGATTTTTCCCGCAATATAGCCAAATAACAAGGGGTCTTGCGTTCCTAGCACACACGCGCTACTCTTAAACTGAACAATTCAAGAATTTATTCCAAAATTGTATTTAATACTAACGCCGATACCAAAAGTATCGCCTTATCGGAAGGGAATGGGCCACTTTGGTTGCACATCTTAAAGCCGTTACAGGTGCAGTAGTGGACTTTTGGAATTGGCAAATAAAAGGTAATTGCAATTCTTTAGACCCAGAATATTTCTTCCATCCTGAAGGGGAACGAGGCGGCCCACGCCGTCGTCGTATTGAGCGCGCAAAACAAATCTGCCACTCATGTCCTGTAATTGAAGAATGCAGAGAATATGCACTAAACCACAACGAACCATATGGAGTATGGGGTGGTTTATCCGAAGAAGAACGAGGACAAATCCTGCAAAATAGGCGTCGCGCCCGCGTTTCTTCTGCATTACTAGCCTAAAACTCTGGCTTTATTGCCTAACAAAACCCATATTAGGCCAAATTAAAATAGCGGCAGAACAGCAAGCCTAAAAGCCTGCGAGAAGTCTATCCAAAAATTATCTAAATACCCAGTTTTACCTTATAAGCCAACTGCTTGTAGACGTTGCGCCCGCAATTGCGCAATATAAGGCATATCCACTGGTGGTAGCTCACTAAGCTCTACCCCTAAAGCACGCGCCAACAACAAATCTGCCAACTGTGGATTGCGCGCTAATACTGGGCCATGCAAATACGTAGCAATAATTCCACCTTGCACTACCCCATCACTTGCCCACAACTGTCCAGTGTGTTCTCCCAATTCCTCATCTGCTATTTGAAAAGCATTAGTTCCTCCATTGCCCACTCCTTGTAATACGCGCCCTAAAGGCTTAGCGTCTTTACCTAAATGAGTACGACCCCCATGATTCTCAAAACCAGTGAGTAACTCCGTCAATTCCGGCAATACAGACTGAGTAGCCAACTCTCCAATAGCGCGTGTTTTCCCTGGCTCAGTAGTAACATCTAACACTCCTAAACCAGTCACCGTATTCCCTAAAGCGTCTATATACCAATTCCCTAACACTTGCAAAGCAGCACAAATAGCTAAAATAGGACGGTTACTCTCTACCGCCCGTTGAAACCCTAAATCATCACGCAACTTTTGCACAGCTAACAGTTGCGCCACATCTTCACCCCCACCCATTGTGTAAAGGTCTAAAGATTCCGGCACTGCATCTTGCAAAGAAATAGGTACGACTTCTACCTGATAACCGCGCTGTTCTGCCCGCACCCGCAATACGTGCGCATTACCGGTATCACCATAAGTGCCTAATACTTCTGGTAATAGCACTCCAATCCGTAAACGCGATTCAGTCATTTATGTTCTCTTTCTGGTTTTGCGTAATAGTCGGCAAACTTTCTAACACCAGCTTGAAATCCCGTAACACCGTGTAGTTAAGTAACATATCTACTCTACCGGGCGCTAAACGAGTTAAAGCCTCTAACGGAGTGTCCACTAACTCGCATTCAATTCCGGCATAGGTTAAACAAACTGCCAAATCAGCTCCCCGTTCCCCGCAAGCCACGATTTTACGCTTCGGAGAAAGCAAAGGAGCAAAATCCACATCCCACAGCCAGGACAAATCTTGCCCATCTGGTACTTGCCCATTTACCCCAATCACGATTTGCTCTACCGTTGGATCTATCATGGTTAAAGCATCTTGCCAGCCTGCCGGATTTTTAGCTAAAAATAAGCGCGCAATCCGTCCATTAATATCGTGCTGAGAATAGCGTCCTGCCACTTCCCGCACAGTAGACACTGCTTGTACTGCCGTTTCTACTGGCACACCCATTGCCACAGCAGCCGCCACAGCTTGCGCCGCATTACCTAAATTACCTCGCCCTGGTACCTGTAAACGCAAAGAATGTACACTACCATCTGGAGCCAGTAACTGCGCTTCACTTACCGCCTGCTGACTGCACAAATTAATATGGCTAAGCACCCAATCTGGTTTAGGCCTAGCAGCCAACGCGGGAAGTTTCTCTCCTGCAGCAGTAGGTACTAAATGCCAACCCTCTGCATCATGAACTACTTGCCCACCGCGCGGATAAGCTACTGAATCCTTATTCCAACTTGCCCCCACCGACACCCAAACTACCTTAGGCGCATCAGCTGCCGCACACACGATCAACGGATCATCACAATTAGCAATCACGGTAGCTTGCGGATTAGCGTTTATTGCTTTGCGTAACGCTTTTTCTACACTACCAATTTCTCCTACTCTATCTAGCTGATCCCTAGATAGATTTAACAATAAAATAACTTCTGGTTTTACCCCTGCCACTACTTCTGGCACATGCATCTCATCTACTTCTAAAGCCGCTAACTTTGCTTGTTTAGCAAACATCAAAGAGGTAGTAACACCAGAAGTTAAATTATCTCCATTAAGATTAGTGGCCACTTGACCCAAAGACTGCAAAGCCTGATAAACCATACGAGTAGTGGTAGATTTTCCGTTCGTACCACTTACCACCATACTACGTACATTTCGCGCTATATTAGGCAACACTTGCGGGTCTAACCGTAACGCTACTTTCCCACCAATCATGCCTCCTGATCCCCGTCCGCTCCACTTAGAAGCCAAAGCAGCTGCTTTCCCTGCTTGCACGGCTAAAGTAGTACGCAGCATTCCTCGCCGCGACACACGCAAATCCCTACCAGCCTCAATCTGTAGAGCACTAGCAGTAAGCAAAGAAACGGAAAAAGGAGAATAAACCATAGGAAAAATCCTATATGAACTAAGCAAGAATGGAGAAAGCCACTCCTATATGAGAAAAATTATGGTCTTAAATTTACTTATAAATAAAACACCACTTAGTGTACCTAACTGCTGGCACATTCCTAAGTGGCGTTCTATCTAAATTCAGCTTATTTACTTGCTAATTAGTGTAATTAGCGCTCTACCTTAGCCAAAATATCGCGAGCAGAAAGAATAATATATTCATCTGCTCCATACTTTACTTCCGTGCCACCATAACGGGAGTAAATAACTACATCTCCTACCGCAATATCTAGCGGTACACGATTGCCGTTATCATCTACTCGTCCTGGACCAACCGCAAGTACTTTACCTTCTTGTGGACGCTCCTGCGCACTGCCAGGAAGCACTAGACCCGAAGCAGTGGTTTCTTCTGCTTCTACCTGCTGGATCACGATACGATCCTCAAGTGGCTTAATGGAAACCGACATCGGTTTACCCCTTCTCTAAAGTTCTTTTACTACCTAACGAGATCTATATTCGTCGTCGCGGTGCCGAACTAGATCCATAGCAGCAATACTGCACGTATGCTACATTCACTACTAGGCTATGCCCTAAATTGGCACTCGGTCAATTTGAGTGCCAGCTTGCGGGGAAAATCATCGCTATTTGCGAACGAATTTTTACTTTTAGGCAAGTTATCCACTCTTTCCTGTTCCATGGTTTTATCTAACTAAAAGTATGTGAAAATAGAAAAATGAGTGCGCAATTTTTAGTTTCTCCCAACGGACAAGCTCTCTTGGCAAGCCTGCCTACTAATTATGCCCAAATTGAAGTTTTTTCCACCACTGAAAGATTGCGAAAACTCGGCTACTTACCTGCAGAAATAAGTGCAGCCCTCACCCAAATCCGTTTGCGCAATAAAGCAGAAGTGAAATTTGGAGAACACGCCTCACACCTGCTTTTCACTGCTGACGGGATTGAACAAGCCACCCGTTGCGAAGTGGCTAATTATCACGCTCAACACTTAATAAACACCGGCTCTAAAAAAGTATTTGATTTTGGATGTGGAATAGGAGCAGATTCCCTTGCTTTTGCTACCGCCGGATTAACAGTACAAGCTGTAGAAATAGACCCAGAAACTGCTATTTTTGCCAAGCATAATTTACGAAATTTTCCTCTTGCACAGGTAATAAATGCCGATGCCCACACCCTAACTCCTCCCTCTCAACTTGATTCTTCTCATTCAGATACCATCTGGATTGATCCAGCACGCCGTCTAAACGGAAAAAGAATCTTAAACCCTCTGCACTGGCTTCCCTCTCTTGAGCAGGCAATTCATTTAGGAAGGCACTACCGCTCAGCTGGCATAAAAATAGCACCTGGTATCGACTACGCACACCTACCTCCCAACGCCCATGTCACCTGGGTGAGCTATGCCGGCACACTACTAGAAGCCGTTATTTGGCTAGGACACAGCGCTCCTCAGGCTGGTCGTTCTGCCTTAATCTTTTCTTCTACTACTTCCCCTAAACTGTTTTCCAGTGCTATTGCACCTAATCTACCCGCCCCTGCCGTAGACCCAACAGAATTAGGCGCAGTCATTATCGAACCAGACAGCGCACTAATTAGAAGCGGGCAAATAGCTGATATATGCACTGATTTAGCCTGTGCTCCCGTTTCTTCGCAAATAGCCTATCTCACCCCTACTAACGGAGTGAGCCTATCCACATTCCGCACCAAACTATCACAATCACCTTACCGCGATTCCTTACACTTGTATCAAGTGGCAGAAGTACTCCCACTAAACCCGAAAAAACTCAGCAAACATCTGCAAAATTTAGAGATAGGAATTTTGGAAATTAAAAAACGGGGCATAGATATAGCGCCAGAAATTCTACGCAAACAACTGCGTTTAAATAAAAAATCTTCCAAAACTGCCACCTTGATTTTGACTCCACTGCTAGGACAAAAACAAGCTGTGCTCTGTCACCCCATAACAGTTTAATTCTCGTACCCGAACTTTCACCCTGCTTCCTCCACCTATCACCACTCCTCCCTGTAAAAACGGCTAACGTATCTAAAATTCCATGCTATTACTCGCTTACTGCTAAGCTATTAAAAGATTTTTTAGAGGAGGAAATATGACGCCTGAAATATCAGCATTTTTACTTACTCTTTTTGCTGGTTTAGCCACGGGCATCGGCTCTGCTTTAGCTTTCACTAAAAAAGCAAGCACCCCTAATTTCCTCTCTGTTTCCTTAGGATTTTCAGCTGGGGTAATGATTTATGTATCTTTCATGGAAATTCTTCCTAAAGCACAAGAAGCACTCACTGCCCAGCTAACGGAAAAAACGGCTACTTGGAGTGCAGTAGGAGCATTTTTCTTAGGAATATTAGTTATTGCTATAATCGATCGTTTTGTACCAGAATTTACTAACCCGCACGAATTCCCTAATAGCACTAAGTTTCAGGGCATACCAGGAACAAATAATGTACGCTACCAGTACGGCAAAACAGTTAATAGTTATGCTCCTAACCCAATGCAGGCACAAAAATTACTTCGCATGGGTATTTTTACGGCCTTAGCTTTAGCTATCCACAACTTTCCGGAAGGATTTGCCACATTTCTCGCTGGTTTACAAGACGCCCAACTAGCAATCCCTATCGCAGTGGCTATTGCTATTCACAATATCCCTGAAGGTATCGCGGTAGCTATTCCCGTTTATTATGCAACTGGCTCTAAAAAGAAATCTTTCTGGCTGAGTTTTGCTTCTGGACTTTCCGAACCATTAGGCGCCTTAATCGGCTGGCTACTATTAAGTAGTTTCTTGTCTGAAACAGTGTTTGGCATAGTATTTGCTGCAGTAGCAGGAGTTATGGTCTATATTTCTTTAGACGAACTACTTCCCACGGCAGAAGAATACGGCAATCATCATCAAGCCATCTACGGCCTAATTACTGGCATGGCAGTGATGGCACTTTCTCTCCTCCTATTTTTATAAAATTTCGTCTTAAACAGCCTTTCCTCTCCCCGTAAAGCAAAGTCGGGGCAGTCTAACGACCACCCCGACTTGTGACTAAGTGTGTAACTTAGAGAGCGCGAATTAAATCTCGGTTTAACATCGAGATAAATTCTAGCGGCACTTGCTTCGGACAAGCCGAGGCACAAGCGCCCGTATTGGTGCAACCACCAAAGCCCTCTTCGTCATGCTGAGTAAGCATATTTACCACACGCTCTTTACGCTCTGGCTGACCCTGTGGTAGTAATCCTAAATGTACTACCTTAGCAGCAGTGAAGAGCATAGCAGAGCCGTTTGGACAAGCAGCTACACATGCACCACAACCGATACAAGCAGCAGCCTCAAAGGACTTATCAGCATTTTCCTTTCGCACTGGTACTGCGTGTGCATCTGGAGCAGCACCGGTGTTTACCGAGATATAACCGCCTGCTTGTACGATACGATCCAAAGCGCTACGGTCTACTGCCAAATCCCGCAATACTGGGAACGCAGCCGAACGCCAAGGCTCAATCGTGATGGTGTCGCCTTCCTTGAAAGTACGCATATGTAACTGACAAGTAGTGGTAACTTTTGGCCCATGCGGATCGCCGTTAATCACGATACCGCACTGTCCACAAATACCCTCACGACAATCAGAGTCAAATGCTACTGGTTCTTTGCCTTCCGCAAACAACTCTTCGTTTAACTGATCGAGCATCTCCAAGAAGGAGGCGTCTTCAGCTACGTTTTGGATAGTATGCGTTTCAAAGTGACCCTTATCTTTAGGACCAGCTTGCCGCCAAAATTCGAGGTTAATTTTCACTTGTAGCTCCGCTGCTTCATCTCGACAAATTCATAATTGAGGTCTTCCTTATGGAGTACTGGGGCTTCCCCTTCTCCTGTCCATTCCCAAGCCGCTACATATGCAAACTTATCGTCATGGCGCAATGCTTCACCATCTTCAGTTTGCGATTCAGCACGGAAGTGGCCACCACAGGATTCCTCACGATGTAAGGCGTCAATACACATTAGCTCACCTAGCTCTAGGAAGTCGGCTACCCGACCTGCTTTCTCTAGGGACTGGTTGAATTCATCAGCCTTACCTGGCACACGTACATTCTTCCAGAAGTCTGCCCGCAATTCCCGAATCATCTGCACAGCCTTCTTTAAGCCGGCTTCAGTTCGTTCCATACCACAGTACTCCCACATGATATTACCCAGTTCTTTATGGTAGGAATCCACCGAACGAGTACCCTCATTATTAATGAAGTGCGCTACTCGCTTAGCGTTTTCTTCTTGAATTGCTACCAGTTCTGGATGATCCTCAGCAATATCTCCAAATGGAGCTCCTGCCAAATAATCGTTAATCGTGTTCGGTAATACGAAGTATCCGTCTGCTAGACCCTGCATAAGAGCAGAAGCACCTAGACGGTTTGCGCCGTGGTCAGAGAAGTTAGCTTCACCTGCCACATACAAACCTGGCACATTAGACTGCAAATCGTAATCTACCCACAAGCCACCCATAGTGTAATGTACAGCTGGATAGATACGCATTGGCACTTCATATGGATTTTCGTCGGTAATCTGCTGATACATATCAAACAAGTTGCCGTAGCGAGCAGATACTTGTTCTTTACCTAGACGGGCAATTGGCTCCGCAAAGTCCAAATATACACCGCGTGCAATGCCACCAATCTTTGGCCCAACGCCTCGACCCTCGTCACACATATTCTTAGCTTGCCGTGAAGCAATATCACGCGGCACTAGATTACCGAAGGCAGGATAAATACGCTCTAAGTAGTAATCGCGATCCTCTTCTGGAATATCACGTGGATCCTTATCGCAATCTTCTGCTTTCTTTGGCACCCAAATACGTCCGTCGTTACGCAAAGATTCTGACATTAGCGTGAGCTTGGACTGCGATTCACCATGCTGTGGAATACAAGTTGGGTGAATCTGGGTGTAACAAGGATTACCGAAATAAGCTCCGCGACGATGAGCACGCCATACAGCCGAAGCGTTACAACCCATAGCATTAGTGGAAAGGAAGAATACGTTTCCATAACCGCCAGTTGCCAATACTACTGCATCCGCTAAATGGGTTTCTAACTCGCCTGTCACCATGTCGCGCGCGATAATTCCGCGAGCGCGTCCCTCAATCACGATTAAGTCGATCATTTCGTGCCGACTAAATAGCTCTACTGTGCCCGCTTTAGCTTGGCGCATTAGAGCTTGGTAAGCGCCGATCAACAACTGCTGACCCGTCTGGCCACGTGCATAGAATGTACGAGATACCTGCACACCACCGAAAGAACGATTGTCTAATAATCCACCATATTCGCGCGCAAATGGCACTCCTTGTGCCACGCACTGATCGATAATTGCCGCTGAAACTTCCGCTAGACGGTACACGTTAGATTCACGTGCTCGGAAGTCGCCACCTTTGATGGTATCGTAGAAAAGACGGTAAGTGGAGTCGTTGTCGTTCTTGTAATTCTTTGCAGCGTTAATACCACCCTGAGCCGCAATAGAATGCGCACGGCGAGCGGAATCCTGATAGAAAAACGCTTTAACGTTGTAACCCATTTCGCCTAGCGAAGCAGCACCTGCTCCACCTGCTAGACCGGTACCAACTACGATAATGGAACGCTTACGACGATTTGCTGGATTAACTAGCTTTGCTGAGAATTTACGAGATTCCCAACGCTCAGCTAAAGGACCAGTAGGCGTCTTAGGATCAACTAATGGAGTACCCTCGCGGTACAAACCATGAATTAAAGTATCAGTCATTATTTATTCACCACTATTCTTTAGGAAATTACTCCGAAGAGAATCAAAGTAGGTGGAAGCATGAAGCCAACTAGGAGAATGAAAGCTACTAAATCGCCAGCAAGCTTGAAGAAGAACTCGCGCTTCCGATTCGATACACCTAAAGTGGCTAGTGCCGACCATACTCCGTGCCGTACATGGTAAGAGATAGCTAGAATTGCTACTAGATAGAAAGCCCACAACCAAGGCACACTAAAACCAGCAATCATGCGATCATATGGCTCTAATAGCGCGTAATTCTCTGCACCTACACTGGCTTTTAGCGCAGTGAATTGCAAAATATGGAACACTAGCCAAATGAAAATTACTACTCCACCCCAACGCATAAAGAATGCGGTATAAGTCTGGGTAGGACGAACTTTCTTACCAGTGCTTACTTTGTAAGCAGTTCCGCGCGCCTTACCAGCACGCACCCAAAGAGCTACTGCCGAAAATACGTGCCCCACGATACAAGCCAACAGGCCTAGGCGTAGCAACCATACCGCGCCTTTATGAGGCAAAATTGGATAAAGTAAATCCTCATGCAACCAGTGTGCATAATGATTAAACGCTTCTGGCCCTAGTAGCATCTTAAGATTGCCATACATATGGAACAGAAGGAAGAGAACAAAAATTAATCCGGTAGCTGCCATTAGCACCTTAAGGGCAACGGTAGTCTTACGTCCGCGATTTGCTTTTACATTTAACTTAGTCACGTTATGAAATTACCAAAAAAAATGGCGAAAAGCTGGGGCAAAAGTACCTAGAAAGCGGAATAGTCTAGTTTTATTTCTTTTTACTTGCCCTACCCCTAAGCCGAAACCGCGATTTTATAAGGAAAACCAGCATCACGGTTAAGGACACCATGTCTGCTGTTTTTTAGTAATAATTTTTTTGCGTATATATCTACCAGTAAAAACTAAGCTCAAAAGCAAGGTTTGGCTACCCTTAGTTAGCGCTAATTCCGTTATTTTTTAATCAAAGCACTTATCTGTCCAAGCCAACAAATCCAAACGATACACAAAAGCATCGTCATCGGGATAATAATTTTTCCGTTCTCCCACTCGTATAAAACCAAATCCCTCATACAATGCTTGCGCTCCCCCGTCTTTTGCACGCACTTCTAAAAACACTTCTTCAGCTCCCTGCTTTTTAGCTATCTGGAGCAACTCCCGCAATAAAGCAGACCCCACACCTTTACGACGCATAGACTTATCCACCGCAATAGTAGAAATCTCAGCTTCAATACCGTGACTCACTCCACCTACCGCCAGCACTGTACCTAAAGCAGAAATACCCACAGCTGGGGCAATCAAACCTAAATAGGTGGCATTACTACGCCGTAATTCTTGCTCCCAAACCGCCAAACCCCAAGAAGCTCGCGCAAAACTTTGTTCATCAAACTTCGCAACTCGCGCCGCATAAGTAGGGGTAATAACTTGAAATTTCAGTTCACTACCCCATAAATCTTGATTAGCCATGATAAGGGTTTCCTGTTGCTGGCGCTTGAGCTTGCGCACCGGAATGCACATCAGGACGACGCAAATACTGTGGCTCCGTACTTAATTCTATTTCTTCCCCGGCTTCTTGCCGTGCTAAACGCGACAGCAATAGACGAGTCATAACCACAGGTGTAGGAGATACTAAAAGCGCTGAAACAAAATGCTGGTCATATAATCCTGCCTCAATAGTGGCAACCACCGCCGGATCATCTACTAAAATTTGCGCTAAATCCGCTGGTTTTAACACGGCAGGATCACTAAGTACTTCTACATCATCTGCCCCCATAGCACGCGCCCGGAGCGCGTACACTTCTTTTCGCCGAGCATCAATAATTGGCACCACCACATTTGCGCCCTGATCCGCAGCAGCCAAAGCCAATACTTCCAAAGAAGAAAGACCATAAACTTCTACTCCCCAAGCTGCCGCTAAAGCCCTAGCTGTCACTAATCCTGCGCGCAATCCTGTAAAAGCTGCCGGCCCGGTCCCCACAATTACCGCATCTGGACGCAAAACATCTCGCGCTATTTTTTGCCCAGCTTCTGCCAACACTTCCTGAATCATGGGCGCTAATCCCTCCACGTGATGCCGAGCATCTGCAGAATAACGCACAGCTAGTTCTTCCACCTGCCCAAAATCTGCGCTAGATACTCCCACCATCACAGTATGCGCCACATCAATGGTTAAAAAAATCATGTATCTTCCTCAAATTATTCAGCTGGTAATCCAACAAAAGCCAGAACGTGTTTTATTTGTCTGCTATCCAGCACTCTAAATTAGTCTGTACTTTCCGTAATAAACCCCGACATCACGTTCTCTTTAGTATATACCGGTTTCCATTCAGTACTGGTAGGAATATGCAATAAACGAATCAAATCTAAAGGACGGGCACTATTAGTACGCGCTTGTTGCTGCTCCCACACCAACCATGCTAAAGAAAACGCCAGTAATCCCGCTGCGCCTAAAACTAACAAAATCTTTCCCACTTCAGTCTCGTGCGCTTCATTCACATTGATTTTCGTAGTAGCTCCTACTAGGGCAGCAGGGTCTTTCCCTTGTCCTAAAATATGGTTACGTTGCTCCATGAACTCAGTAATCGGTAAAGCACCCAATAAAATTTCTCCCCCTCGCACATCTCCAGCCACCACTTTATCTTGCACAAACCCGAACCATGCATTTAGTTTTTTATCCTGCACAAAAACATAGTTCACAGTAGCTCCTGCTAGCAAAGCACTAAAACGGTCATCGAAAATTAGTGCACCTTGCAGATTTTGTGTTGCATTGCGCGTAACCGACACAATAGCTTTAGCTTCCCCGTCACTGGTTGATACCGGCACTAACCACTGCGCAATATGCTTTATATCGTCTGCATCAGTAATTCCACCGCTACTAGGTAGTTCACCTACTTGATACACATTACCGAGTAATAAATTAGCAGAGTCAGCAATAGTTGCGTCAATGTTCTTATTAGCATCAGCATTTTTCACTAAGGAGGATAAATTTTCCATTACCCAGTTAATTACTGCGCTTTCTTCACTTACATTTTGAGTAACCAGCCGAGTAACTGGCAAAACATCTTTCTCAGTACTCGCCCAAGACTTAAGGCTAAAGTTAGCTAAAAGTAGCCCTCCCACCATAACTGCCAAAAAGACCCGTACCCAAAATTTATTACTCCGCGCAATTACTGGCATTAGTCTACCTGCTGTTCGATTCCGTTCGCTAAAACTTGCGCTAATACCGCTTGCAAATACGCCTCTCCCCGCTCTCCTAGTCCATGCATACGCACTATACGAGGCGCGTCCCCATACAAATCTTCTGGATCTAAGCCAGCTTCACTACCTTCAGGACGAATAATATCTAGTTCTAAACGCTCAGGGGCTAATACTTCCACTTTTCCAGCACCCCATTCCACCACAGTAAGTGCTACTTCTAAAGAAGTATCTAAATCTAAAGCATCTAAATCTTCTAAACTTTCCAAACGATAGGCATCCACATGCACTAAGTCTATCCGTGGCCCCCGATAATACTGCGAAATCACGAAAGTAGGAGAAGAAACTTTACTGGTAATCCCTAAACCTTTAGCAATACCTTGAGTTAAAGTGGTTTTACCTGCCCCTAACGGCCCGTTTAACATCAATAAATCGCCCCCGAGTGCTAAACACCCTAATGCCTGCCCCAGGGTATGCATTTGCGCTACCGTCTTAATTTCTAGCTCTACCACTTATTATTCCCTTACCTTAACCCACTGCCTACATTCATTTTCAGCAAGAAAAATCTATCCTATTCAAGACGATTAAACCGCATTACTCCACATAGTAACGCGGTACGCGCGTACCTAGCCTACACACAATTTCATACCCGATAGTTTGGCAATGCTGCGCCCATTCATCTACCGTTGGATAACCTTTAGCAGCAGCCCCAAATAATGTGACGGTATCTCCTGGCACCGCCCCAGGAGCAGTAACCACAAACTGATCCATGCAAATTCTACCTATAATACTTTGCCGTTCCTGCCCAATCACTACTTCGGCACTATTAGAAGCATGACGGGGAATACCATCAGCATAACCCAACGGTACCGTTCCTAAACGAGTATCTGTAGTGGTAATTGCCGTATGCCCATAACTTACCCCTACTCCTTTAGGCACATCGCGCACCGATACCAAATCAGCCTCTAAAGTCATTACTGGGCGCAAACCTAATTCTTCGGCAGTAGCTATCTCTGGTTCAGGGGAAATACCATACAATAACGCTCCGATACGCACCATACTTTGTTTGGTATATTTATGCCACAA
>CAMCHI010000023.1 GCA_945874735.1 uncultured Arcanobacterium sp. | reverse complement strand
ATACTATCGTGGTTTCTACCCAGCATGATGAAGAAAAAACGCAAGAGCAATTGCGAGAAGATATTATTACGCACGTAATTACCCCTGTTCTTAAGCAAAATGTTGCGGCTGATATTGTGGTAGAACCAGAAATTTTAGTTAATCCTTCTGGACGGTTTGTAATTGGTGGCCCAATGGGAGATGCCGGTTTAACAGGACGTAAAATTATTGTAGATACTTATGGTGGCATGGCCCGGCATGGTGGTGGTGCTTTTTCTGGTAAAGACCCTTCTAAAGTGGATCGTTCTGCTGCTTATGCTGCTCGCTGGGTAGCGAAAAACATAGTGGCTGCTAAATTAGCTAGACGTTGTGAAATTCAGATTTCTTATGCTATCGGCAAAGCTCATCCAGTATCGGTGCGTTTAGAAACTTTTGGCACAGAAACCGTACCAGTAGATAAGCTATCTGCTGCAGTAAATAAGGTCTTTGATTTGCGTCCGGCTGCTATTATTGCCAATCTTGACTTACTTCGCCCTATTTTCCAAGCTACTTCCGCTTATGGTCATTTCGGTAGAGCAGACGTTATTTTCCCATGGGAAGAAACAAATAAAGTAGCTGAACTGCAAGCAGCCCTTAAATAAGTTCTCATTTTTCTTGGTGCCTAATATTTAGCATGAATGAAGATGAGCTAAATTCCTCAGTATTCTTAAACCAGCTCCCGCAGTTGCGGGAGCAAGGAACTTTGCTGGATTATACGGCAGTTAGCCAAGAATTTTTCTCCGATGTGCCCTTGCCGATAGCAAAAGTATGGTTAGATATTCCGCTTTTGCATATGTCGGGTGTATTTGATTATGAAGTGCCAACTAAATTCGCTCAAGTTCCAGTAGGGGCAAGAGTGCAAGTAAATGTGGGAGCAAAACGAGTAACTGGCTATATTATTGAACGAGTATCTACCACCACTATTGCCAATAAATTAAGACAAATTTTTTCGGTGCCTTCCTACGAAGCGGTATTAAGCCCCGAAATTATTCAAGTAATAAAGCTAATCTCTGCTCGTACTATCACCCCAGTGGCTGATTCTTTGCGTTTAGCTATTCCCGCTCGGCACGCTACCGTAGAGCGAGAATTTAATCAAGAAACTACAGCTAAGCAAGATACCATTGAGCGTGATTCGTATCCTGATAGTGAATCAGCTAATGCTTTATCTGGGCTATCTGTTTCTGAGGTAATTAATAAATTAGCTTTACCATTACAAAACTATGAAAATGCTCAAGAGCTAGTGTCGTATATTCTCGAGCATACTGATAATAACCGTGCTAATAGAGCTAATGCTGTAACGGAGGCAGAAAATTCTAGTGATTCCAGCACAGGTATTAAACCTAATATCCATAATTTGCATTTATTACCTAGAGAAACCAGCGAAAATTTATTTGCACCTCTTTGCCAGCATTTAGTGCAACTAGGTAGGCAAGTATTGTTTTTAATGCCTACCGCGGCGCAAGCTGCCCTCGTGCAGCAAAGTCTAAATGCTAAATATCCGGATCTGAGGTGTCTAATTTATAGCGGGCAAGATATTCCAAAAGAAAAATACCGCAAATTTTTAACTCTCAAAAACGGACTACCAGCGGTAGTTATCGGTACTCGTAGTGCAGCGTGGCTACCTTTACCTAAACTCAGTTTTTCTCTTATTTACGATGAAGCACATTCAGCATATAAAGAACAGCGCAGCCCTTACCTTACTGCCCGTGAAATTCTTTTAACACGCAGTGAAGTAAGCGGCACTCCCGTGGTGTGTGCCAGTCATGCCCCTAACTTATGGGCAGCTCATTGGACTAAAACTACTAACGGTATCACCGTTACCCCCAAACTAGCAGTACGCTCCCAAAATTTGCCACAAGTACTAGGGCTAAATGACTTTCCTTATGAAAAAGCTAGCTGGTCGCGTATGCCACAAGCTTTATTTACTACTGTGCGAGAAGGCTTGCTTACCGGATCAGTGCTGTTAGTAGTGCCAAAAGCTGGTTATATTCCACAATTGGTGTGTGTAAACTGCCAAACTCAAGCCCAATGTAGACGGTGTGCGGGTAAAGTAGGTCAGAAATATCAAGGGCATACGTTAAGTTGCAATGATTGCGGTACACAATATCCGTCATATCGTTGTGTTACTTGTGGAGGAGAAAAACTACGTGCAGCCAGGATTGGTTCACAGCGCACTGCCCAAGAAATTGGTGTATCTTTTCCAAACACTCCAATTGTGCTGGCTCATGCAGGGCATGAGCTAAAACCAATTACCGGAAATAAGCTAGTAATTGCCACCCCTGGTGCAGAACCCGAAGTTGAAAATGGTCTATTTATTAGCAGCGGAAAAACTCAACTCCGAGCACGGCTTATTGCGTACTGCAGGCAGGATTATGCGTCGGCTTGCTCCGGGACGTGATAAGAGTAAGTTTTTAATTTTAGGTAATATCCCAACTGAATTAATTGATACGATTGGCAGATGGGAATTTAGTGCGTGGGAGGAAGAAAATTTAGCGTTACGTAGAGAATTAGCTTTACCTCCTACAGCTAAATGGTATACGGTGACGGGAGAAGCTTCTGCTTTGCAGCTCCTACTTAGCTTACTAAAACAATATATTCACCAACTTTTTCCCACTAGCTCAACAGATTTAACACCATCATTTGATACTTTGGCATTAGGATTAGCAGAATATGAGATATTGCCAGGTATTGTGGTGATGGGCCCGAAAATTTTAAGCACCAAACAGTATCAAATAATGTTGCGTGCAGTAGATACCCAGTTGGATTTAGCTGCATTACTAGGAAAAGCAAAACGAGAGTGTATCTTAAAATATCAAGATAAGACGCTCCAGATTAATGCTGACCCTGATTTATAAAGTATTTTAGTATAGGTTCAGAAAGCAGGTAGTTAATGCGTATTGGTTTTGCGGGCACTCCCCAGGTAGCAGTGCCAACTTTAGCGGCTTTAGCACAGAATTTTTCAGTAGAGCTGGTTTTGACTTCTCCACCTGCGCCAGTGGGTAGAAAAAAGATTCTTACTAATTCGCCCGTACACGATTTTGCTTTAGCTAATAATTTGCCGGTTTTAACTCCTAAAACTTTAAAAGATGCAGATATACAAGCTCAAATAGCACAATACGATTTAGACGCTATTGCTGTGGTGGCATACGGTAAAATTATTCCGCAAATTTTATTAGATGTTACTAAACTGGGCTGGTTTAATCTGCATTTTTCTTTGCTGCCACAGTGGCGAGGAGCCGCACCAGTACAAGCAGCGGTGGCTGCTGGACAATCCACTACTGGTATTAGCATTTTCCAAATTGATGCTGGTTTAGACACCGGTTTACTACTCAATCAGTTGGAGTATCAGCTTGATCCGTCCCAAACCAGTGGGGAAGTACTCACCGAGCTTTCCCTGATTGGGGCGCAAGAAATGGTAAGCGCTTTTCATACTTTGGCAAGTGGTGATTTTGTTTTACACCCACAAGTGGGAGAAGCGAGTTATGCCCCGATGTTGCATGCTAAAGATGCACAAATTAATTGGAACCTACCTGCTGTGCAAGTAGCTGCCTCTATTCATGCTTATATTCCTGAGCCAGGGCCGTGGACTTTGCTCCAAGAACAGCGTATTAAGATTGGTAAAGTAACGGCTTGTCCAGATATTAGCTTGCCAGTTGGTAGCCTCCATCTACAGCAAGGAAAAGTTTTGGTGGGTTGTCAAAGTGGAGGGGTAGAGCTATCTACTTTAACTCCTGCAGGAAAGAAAGAAATGCCCGCAGTTAATTGGTATCGCGGTCTAAATGATTACCAAAATTTATTTTTTACCAGCTCTCTTAGTTAGCTAAAATAGGTTTATATTTTAAGATTAAGGCGGATGTGGTGAGTAGCAAGAAACCTAAAAATTGGCGACCAGGACGGCAGGCTTCCGATCGGGCACGTAGTCTAGTTTTTCAAGTATTATTACAAGTTGAATTAGAAGATGCTTACGCTAATTTAGTGCTTCCCAAACTGCTTCGTAAAGCAAATTTTAATCGGCAAGACGCCGCTTATGCTACCAACTTGACTTACGGTACTTTAAGAATGCAGGGACGCTACGATGCGATTATCAATTTGTGTTTACAAGATCGTACAGTTAGTTCTTTAGACCCCGAGGTGCGTATTTTACTGCGCATGGGAGCACACCAACTACTAGATTTTCACACTCCCGCACATGCCGCTATTTATGAAACTGTCACTTTAGCACGTAATGAGCTGGGGTCTGGAGCTTCGGGACTAGTGAATGCGGTATTACGGCGCGTATCAGAACGAGATATTTCCCAGTGGCAAAATGCAGTTTTGGAATACAGTGGTGGTAAAGCTGGGAGTGTAGAATTTATTGCTAGTTGGCTTTCTCATCCACAGTGGATTGTACGTTCTGTTTTACGCACTTTACAGCACTATTCGCGCAGTCTAAAAGATATAGTGCCGGTGTTACAAGCCAATAATACGCCAGCTGCGGTGGCTTTAGTAGCACGAGAAATTTCTCTTTCTGAACTAGCTGCGGATATTGCACGTGGAAAAATGCATAGTGCTCCTGGGAAGCTGTTGAAAGATTCTTTGCTACTTACTGAAGGAGATCCACATCGTATTTTTGCTGTACAAGATAAAATTGCAGGCGTGCAAGATGAAGGATCGCAATTAGTAGCTAAAATTTTTGCTAATGCGCCTGTGCTTAGCAAAGATGAAAAATGGCTAGATTTGTGTGCTGGGCCAGGTGGTAAAACGGCTACTTTAGCTGGAATGGCAGCGGTACGAGGAATAGAAATATACGCTAATGAATTGCATGAACACCGCTTGGCTCTAGTAGAATCAGCTATCACTCCTTGGAATGATTTAGTTTCTTTGCGGTGCGGGGACGGCACTGAGATTGGAGAATTAGAGCCAGAAACTTATGATCGGGTATTGATTGATGTGCCGTGTTCAGGCATTGGGGCATTGCGTCGTCGTCCAGAATCGCGTTGGCGTAAAACAGCTACTGATGCGCTAGAGCTTAGTAAATTACAATTAGAACTACTAGTTTCTGGTTGGAAAGCTACTGCTCCTGGTGGTTTAACTGCATACGTTACTTGTTCTTCGCATTTGCCAGAAACAGTAGATATAATCGAGGCTTTTCAAGAATTATATCCAGAGGCAGAGGTATTAAATTGTCCGCAACTAGCAAGTGCGGAAGTAAACATTCCGGTAGAAAACGATACTAACTTTTTACAACTTTGGCCAGATTTACATTACAGCGATGCAATGTTTATGGCTGTGTTGCGTAAACCGTTAAGTTAAATCCCTAAAATATAAGGAATAATAAAAATGAGTATGCGAATAAGTCCGTCAATTCTTAATTCTGATTTCTCAGATTTACGTACCGAACTAGCTAAAATTGCCAATGCTGATTGGGCGCATATTGATGTAATGGATAATCATTTCGTACCTAATTTAACTTTAGGTATTCCAGTGGTGGAGAGTTTAGCAAAAGTTTCGCCGCTACCTTTGGATTGTCATTTAATGATTGAGAATCCAGACTATTGGGCTCCGCAATATGTAGAAGCTGGGGGAGCATCGGTAACTTTCCATGCAGAAGCTGCTAATGCTCCATTGCGTCTGGCACGTGAAATCCGGAAATTAGGAGGACGAGCTGGTATTGCTTTAAAACCTACCACTCCTATTGAGCCATATCTTGATTTACTGCCTGAGTTCGACATGGTGTTGATTATGACGGTAGAACCAGGATTTGGTGGACAAAGTTTTCTGCACTCTACTATGCCGAAATTGCAACGCACCCGAGAAGCCGTTGATAAGCATGGCTTGAATGTGTGGATTCAAGTAGACGGCGGTATTTCGCGTGACACAATTGAAATTGCTGCAGCAGCTGGAGCTGATACTTTCGTAGCAGGTTCTGCCGTGTATCGGGCAGAAGACGCACACGCAGAAGTGGAACTTTTGCGTAATTTAGCGCTTAAGCACTGCCATAAGCATTAATACTGCTATTTCTTAAAACTAGAGCTAGGTTTGCCAGGCAAATCTAGCTCTTGTTTATTTTGTAAAATGAGTTACACTGTATTTGTACTGAAGTGCTCCAGGGTCAGTGTAAGTCTGAACCGGCGGTGAAAGTCCGCGACCTAAGCTATTTTTTTCAGTTTTGGGGTTTCTCAAAACTGTCCGGCTTAGCTGATGAGGTGAAATTCCTCAACCGACGGTAAAAGTCCGGATGGGAGGCGCACGAACAGGCAATACTTTGTGTTGCCAACTATTAGTGCATTTAACGTGCCCTAGTAGTATTTGTGAGTCAAAAATTCCTGCAGAGCGCCTAAAATACGAGCAAGGATTTTTGATGCGACTACGAGCAACTGGACTACCTTTAACATTTGGCATTAGTTTGCTCTTGTTATGGTATTTTGTGACGGAACAAGCAATGCTTAATCCGCAAGTATTACCACATCCGGCTACGGTATTAGCGCGTTTACACTTTGGCGTGAAAGACGGTTTTTTACTTACTGCTCTTATTAGTAGCTTAAAAATTGCTGGTTGGGGATGCGTATATGCTACTTTGATTGGCGTGCCTTGCGGTATTTTAATTACACGCTTCCGGTTATTGGGAAAAACTTTAGAACCTTATGTGGCAGCTTCGCAAGCTATCCCAGCTATCGCTATCGCACCTTTATTGGTGACATGGGCAGGATATGGTACTAAATCTATTGTTATTTTATGTACGGTGATTGTTATTTTTCCTATTATCGTCAATACCGCAGTGGGTATTAAGCGTATTAATCCTGATTTATTAGCTGCTGCGCAATTAGATGGGGCAAATGCAAGGCAAAATTTAATTTATATTGCGTTGCCCCTCGCTAGCCCGTTAATTCTGGCTGGAATGCGTAATGGCTTTACTTTAGCCATTACGGGAGCAATAGTGGGAGAAATGGTAATTGGTAGTTCACATGGCTTAGGAATTACTTTAATTAGTTTTCAACATCAAAATGATATGGCCGGAATGTTTGCTTGCATTATTTTATTAGCAAGTATCGCCGTCTTAGGATATTCTGCTTTGCAATTTATTGAACGGCGAGTAGGAGCAGTAGTGGCAGAAAATTAATTACCTTATCTATATCGTAATCATTTCAAAACTTATTAAGAGTAGGAATAAATATGCGTAAACTTCTAGCTTTCTGCTGGGTAGGTATTTTACTGCTAACTTTAAGTGCGTGTGGCACTAAGACCACTTCTGCCGATAATACACCTGCTAGTGCCGCAAATGCTGTGACGGTAGGTTTAACTTATATCCCGAATATTCAATTTGCTCCTATTTACGTGGCGCAAGAGCAAGGCCTATTTCAAGCAGAAGATTTACAAGTAACGATCAGACATCATGGCGCACAAGAGGCACTATTTGGAGCTTTGCAAGAGGGTAAAGAAGATATTGTATTTGCAGGTTTAGATGAGATGCTGCAAGCTCAATCCACCGGAATTGATGTGGTGAGTTGGGCTACCATGTATCAACAATATCCAGTGGTATTGGTGGCTGCCCAAGATGCGGGAATTTCTACTTGGGCTGATTTAAGTGGTAAAAAAATCGGCTTACCTGGGCCGTATGGAGAAAATTATTACGGATTGCTGGCAGCGCTACAGTTACATGGGCTTACCGATAAAGTAGAAATTGCGTATATTGGTTATACGCAAACCACTGCTTTATTGGAAAAACAAGTAGATGCCATTATTGGTTTTAGTAATAATGATCCGGTGGCTTTAGAAAATGCTGGAATTAAGACGGTTACTTTGCCTTTAGCTAAGGCAGAAGATTTACCGTTAATTAGCGTGGGCTTTGGTAGTATGCGAGAAAAAATCGCCCCTGCGGTATATAAAAAGTTTTTGCGCGCTGTGGAAAAAGCTGTGCAGTTAATGGAAGCAGATCCACAACTGGCATTAGATATTACTGCTAAATATGTGCCTACTTTACAAACTGATCCGGTAGCGCAAAAAACAGCTCAAGAAGTATTAACTAAAACCCTGGCTCTTTATCAAGGGGGAGCAGAGTTTGGGGCAATAGATACTAAACGTTATGCCAAAATGAGTGAATTTTTATTACAGCAAGGCATTATCACTCAAGCAGTTAAGCCTACCCGCGGCTATACTTTAGCGGTTTTAGAACACAAGTAAAATCGCTATTAGAAACGGGCAAATACTCCAAGTAGCTACTGCTGTAAAGCGGTAGCTACTTGCATACCAGCTGCTGCTGCAGCTAAGAAAGCTGTTTTATCCTCCGCATATGGTCTGCCCATTGTACGTAAGGTATAAGGGGAATTAGCTAGTAACTCGTCTAGTATGCTCACATCTTGCGGTACTAAATCTAAATGATCATAAGATGCTAATTGGGATAGTTGAGTTTCTAACTGAACAAAAAAATCCGGATCGGTTAAGAATTGTTCCATTCCGGTAGGCACTACCACGGTACAAGGAAAGGTAAGAATTTCCGTCAAAAGTCGCATACTGTGATGAGAAATCCCGAAGTGGCGCGGGCGTTTATCTCCGTTAGACATACGCAAAGCTGCCACCGCTGTGCCTTGTAAAATTTTTACCGCATTTAAAGCTTCTCCGATTTGGGTTCCTGAGAATCCCCAGCGGGTGCCAGTTCCTAAATTACCTGGGCCTTGTGCCACTATTGCTACATCTGCTTGCCAAATATGCTTAGCAGCCAGTAAAGCAGTATAAATATTTACGGCTTCTAAATCGCCCCCAAAGGCTTGTCCGCAAGTAATCGTCCCTAAAATATCTTGCCGATTTTTTAATTGGGAAATAGTGCGGGAAAACCAAGCCGGAAGGGCAGCTCCGTCAGTCATAATATAAGCAATTTTTGTTTGCGTATTAACTGCTCTAATACCAGTAACAATGGCGGGAAGAGCAGAATGTAAATCAGTGGCAATCACTGGCATTTGTGCAATATCCTGCGCGTTAGCTAATAGCTCATGGTAAGGAGAGTCTTGCTCATCTGCGCCTTGCACCATAAATTGCAAAGGAGTATAGCGCGCTTTCACTAAGTGTCCAGCAAATTCTGTTGGGTCGGGCAAAAGTCTATCTAAAATAGCTACTACGAATAGTAAACCACCCGTCCCTAATTTTTTAGTTACTGCCGCGGCAGAAAGCAACACCTTATCTGCTACTTGTGGCATACCCACCATTTCTAGGTATGCTAAGGCTTTTACTTGCTCCCCGTTAGGTAGTTCTACTAAAATTTCTTGGCATTTATCCCAAGATTGTAATAGGGAAATTACTTTACCTTCACGCCAGTTAATCACAAAATCATTTTACTCGATTAAACTAAAATCATGGTGCAAGAAACTAGAAGCTATAATTTTACCGCCCGTCAGTTAGAGCTAGCTTTAGCTTTAACGGTAAAAACTTTACGTGCCCAAGATATAGCTAAGCTAGCCGCATACAGCTCTTTAACATTAAATCCTGCCAGTTTAGAACGCTTAATCAGACGAGATTTAGATGCTTTAGTAGCGGGAGGTTTTCCAGTAAAAGAAAAATATACTGGAAAATATAAAGAATACTGGGCAGATAAGCAAAATGAGATTATTTTTAATCCTAGTTCTGCACTTAATTTAAGTTTTCTTAAACAATTACTGGCACAAAATTTTGAGCAAGAATTACTTAAAATTACTCAGCAGGGAATTACTAAACTGCTTGCCACAAGTTCTTTAGAGCATGGTTCTTATTCTATGCGTCCTCAGTTTCCCAGTGGTGCTTTTATTCCAGATTTAATAGATAAAATATCTAGCAAATCGTGGATAGAGATTAGTTATTATAGTGCTAATAGTGGCTTGGAAGCCATGTATTTAATTTATCCTCAGCGTTTAGAAGCTGATTTTAATACTTTCTATCTGTCAGCTTTTGTGTATAGCAAAGACGGCGAATTATTAAAAGAAACCCGTACTTTCCGCACCGATCGCATTAAAGCTATAAAGCCAGTTAAAGCTAGGTTAATGCGGGAATTACAAAATATAACTGCCCAGATTCCTGAGCAAATAGCAGATGAGGGAATGTTTGCTGGGCAAACCGCAGTGGTAAAAGTGAGCAGTCGCTGTGCTTCTGTACTATTACCACAAGCTAGTCTGGCTCTGCCTTACCATACTGATTTAACTAATCCCGCTTCTTTAGCTTCTTTAGCCGCTAAAGGTACGGAGGAAAAGGACGTTTTACCAGTTATGAGTGCCGATATAGAATGTGATAACTGGCTAATGGTGTTGCCTAATATACACAAAGAAGATTTGTTTGAATTATTGAACTTTTATGGGCGCGATATTAAGTTATTACACCCTATATCTTTGCAAGAAGAGTTTATTGCTCGAATCTGCCATGTTTTAACAGTACTAAAAGCAGATAAGTGCGCAGTAGATGTATCTAGTTCAGAAAGCCAAGTGTAGTATGAGTCATTTACATTTAACGCGCTCTTTAGCTATTTTGAGTTACCTAGCACGGCAAGGAAGTGCCAGCTATGGAGAACTAGCACAAGTTTTTCAACTTACTCCTTTACAAGTACATAAAATAGTGCGGCAGTTATTTTTAGTAGAACCTCCGCAAGGAGCTAATAATTCGTGGGTAGTTGATTTGCAATATGATGAAGAAGTAACGCCAGAAAACATGGTGTATTACGGCTCGGCAGAAGTTCCTACCAAGGTTGGTTTGCAAATCTCTGAAGTTTTTCTCCTCTTAACCTTGATTGATTTGTTGAGTAAAATCGCCACTCTAGAAGTACAACATCAATTACAACTCGTTAAAGCAGATTTACAGCAAGCTATGCAGACAAATGGTTTTGATCATTTGTGGCAGCATTGGCAAATGCCTACCGTATTTGCTAATACCACCGCGGTGATAGATAAAGCATTTACGCTTTCTAAAGAGTTGCAGTTTAAGTACTGGCAGGCAGGCACTAATTTAACTCCGGTTACTCAAAATATACAAGGCATACCTTTAGCTTTAATTGCTTCCTATAAACCGCTGCTAATGTTGGGAGATAAGGAAAAAGGGAGCGTGAATTATTATCGTTTAGATCGTATCGCTGATATTGCTTTAAGCTCTCGTAACTTTTCTAAACGGCAACAAACCCGCCTTTTAAATCAGGTTAAAGATTCTAGCTGGGGGAGTGACTTAACTAAATGTGTTTTGCACTGTACTTCTAAAGCGCAATGGCTAGCAGAAGCCGGAATCGCGCAAACCACTGAAACTAAAGAAAATACGTGGTCTTTTGCTTTACAGGTTCGTTATTCTGCATGGTTACGTGCATTATTGTTAGAATTAAACTTAGAACTTATCTCGGCAGAGATAGGAGATTTTACTACGGAGCTAATTGCAGATTTAGAACTGCTGTTGGCGCATTATACGGATAACTGAGGAATATATGTTAAGTATTTGGGTGCTGTTAATTGGGCTACTAATACTGTTTGGATATTTTTTATGGTTGGCACGTAACCTCTGGTTATCTTTAGTGCGTTTAGGAAAAAGTGTAGGCAATTTTTCTCAGCAAGTTAGTCTAATTGAACATCCGCAATTAAGCGGATATGAATCGGCAGCGAGTGTGTATGATGACCCGCAACGCGCTATTAAAGCTCAAGAAGTACGAACTCGTATTAACCAAGTACGCACTGCAAAGAAACAAGCGCGCTTAGTTAAAGCCGTAGAACGCTGGGATAAATTTCAGTTACCTCCAATGCCTGATACGACTTTCCACCTTAATCATATTTCTGAATTATAGAACAACTATTAGTTTGAAAATTCCGCCCAAGCCTATAACGGTTTACCTGTAGAAAGACGGAACTAAAATGCCTAAACCTTTAGATATACTGGTTGCAGTAAATACTACTTCTGGACAAGGACGTGCCGAAAAATATCGCACCTCTATTGCACGCGCTCTTAGTAAATACACTACTAATATCACTTGGGTAGAAGCAGCTACCGCTTCTGAATGTTTAACTAACTTAAAACAACAAATTGCGCATAATTCTTTTGATGCCGTGCTTGTTGCAGGTGGAGATGGCATGATTCATTTAGGGATTCAAGCCTTAGCTAATACCCAAATTCCGTTAGGAATTATTGCAGTTGGTTCCGGTAATGACATTGCAAGAGAATTTGGTTTGCCGGTGCATCGAGTACATCGTTCAATTGGGAAAATTATGCATTCTTTGCTTACCCAAAGTTATTTAGATGTAGATTTAATGCATATTGAAACTAAAAATAAGTCTGCTTATGCTTTTGCTATTGCCAGTGCTGGCATTGATGCACATATTAACTTGATAGCTAATCAAAGTAGCTCCAAACTAGGCAATCTACGTTACGCTAAAGCAATTATTCCAGGGGTATGGAATTTTATACCTTATGGAGTAGAGGTTATTGCCGATAACTATCGTACTAAAGGTGGAGTTACTTTATTAAGCATCGCCAATACTCGTTATTTTGGGGGTGGGTTGAAAGTAGCTCCTATGGCTAAACCTAGTGACGGGTTACTTGATTTAGTGATTGCAAATGGTGCTAGTTTCGGTGAATTAGTTGGGCACGTGGGCAGATTGGCTTTGGCTACGCATTTACGTGACGCTCGAGTACATCACCGTCGCGCTAAAGAGATATTGCTAAGACCAGCGCCAGAATGCGGAGCTAAGCCTCCAATTTTAATGGCAGACGGAGAGGAAATCGGGGAGTTACCGGCAAAAATCACGGTTTGTCCCCAAAGTTTACGATTAGCTATTTAAGCTAGTAAAGCCTTAAGAGTTTTAGAAGCAAAATTACTGGTAGGAGCGGTTTTTCATTTAAAAATACTCAAATGATTTGAAGCTCACTTTTTTACTGGAAAGTATTTTGCCTCTGGGCTTGAAAAGTTTTCCAAAACTCCTTAGCTTATAAGAGGACACAAATTACTTGTGTATGGCAACCCCAATTTTGTTTCGATAGAAAACGTGCAAACGGTCCGAGGAATCAACATTGGGGTTTTGCTTTATCTATTTCGGTATTGGAGCATACGGTGGGGAAGTTCCTGAAGTTTTTATTGCATTGTATTTTAGCAATAAGTGGGGGAGTAGCTCTCTATTTCACTGCTCCTAACTATAATTTATGGTTTTTAGCTTTTCCGTCTTTAATGATTTTTTGTTATTTAGCTACTAAAACGCGCTTGCTGCAAGTAATATGGGGCTCTTTTCTATGGAGCTTTAGTTATCTTTT
Organism: uncultured Arcanobacterium sp.; assembly: GCA_945874735.1. Classification (GTDB taxonomy): domain Bacteria; phylum Actinomycetota; class Actinomycetes; order Actinomycetales; family Actinomycetaceae; genus Arcanobacterium_A. The sequence continues at coordinate 5,636 of CAMCHI010000023.1, read as the reverse complement.
TCTATTATTTTCATGGGCGAAAACAGCTGCGCAAACCGAGATAGCACAAGTGGCTTTATCGGTAGTAGAAAGCATATTTTATGTATTGCTAGGTGTGTTAATTTGGGGGATTTGGAACTTTTTTAGCTACCAAAAAAGGCGCGCAATTTATCTTAATTCGCTACTATTTGCCTTGAGTTGCGGTTTGGCTTGGGCAGTGATGGAACAATTGCGTAGTCTTGTTCCGTTTGGGGGAATGCCGTGGGGTAATTTAGCTTTCAACCTAACTGATTCTCCTTTATTAAATTTAGCTCCTTATGGCAGCACCCAGCTAATCAACATTACAGCCGTTTCTATTGCTGCTTTGCTTTACATTGGAGTTACTGCTTGGAAACACTTGCAAGTATTTACCGGTATTTCATTGCTAGTTACTGCTTTAGTGGCTTTTTCTACCACTATTTTTGTAACTGCGTCTACCGATTTAGGTGCTACTCGTAAAGTGCTGATTGTGCAAGGAAACGTACCTGCTAGTCATGAATATGAGAGTCAAACTGAACGCGCTCGGATGGTAACGGAAAAGCATGTGGCAGCTACCTTGACAGCTCTACCCGCAGCCGTAGATTTAATCTTATGGCCAGAGTCTGCCTCAGATTTAGATATACGTACTAATCCAGATATTTTTGCTTTACTACAGCCAGTATTAGAGCAGGAAATTCCCTTATTGTTAGGTACGCAGTCTTACAGTGAAAATTCACGTACTAATGATTATGTAGTAGTTACTAAAGATGGGGTAGTGGATAGTTACAGCAAACAACATCCAGTACCGTTTGGGGAGTATCTGCCTTGGCGGGAACTTATTACTAAAATAGTTCCTGAGGCTGCCAAAATCAGTATTGATATGCTTCCTGGCCAAGAAAAAGCGGTATTGTCTGTACCGCAAAACGGGGATAATGCAGAAAACTTATCTTTAGCTACGCCAATTTGTTTTGAGGTGGCTTACGATGACATCGTGGCTTCTGCTGCGCAAGAGGCACAATTGCTGGTAGTACCTACTAATAATGTAACTTTTGGTGATTCAGGCGAGCCTTGGCAACAATTTGCTATGACTAAGTTGCGGGCAAAAGAACATGGTATATCAGCTATTCAAGTATCTACTACTGGAGTTAGCGGAGTGGTAAATCCAGACGGGGTAGTAACTGCTACGAGTTCATTATTTACCGCTGATACGCAAATAGTGCAAGTGCCGTTAAAGGTAAAAAATACTTTCGCTACTGATACTTATCAGCACCGTAAATTACTAAGCTATTGCGTGGCAGTTGTGTTGATATTACTTGCGGTAATGGGTGGTAGTGCCCATAGAAAGCAAAGTAAAATACGATAAATTGTAAATTATTGTATGCGACGAGTACGTAACTTACCAGCTCGTAGTAGTTTTAAACGCTCTGCTAAGAGTTCTTCTAGTTCTTCTGGGGTACGCCGTTCCATTAGCATATCCCAATGAGTGCGAGCACTCTTTTGTGATTTGTCTATTTCTTCACCAGTACCGCCATTTAGCTCAGCTAATGCACCACACTTACATTCCCATATTGCTGGTGCTTCTGCATCTAATGCTAAAGTAACTGTAAAAACATGCCCGTTAGCGCAGGTGTATGCTTCATCTCGACGAGCTACAAAAGCCACTCCAGCTTCTGACTCTAAAGAGTTAGCACCAATTTTCATACCACGTAAAGAACGCTCTACCAATATACTCAACTTCCAAGATTAAATTTATGAGAAAGCCTAACTATTCTAGCTAATTAAAAACCAAATAGCTATTAAAGACTTAGCTAAAAGTTAAAGATGTGGGAAATTTTATTGTAACTAATTAGTTAGATTCTTTCTTTATCACTAATGCATACTAAAGAATTTAGCAATTTTCTAAAATAAATACCATAAAAGTAAGCACTAAATTGCGTTACTTTAAGTATTTATTATCTGAAGCTAGTTACCAACCCTCACCAAAGGGCCGATAATGCACATTATGTCAAATTATGACGGGGAGTTAAAAATTTTCATCTATTATTTAGATAGCGTTTTTCCGAGCGCGCCTCTCAGCCAACTCATTAGGTTGCGCACTGGTCACTCCCCCTTGTTCAGCAGGGAATTCTGAAAGAGAACCTTCAACTTCGCGCCAAACTTTACCTAAAGCGATACCAAATACGCCTTGTCCGCCATTAATCAAGTCAATAACTTCATCATTGCTGGTACATAAATAAATAGACGCACCATCAGACATTAACGTAACAGCTGATAAATCTTCAATACCGTATTCCACCAGCTGTGAGATGGCTTGCCGTGCTTGAATTACCGAAACACCCGCATCCATTAGGCGCTTTACTGCGCGTAATACTAGAATATCGCGGAAAGAATAAAGGCGTTGTGATCCAGAGCCACTAGCTTGCCGAATGGTAGGCGAAACAAAACCAGTACGTGCCCAATGGTCAAGCTGACGGTAAGTAATACCTACTACCCCACACACTACCGGTGCACGGTAGCCACTGTTAGTATCCAGATCCGGCAACGGATCACCAAAGAGCATCTGTTGTGCTCGCTGCGGATGGACGCCATGCGCGGTCGCGTCACTATTCACGTCAGCCTCCTTATTAAAAACGTCTAGAACTAAGCCTATTGCGAAAAACAAAATAGTTCAAGAATATCGCCTTAAGTTTTTATGGCGTGTCGCAATGGCGTGTCTAAAGTTAAACTTTAACTTTAACTTTAGGTTAAAGTTTTAAATCTGCACAGAACTTTAACGTAAATCTACTTCGATTTTTTCTACCAATAATGCCCGATAAAAATTAGTAGCCATCGCAGTAAGCTCTGCTGTTTGCGCTAACGCTCGCTCTTTAGCCAAAGGATTCTTCTGTCCTAAATTAGTAGCACTCACATTTAACAAAGCCGCACAATGCATATGGGCTGAATTACGGATCGCTTTTAGGTGTCGCACATCAATACCCGCATTTTCCAGCATACTTGCATAACGCACAATATCTACTGCCTGAGCTGTTAGACGCCCTCGCGCGTCAGTATGCAACAAACCAGCTTCCACGTATTCTTCTACCTGTGCTAAAGAAACACCCAACAACGCTGCTAATTCCGCTTTTTGTAAACGGGTATTAGGACGGGCAGTACATTTTTCCTCCCCTTCCAATGCGCGCATTTTTCCTGGATGTTCTCTAGCTACTTCTCCCCGATCCAACTGGGCAAGCATTTCTTTAATTTGCCCCAAAGTCATATAACGATCGCGCTGTTCAGCCAAAATGAAACGTAATCGTTCTACCTGCGCACGGGAAAATAAACGCTGATTAGTAGGAGTGCGATAAGGAGTTACTAAGTTAATGTTTTCGTAGTAACGTACTTTAGAAGCAGCTAATAACGGAAACTCAGCTTCCAACAGCGCAATAACTTCCCCGATTTTCAAGGTAGGTTCATGGGAAAGATCATGCGGCCAATAACTAAGCTTAGTATCTAGCTTATCGTAATGATCATCATACGTTTTAAGCTGCGAATTCACGCAAAATCACCTTATCGATTCATATAAAAAGTAAAACGAAACTTGCCTATACGCACTTCATCACCAGTGTGCAAAACTTCTACATCCACCAGATTCTGATTTACATACGTCCCATTTAGCGAAGTTAAATCTCGCACGGTAAATCCCTCCGGACTACGCACGAACTCTGCATGAGAACGCGATACTGTGACATCATCTAAGAAAATATCATTGCTAGGTTTCCGACCTGCCACTACCCTATCCGTATTTAACAGATAACGCGCCCCCGCATCTGGCCCAGTTTGGGCAATCAATAATGCAGATCCAGGCGGAAGTGCCTCAATTGCAGCTAAATCATCAGCATCTAAACCGCGTACATTAAGCGGAAATTCTAGCTTGGAACGAGTAATTGCAGAAATGCGCGAAGTTTCCCACGGCTCTATAGTGACTTCTGCCGGTGTTAAATCAAATTCTGATCCCATTACTCCCCCTAGATACGCTTATGTATTCTACTTTAACTTATTTAGCCTTTTTTAGCAGTTCCTAAACTTATTTTTCACAAGGCAAATTTTGTAGCTGTGCTCGCAAACTACGTTTAGCATCATCAGTACAATCTAAGATAATTTTCCGCAAAGCTAAATCATTTGGATTATTATCCAGCCACTGCACCGCTGCTTTCACTACTGGGTGTTTATCTAGCTTTAGCTGCTCTTTATCCCCTACTACCTCACTACTGTTAGCTGTATCCGGTAGTATCTGACTTATCTCTGCACCTGGATACAAGCTGTAAAGCAAACGCTCCGCAATTTCTTGCGAATGAGCCTGCCAGAGTTGATTTACTATCGCGAAATAATCCCCTAGAGAAGTTTTGGCTTCTGCACTGTGTAATGGCTGGTTGAAACCATCTAGCAAGGCTTGAAGTTGATTATTAGATACGTTTTCTAATTTCCCAAGCAATACTTGTACAGTATGCGCACGGCTACCTGCTAGGCTGGCTTTAGCAAAACGATAAGCTACTTCATCACTAGCAGTGCCCGTCTTTTGATATTCTGCTTCTAAGGCAGTATCTGCTAGCTCTCCTAAAGCAGCTAGGCTAGCTATAAAGCTCCAACGCAAATCTTGATCTGTCAGCTTAGCAAATATTTGCTGTAAAATATCTGCACTTTGCGTAGTTAATGCTCCTGCTTGCGCAATTGCTCCTGCCCAAATCAAGTATTGATCACTATCTTGAGTTGTTTCTTGCCATACTTGAAAGGCTCGTTCCACAAATTGCTGAGCACTACTAGCTTGGTTAGCCCGCGGAAGATAACTACGCAAAGCTCGCACACAGTTAAGGGCACGACTTTGCAATAAACCGCTGGCATTAATATGCGGATTTATAAATACGTAATCTATATATTTAGCTACGGCTAGTCGCCCATCTCGTACTTCTTGCCATAAAGCATTACTTACTACTGCACTACCAGCTAAATCTGCCATTTCATAGTGCAATAATGCTTGACGCGATTTATCATCAAAATCAATTTTCAGATAGGATAGTGCGCCATCATTAGGCAAAATACAGTCCGGATCCACTACCCCTAGCTCTTGCCAGGTGAGTTTAACCTTATCAGTTAATTCCACCCAGACTTCACTTTGCTGAATAAGCTGGCGTTCTACTATCTTCCATGTGGTTACTTTAATTTTGTGGGGACGGCGAATCTGTAAACCACTAAGAGGTTCAATACCTACTTGACTTAAAGTAATTCCGTCTATTTCTCGGCGACATTGCAGGGTAGAAACTCCCGCGGTTTGTAGCCATTGCGCAGCCCAGTCCGATAAGTCTTTGCCAGACACTTCAGCTAACACCGTTAATAAATCTTGGAAACAAGCATTAGAAAAAGCAAACTTTTGGAAGAATTGAGCTGCACCTTGGAAGAAAACTTCCTCCCCTACCCAATAAACTAGCTGGCGTAATACCGCTGCTCCTTTAGCGTAAGTGATTCCGTCAAAGGCTTGGTCTGCCATAGCTAAATCCGGAATTTCTGCCGCAATGGGGTGAGTAGTTGGATATTGGTCGTGTTGTAGTGCCCATGCAAAACGACTGGCGTTGAAGTCTTGCCAAGCTTCCGTGTATTGCGTGGCT
>CAMCHI010000022.1 GCA_945874735.1 uncultured Arcanobacterium sp. | reverse complement strand
GGCAGGTGGATGCTGCTACTCGTGCTATTAACGTGGCTAAGGAAGCGTTGAATGGCAAAACCAACCTCTTGAAGAAGAAACTAGCCAAGACCGGTAGCGACTTTACTGTAGGACTAATTGGTTCTACTTCTGCACTCCTAATAGGCGGTATTATTTTGGGCTTACGCAAGCGCCGTCAAGAAGCTGAGATTAGCTAATATTTAATAGCTAACTCATAGCAATAAACCAGTAAGTGTGGGGTTAGAGTTTTAATACGCTAACCCCACACTTTTTATTAAAATATATTTATGACTTTTCGTTTCGCTTTACGCCAACCCACGCCTTTAGAAGCTGCACAATACTACGAGTTACTTCCTTTACCTGCTAAGACCATGAATTTAACGGAACTTACACAAGAATTTGTGGCTTCCTCAGCTTCTACTTATTGGGTCGCAGTCAAAGAAACACAAATATTAGCTATTGCCCGCACCACGGCTTTAGGAGCAGGGCAAGAAAGAATGATTGCTTTAGACCATTTTCAAGCAGCTTCCCCAGCGGTATTAGCAGCGTTTTCTTTAACCGAAACAGAAGTATTAACTGCGCTCGTCAATCGTGCTCTAGGAGATATTCCAGCATTAGCTTATGCCTACTCCACTCCGAATATAGCTAAAGTTCTACTCGCCCTTGGCTTTTCCCCACGGCAAGTAGATACGCAAAACTATGGAGAGTTTATCCGATGAGCATGCTAAACTCCGCAACTGTATCTACAGATTTTTCTCCTGTCGGGAGATTTGCCCCTTCTCCATCTGGTGAGTTTCATATTGGAAATTTACGTACCGCTCTTTTAGCTTGGGCGTATGCTAAACAGCAAAATGGCACGTTTTATATCCGGAGTGAGGATTTAGATGCGCGATGTAAACCAGAATATGAAGCGCAACAGTTACGTGATTTGGAAGCGCTCGGGATTACTTGGGACGGAGAAATTGTTAGACAATCTGCTCGGCTTGCATTATATGCAGAGTATTTTACTCAGTTAAAAGAAGCAAAACATTTATATGCTTGCTATTGTACGCGCAAAGAATTGGCAGCTTTAGGGGATAATATAGCGCAGGTTGCGTCTGCACCTCATCACCGTCCTGGTTTTTATCCTGGTATTTGTAAAAATTTAACTCCACAAGAGCAAGCCTTAAAGCTGGAAAGATTGGAAAACCGAGGGGCAGCTTATCGTTTAGCTACCCAGGTCACTGAGTTTACTGTGGAGGATCAAAATTTTGGCAGTTACACAGGTGAAGTAGATGATTTTATTATCTGCCGAGGTGACGGAGTATATTCTTATAATTTTGTAGCAGCTTTAGATGATGCATTAATGGGGGTTAATCAGATTGTGCGTGGTGCAGATCTGCTTTCTTCGGCTCCTAGACAAGCCTATTTTACTCAATTATTGGGCTATAAAGTGCCTAGTTATGCGCATGTACCCTTGGTTGTAAATAAAGACGGACAGCGTCTTTCTAAACGGGACGGAGCAGTTACTTTAACGCAGTTAGCTGCTAAGGGTATCACTGTGAAAGATGTATTACGGATAATCGCTGAATCGGTGGGGGTGGCAGAGTGTGAATCGGCTACCGACTTTTTACAGCGCGTGGATTTAACAGCTATTGCTCTTACGCCTTGGATTTTCTCAGATAATTAACTATTTTGTAATAACCTACTAGGGGTAAATAAGGTAAAGCACTTCTAAGTTACCTATATAAAACTAGATAATATCTGAAAATAATATATAAGTAGTAAAAAACAGGATAAGAGTCAAAGATACTTTTGCATAATGTAACAGGTGGGACGCTGGTCTGAAACCAGTATCCCACCTGTATTGATTACTGCTACTTTCGCGTTAGGGGAAACGCTTTAGGGAAGTAGCAATTTCTTATAGTTTATTAGCCTTTGCGACGGCGAAGTAGTGCACCTGCTCCGAGTGCAGAGAATGCAATTAGCGCTACTGGTATTACCACAGCACCGGTATTAGCTAGCTTGTTTTGGGCTGGCTTAACTGGCGGTACACTTGGCTTAGCCGGCTTTGGTGTCACTGTCCAATCGCCTACAAATTCACGATACTTACAGTCGGTTACACCTGTGCGTAGCACTTCATTTTCTGCATTTACGGCTTTGTGGGTAGTCCACTGAATTGGAGAAGCAGTGTTCCAGCCGTTAAATGTCCAAATTTCGGTAGCGGTTTCTACCTTAGTGCCAACAGCTAGTCCTGGAACGTAGCTTTGTGCCGCTTCCAGTGTTAAGTCAGTGCGGTTAGCTGGCACTTTAGCTAATACTTCTGCTGGAAGCTGTTTGCCAGCCGTGGCTGACTGGAAACGGTGTGCTACCGTTACGTCAGTATCGGTGGAGTAAGATACGCTGGTGGTGTTTACTACCTGGTTGAATTGGATAGACCAAGTATCTTTCCAGATTCGGTTCATAGCTTGTTGTACGTCATTATTAGCTGAGATTGGTAGACGGAAATCGCCCACAACCTTTGGTTGGTTAGCTATGAATTGACGTACTCCCACTTCAGATAGACCGTCTAGCTCTCGGAAAGTAGCTTCTGCAACGCTTAATACTCCTGGAGGAGTGGTGATTTGCAGGTGGGTGAGTTCGTTTCCGTTGGTAAAGTCGTGATCGCCACCGCTGTATGCGAGGTCTAGTTCACGTGCAAATACGTCACGGTTGCTACTGTTATAAGTGCCTTCACCGTTTAGATCGCTTACGTTAGCTGGATCATTGTAACCAGTAGCAGTGTCGGCAAGTTTTACGCGGTAGTAGGTGGTCACAACGCCAGTATTGGCATCATAGGTAGCGTTGTATGGACGCATAAACTCATCGAAAGTAGTGTGGGTATTACCCGCAGTGTAGGATTCGGTTAGCTGTGCAATCCAAGAGTCGATATTTACATCTACTACGCTTGGATCTATTGTCCAAGAAATCTGGAATTCAGAGCCAACCTTTAGTCGGTAGAATTGTTCAGTCCAGTATTCACGTGCCGCTTTTTCACTGGCGAAAGAAGCAAGGAATTCTGGATCGTTTAATACCTGCTGGAAACGAGGCTTTAGATGTGGGGGAATGCGGTTTTCAAAAACTGGCCCCATACTGGCAAGTAGTTCCAGGGTTTCTAGATTTGCTGTTTCGTCTGAATTAGCACCCCAGTTGATTTCGTTGATGGTAATTCCGACCATGGCTGCAAAGCCTTTGTAGGTGTTAATTACCTTGTTGAGTTCTACGCGGTACAGGTTGGTTTGTTCTACTGCGGTGGCTACACCGTTTTCTTTCAGTAGTTGCCATGCTTTTACCACGTTGGTCATGTCTAGTTTGCCGGTGTAACCGATGCTGTAGGTAGGCTGGTCTACTACGCAGGTGAGTGCGCCGTCTACTAGCGTTTGTCCGTTTTCGGCATGAGATTTCAAGTCATAGCCAACAGTATCTACTACGTTATCGTTAGTGATTTGGGTAGGGGCATCAACATGTGGAATGTTGATTGGGTCTACCGCGTGTGCTAGAGGAGCAGTGCTGGCAATGCCAAAGGCAAGCACAGTTGCAGTTCCAGCTGCCACAATCTTGTGGATGCGATTCATTTTTACATCTTTCTATTTACGGCCAGTAGATCGGGAAAGTTTTAGCTATCTCAAAGTTTTTAGATTGGGTTTGAGATTGTGCTGTTTACTTTGCCGGTCTTTTCTGCGTTTTGCAAAGTAATTCTAGCTAGATTTATCTTTGGATGTACGCAGTGCCCATATTTTTATATACAAAAAAATTCTAGGTGACGCAGGGCTTTTAGTTAAACGGCAAAATGGAATGTACCAAAATTCACTTATAGTTTAATGGTTACAGTTTATGCCAGATTTTTCCTAATTTTCCTGTTCACCTAGAATTTTTCCATAAGCAGTTTCAATAAAATTGCTTTAATTTTGCTTATTTTCTATGCTTTAGCGTTCAATCTCTCCCCGAATGAAAGCCTCTACCGATTCACGAGCTACGTTATCGCGTCGCTGTTCTGGTGGGGACTTCATGAGGTAGGAAGAAGCAGAAAGGATTGGCCCGCCTACTTTGCGATCTAGTGCGATTTTAGCGGCGCGAATTGCATCAATTACGATACCTGCTGAGTTAGGAGAGTCCCATACTTCTAGCTTGTATTCCATTTGGATTGGCACGTCACCAAAAGTAGTGCCTTCAATGCGTACGAAAGCAAATTTGCGGTCTTCCAGCCAAGGCACATAATCAGAAGGTCCAACGTGAATATCGTAGTCATTTACCGCGCCGGTCATGTTGGAAGTAACTGCGTTGGTCTTGGAAATCTTCTTCGACTCTAGCCGGTTGCGTTGCAACATATTCTTAAAGTCCATGTTGCCACCTACGTTTAGCTGGTAGGTGTGGTCAATCCTTACTCCACGTTCTTCCATTAGACGGATAATATCGCGGTGCGAAATAGTAGCACCAAACTGGGACTTAATATCATCGCCTACAATTGGTACTCCAGCATCAGCAAATTTTTGTGCCCACTGCGGATTAGAGGCAATAAATACGGGGAGGCAGTTTACGAATGCAACGCCTGCGTCTATTGCACACTGGGCATAAAACTTGTTGGCTTCTTCTGAACCTACTGGTAGGTAGGATACTAGTACATCTACTTCTTTAGCTTTCAGCTCTGCTACTACGTCCACTTCAGGGGCGTTAGATTCTTCGATGGTGGCACGATAATAGTCGCCTAAGCCGTCTAAAGTTTTACCACGGCTTACAATGGTGCCGCTTAGTGGTACGTCTGAGAATTTAATTGTATTGTTGGTGGGAGCAAAAATTGCTTCTGCTAAATCTTTACCAACTTTTGCTGAATCTACATCAAAAGCAGCTACGAATTGAATATCTCGTACATGATAGCCGCCAAAGTCTACGTGCATTAAACCAGGAATGGTATCGGTAACTACTGCGTCTTGATAATAAGTTACGCCTTGAACGAGGGAACTGGCGCAGTTACCAACGCCAACAATGCCTACGCGAATTGCGCTCATGCTTTCTCCTTGTAATTTGGTAGAAGTCAAGATTTACTTCCGCTTAAATTTTGTCATGTTACTTGTCTTATAGCAATAATGCCTAGGGTGGAATTATTTTCCGCAATACTCTTTCTCTGCATTAGCACTTCAGCGTAGACTAGAAATATGGACTTTAACCCACTGCCTGCAGATGTTTTTAATTTCAATCACACCTACGCCACGCTAGGAGTGGTAGACGGTAATTTTCATTTATTTAATCTGGTGGGAGATCCGGACGAAATTTATCCTTTAGCTTCTGTTACTAAAACAATTGCCGCCTATGCGGTGCTGGTGGCAGTGGCACAAGACGAGCTATCTTTAACTGATTCAGTAGGGGAAGTGTTGCGCACTTCGCCGTTGTTTGCAGATATTTCTCCCGTAGATTTGCCGGAAGTTTGTGCTGGTGTAACTCTTAATCACTTGCTTACTCATACTGCGGGTTTACCCTTAAATGCTGAATGGACGGCTGATAGTTTCAACTTGTACGATCCAGCTAAGTTAGGTAAACGGAGAATTTACAGTAATTTTGCCTTTGACGTATTGGGGCATTATTTAGAGTTGCGTTATGGAATTAGGGCCCCTGATTTTGTGGCGCAAAAAGTACTTATTCCACTAAATATGGATACTTGTTTAATTTCAGGTTCTTTAGCGCATAGCGGGGTGTCGTCTTTAGATTCTTTGTTGCGCTTTGCGCAAGAATTATTAGCTCCTACTTTGCTTCCTTCCGCATTTTTAGCGCAGGCTTTACAGCCGCAATTTCCAGGTATTGCGGGGGTATTGCCAGGGTTTAGCCGTCATTTGGATAATGCTTGGGCTACTGGTTTTGAGTTGCGTGGCAGTAAAGATCCGCATTGGCTAGGAGCAGATTTTGCTGTAAATACTTTTGGGCATTTTGGGCAAGCTGGTTCTTTTATTTGGGTAGATCCAACTGTGCAAAAAGCTGGTGTGTTTTTAGGTGAGCAAAACTTTGGAGCGCTTCATAAGCAGGTATGGCCGGTATTAACTTCCCAAATGCGAGCCTTAAATGGGCAGTAAACTAGGCGCTAAAATGGGCAGTAAACTAGGCGCTAAAATGGGCAGTAAACTAGGCGCTAAGTGGGTAAGTAGCCATAAAAACTATAAAACACGCCTAAAGTGAGGGTAAATATAAGACGGCACTCTTGGGGTTTATAGCTATATGGCTTAGAACCGCGTTTTAAGCAAATTCCACTATCACCGGCACGTGATCTGAAGCGCCTTGTCCTTTACGTTCTGCGCGATCAATCATGCCAGCTATGGCATTTTGCGCTAAAGCAGGAGAAGCGTAAATATAGTCAATTCGTAATCCTTCATTTTTAGGAAAACGTAGTTTCTGATAATCCCAGAAAGTATATCCTTGGGCAAACTTAGTGCTTACTTCGCTTAAACCTGTTTCTGCAAAAGCGAAAAAGGCAGCGCGTTCTGCGTCAGTTAAATAAATTCCCTCTGGCATAGCGTGTTTATCCCACACATCTAAATCGGTAGGAATTACGTTCCAATCTCCCACTAAAGCCAGTTTTTGGTCTGGGTGTGCAGTAAGTACATTATTTGCATAGTTGTTTAGCTGGTGTAAGAACTCTAATTTGTAGTGATAGTGCGGATCGTTTACTGCCCGCCCATTAGGCACATAGAGCGACCATATTTGTATGTCCCCAATTTTTGCTCCTAGCGCTCGCGGTTCTGGTACACCGTTGTCGATAAATTTTGCCCCATCGGCAGGTGTGCCTTTTTGGAAACCGGGCTGCTGTGGAAAAGAAAATTCTATTTCTTGTAACGGGAGGCGAGATATTAAAGCTACTCCATTCCACTGGTTAATCCCGTGCGCAACTACTTCATATCCAGCAGCATTTAACTCACTGGTGGGGAACTGCTCTGGTTTGCATTTAATTTCTTGCAGTGCCAGTATGTCTAAATCGTGTCGTTCTAATACGGCTAGGAGTCTGTCGGTGCGTGCGCGTACAGAGTTTATATTCCAAGTAGCTAGTTTCATGGTGTTTAGTTTACCGTTTCTGAGGCTCAGATGGGTGAGTGTGAAAGCTACTGGCTTTTACGCTAGGCTAAAAGTATGGGACGAGCATTGATTACGGGCGCGAGTACTGGATTAGGTAAAGAATTTGCTTGGGTGTTGGCAGCTGAGGGTAATGATTTAGTGTTAGTGGCACGCAACGAAACTGCTTTAACCGAGTTGGCTCAAGAGTTGATCCAGAAAGCTAATGTGCAAGTAGAGGTACTGCCAGCAGATTTAGCTACGGTAACGGGCGTGGAGAAAGTGGCAGAACGTCTACAGCAAGATAATAATCCGATTACTTTGCTGATTAATAATGCAGGTATGGGGTTAGGACAAAATTTTATTGGCGGGCAATTAGCTACTGAACTTAACGCTATTAACGTGATGGTGAGTGCCGTGTTGGTGCTTACTCATACTGCTGTGCATAAAATGTTGGAACGTGGACGGGGAGCGGTAATTAATGTTGCTTCTATTACTTCTTTGACGGTGCAGGGCACGTATTCGGCGCATAAAGCCTGGGTGAAAGTGTTTACTGAAGGGTTAGCGGCTGATTTGCGTGGCACGGGAGTGCAAGTAACGGCAGTGCTTCCCGGGTTGATGCATACGCAGTTCCATCAGCGTGCTCAAGTAGATACTGCTCAGTGGCAAGAATGGATGTTTACTGATAGTTATGCGGTAGCAAACCAGGCTATTGCGGCTGCGCGACGTGGGCAGGTAATCGTAGTGCCTTCTTGGAAGTATAAGGTTTTATATGGGGTGTTACGGCATTGTCCGCGCTTTTTGGTACGTCGTTTTGCGAACGCGAAACGCAGTGGACGGAATTAAGTCTTGGGTTTGTTTTGAGTTTATTTGTTTTAACTTTGATCTTGGCTAGTAGCTAGGAAAATAGTTAATTACATAAAGTTATAAAGAAAGTTTTAGAAAATGACGGATATGCCAGCAGATTTTCCTACTTCAGATACTCCTAATAAGCATTTCACGGTTTCACCGTTTCGTTCTAAAAAAACTGTCTTAGATCAAAACGACCCATACTATGAAGTGCAACATTCTGGGGTAGGGCCTTGGGAGGGGGAGCTTCCAGAAGGTGCTCATTATGATCCAGAATTATTAGCCAATGGCGATCGGCGCAATGTGGTGGATAAGTATCGTTATTGGACGTTGGAGGCGATTAAAGCTGATTTGGCTTTAACACGCTCCCAGTTACATATTGCGATTGAAAATTTGGAGCATGATTTGAATATCGGTTCGATTGTGCGTACTGGTAATGCCTTTAATGTGGGGGGTGCTCATATTGTGGGGCGAAAAAAATGGAATCGCAAAGGCGCGTTAGTCACGGATCGCTATATGGACGTGTATCATCATGAAACTCCCGCTGATTTATTTGCTTGGGCCAAGGAGCATGGTTATACCGTGGTGGCAGTAGACAACATGGAGGGTTCTACTCAGTTAGAAAAGACGGAGTTACCGGCTAAGTGTGTGTTGGTGTTTGGGCAGGAGTCTAATGGTATTAGCCCAGAGTTATTATCGCAGTGTGAGAAAGCTGTGTATATTCCCCAGTTTGGTTCTACTCGTTCCATGAATGTGGCTGCTGCGGCTGCTATTGCTATGCACTGGTGGGTGGCTACTCATCAGTTGTAATGCTAATTTGTGTGTTAATTAGCGCTCGCGTTCAGGGTGTCCCAAGTAGATTTTTGCAGTAAGGCTATTAGATAGGCGATAAAAGCCACGCCTATTATCGTCATAAAAATTCCTAGTGGTTTTACTAAAGCAGGTAGATAAAAGCTACTAAGCACTGGGAATATGATTAAAAATATTGCTGTAAAAGTAATGGGCAATTTACCAATCGCTAAACGTAAAGCGTTACTTATATGAGATAGTAATGAATTATGAAATCTGGTAATGAGCGGGAAATACCAGCTGAGAAACGCCACGATTAATCCGATTGCGCATAGGGGGAGCGCGGTAAAAATACCGGCTAGTTGCGCATGGGATAGATTGCCAGCTAGGAGTACTTCCCACCAGAAAGCCCCCAAGAAGATAGCGGTTATTACCCATACGATAGTAGCTTGACGGAAATTTTCCTTGAAAGCAGTAAACCAGTTGCGCAGAATATATCCTTCTTTTTCTTGCGCTATATCGCCACAAATTTTACTGGTAGCTGCAAAAGCGGCTCCCGCCGTCACTATCGGTAAAGAACAAATGATAGTGAGTAAGTTTAGAATCACCAGATCGGCACTAAGCGACCAGGCTTGGTAAAACTTACTTTCCGGCGAGAGCCACCCGTTCATGATGAAAGCTAGTTATCCTTTCACTGCTCCCGCAGCTACACCTTCGATGATGTACTTTTGCGAGAATAGGTAGAACACGATGATGGGGAAAATAGCTAGTACTAGCATAGCCATCAATGCACCCATATCGCGGTTACCGTTTGAACCTACCAGCATTTGGATAACTACTGGAATGGTCTTGTATTCGGTGGATACACCAATTACTAGGTAGGGGAGTAGGTAGTCGTTCCACACCCACATGGCTTGCAAAATAGCTACTGTGATAGCAGTAGGCTTTAGCAAGGGCATTACTACACGGAAGTAGTTTTGTAGTGGGGAACAGCCGTCAATTAGTGCAGCTTCTTCAATTTCTAATGGAATTGATTTTACAAAACCGGAGAACAGGAACACTGCTAGGCCTGCTCCAAATCCAAGGTAAAGCACAATCATGCCCCAAGGAGTGTTGAGGTTTAGTAAATCGGCTAGTTTCACGGTTGGGAACATTACCATTTGGAAAGGCACAATCATGGAGAAAGCAAACATATAGTAGAGTGCCGAAGTCCACCAGGTCTTTACGCGGGTAATGTAGTAGGCGGTCATCGCGGTGAAAAATACGATGGCAAGCACTGAAAATATCGTGATGAAGAACGACCAACCGATAGCGCTAGCAAAGCCAGATAGTTCCAATCCGGTCTGATAGTTCAAGATACCTACTAATGATTCTCCGGTAGGGATAGAGAACGGATCTCCGGAGATGAAGAATTTGCCCTTAAAAGAGTTAAGGAAGATAAACAGGATTGGTACTAAAAATAGTAGAGCTAATGCGCTTAAGAAAACGAATAGCAGTCCGCGTCCTACTGCGCCTTTTAGGTTAGTGCTATTTCCTGTGGGTAGGGCAGGCGAATTAGGCTTAGCAGTGCTCATTGATCTACCTCCCGAGAACGAGTGTAACGGAGTTGAATATAGGCAATTACGCCTACCATGAGGAAGAAGAGCACTGCTTTGGCTTGTCCAATGCCTTCTTGTCCGAACTTGTCGTACATGGTTTTTACGATATTGAGCGCTGCCATTTCAGTTTGTCCTAACGGGTTACCGGAGGTGAGCGCTAAGTTTTGGTCGTAAAGTTTGAAAGTGGAAGAAAGAGTTAAGAAGAGGCAGATGGTGATAGAAGGAGCAATCATTGGAATGGTCACGTTTCTTAAAATCTGCCAGCGGGAAGCGCCGTCAATAGTGGCAGCTTCGGTGAGTTCTGGGGGCACGTTTTGTAGTCCGGCAATGTAAATAATCATCATATAGCCCATCATCTGCCAGTTGATAAGCATAATCATACCGGCAAAGCCGAGCCGCCAGTCCACTAGGAGCGTCATTTGCCATTTAGAAAGAATAGCGTTGAGCATTACTTGCCAAGTGTAACCGAGCACGATGCCGCCAATTAGGTTTGGCATAAAGAAAATAGTGCGGAAGAAGTTAGTTCCGCGTAGTTTACGGGTAAGTAGGTAGGCTAGACCAAAGGCGCCTAGGTTTACGGAAATAATGGATACGATGGATACGATAGCGGTGAAGCTAAGCGCGGTAAGGAAGCCTTGACGAGTTTCCAGAGCGGCTTGATAGTTTTCGATTCCTACCCATTGGGCATTGCCGATGGTGGTAAATTCCGTGAAGGAAAGATATAGACCGATAAAGAACGGAGCGAGGAACGCGATAGTGAAAGCCACTAGGGTTGGCCCAGTAAATATCGGGAAGTATTTCTTGAGTGCTTTGTTCATAACCCTCTCCCTGGGGGTTTACAAAATTTAACTAATTTTGTGGTTTTGTGGGCATGGGGTGCGATACACAAGTTTAGTACTTAGTACCGCACCCCAAGAATGTCACATATTCACTTAGTTTGCCATGTTAGTCACCGGTTTACGGTTTGCTAACATTACTTAGCTTTTTCGTGTGCCCATTCGGTTACGAAGAACTCTTTCACATTAGCCCAGTCGTTGTTGCCAGCTACGTACTGTGCAAGTTGCTGACCGAAGCCGTTCTTGAAGTCCTGCGATGGGAAGATGGTGAAGTTCCAGTCGATGTTGTATAGGTCTGGATTGGTGGCGTAAGCAGCTACTTCCTTACCTAGTGGATCGGACGGAGTTTCGTTTTCACCGAAGCTCTTGAATGGGGAGATGAAGCCAAGGTCGTTGATTACGAACTTCTTGCCTTCTTCGGAGGAGAATAGCCATACGAGGAAGTCTAGGGAAGCCTTCTGGTCTGCTTCGGAAGCCTTCTTGTTTACCGACATGAAGTTTTCAGTACCTACTGCGATACCGGCTTTTTCTTCACCCTTTACGCCCATGTAGATAGGTAGGAAGTGTACGTCCTCTGCTTTTACGGTGTTGCCTGGTACTTCGGAGATTTGGCTCCATGCCCAGTTACCGTTTTGTACGAATACAGCTTCACCTAGGGCGAATTCTGCCATAGAGTCAGATACGTTCTTAGCCGAGGTTTGGGAGCCTGGAACGGTGGAGTTGTTTACGTAAAGGTCAAGGATTGCCTTGTATTCTTTGTCGTAGGTGAATTCGATCTTGTCGGTGTCTACTACGTTCTTGTCGCGGAATTCGTAGTAAACAGGTAGGTTAGCTAGGTGGGTCTGCCAACGCCAGTCCTCACCAGGAGCGAAAGAGGTGGAAGCGAAAGCGCCCTTGATGCCTAGTTCGCCAGCTTTTGCTTGAATGTCTTCTGCTACTTCCTTTAGTTTAGCGAAGTTGTTGATTTCTTCTACGCTCTTAGCTTTTGCGCCAGCGGTAGCGAAGTACTTCTGTAGTAGAGCGTCGTTGTAGATGATGCCGTATCCTTCTACAACGAACGGAATGCCGTAAACTCCGCCTTCATGGCTAACTGCTAGGTCTGGGTTTCCTAAGAGCTTGTAGAACTCGGTGTCCTTTAGGTCAGCAGCGTAATCCTTGAAGTTCTGGTAGCCAATTGGGCCGTTAATGTTGAAGAGGGTTGGAGCGTCTTCTTTGTCGATTTCAGCGCGTAGGGTTGGTTCGTATTGACCGGCTGCTGCGGTTACAATTTTCACTTCCGTGCCGGTAGCTTCAGTGTAAGCAGCTGCTACTTTCTTCCAAGATTCCTCTTGTTCTGGCTTGAAGTTTAAGTAGTAAACTTTGCCTTTGCCGTTATCGGAGCTGCTTTCAGAACTACCGCAAGCGGCTAGTCCGCCGATTACGAGTGCAGCTGCAGCAGTAAGTCCAGCAAAACGCTTCAACTTCCGCATTTTTCCTCCTTGTTTTAACTTCTCTGCCGTGAGTTCGGGAGAGGAGTTTTAGGTGTATTTTGTAGATCGTACCTGAGCTTCCCGCAGTTTGAGTTAAGTCCCGTAAGGTTTAGTTTTGTGGGGGTAACCCGCCTTTGGGTGTGCTCTGTTGGTTTGGTAAAGGTGGGTTAATCGACTGTGATTAAACACCTCTTACATTTATTAAATTGAACCACTAAAACAAGTGCGTGTAATTAGGTGTAATAAAATTTCAGTAGATTGTAAAAAACATACAATTTTTTTCATTAAAAACCTTGAAAAATCAAGGGTTTTCAGAATTTGCTGAAAAATTTTTGCAAAAAAATTAAGGGGGTTTTGCAAGTTTTGTACTTTTTGCGTGTGTTAAGCCTGTCGGGGTAGAACGGGCAATACATAGTGATAAGTGGGGGAAATATACTAAAAATATATGCTTATGTCGTATCGAAAATAACTGCTTATCCCTTGCAAGTATGTATTACCTGCCTTGAAATTTTTCTCAAAGGTCTTATTGCCTAGTGATTTAACTGCAGAAGTGAGAGAATAGGGACGTTATAGTAACTCGACCAAGTTCGATAAAGGAGTAATTCCGTGGCAATTGCAACCCCTGAAGTATATGCAGAGATGTTAGACCGTGCTAAGTCCGGTAAGTTTGCATATCCTGCAATTAATGTAACTTCTTCTCAAACTCTTACCGCTGCTCTCCAAGGTTTCGCAGAAGCTGAGTCTGATGGCATTATCCAGGTGTCGGTAGGTGGAGCGGAATACTGGTCTGGCACTACGGTAAAAGACCGTGTAGCTGGTTCTTTGGCAATGGCTGCTTATGCGCGTGAAGTAGCAAAGAACTACCCAGTAACCGTGGCTTTGCATACCGATCATTGCGCAAAAGGCAATATCGATTCTTGGGTACGCCCACTGCTAGAACTAGAAGCTGCTGAAGTAAAGGCTGGACGCGACCCATTCTTCCAGTCGCATATGTGGGACGGATCGGCAGTTCCACTAGAAGAAAACTTACTTATTGCTCAGGAGCTACTAGAGCTTTCTCAGGCTGCTCGCACTATTTTGGAAATCGAAATTGGTGTAGTAGGTGGCGAAGAAGATGGTGTTACTGCTGAAATTAACGAAAAGCTTTACACCACCACTGAAGACGGTATTAAGACGGTTGAAGCTCTTGGTCTAGGCGAAAAGGGACGCTATATCACCGCTCTTACTTTCGGTAATGTGCATGGTGTATATAAGCCTGGAGCTGTGAAGTTGCGTCCAGAGTTGCTTGGCACTATTCAGGAAGAAGTAGGCGCTCGCTTCAATGCCGGTAACCGTCCATTTGATTTGGTAATGCATGGTGGCTCTGGTTCTACCGCAGAAGAAATTGCTTTGGCAGTAGCTAATGGCGTTATAAAGATGAATGTAGACACCGACACTCAGTATGCTTTCACCCGTCCAGTGGTGGATTGGATGCTACGCAACTACGATGGCGTGCTAAAGATTGACGGCGAAGTAGGCAACAAGAAGCAGTACGATCCACGCGCTTGGGGTAAGTCGGCAGAAGCTGGTATGGCAGAGCGCGTACGTGAGGCTTGCGAACGTTTAGGCTCGGTAGGTACCAAGCTAAAGTAATAATGCCTACAGCAAAGACGCTTTAAGCAGTATTAAGATAATAAACTGGGTGGTCGTAATTTTCCGGCCACCCAGTTTAGTTTATTTTATTTGAGTTTGTGTGTTAATACTTCCGTGATTGCCCCTAGTAGGCTTAAGGCTAATCCTTGTTTGACGTGTGGGGCACTAGCTCCTTGTTGGCGTTTACTTTCTGCACGACGGTACAAGTATTTTTCTCCGAATATAATAGCGGGAACGGCTACTACTGCTGTTGCCCCTAATGCTAAATAGGAGCGGAAGCGTGCTTGTTGCATTATTTGCTCATAATCAAATTCTGCTGGTGAGCAGTTTTCTCCGTAACCGCACTCGTATAGGGGATCGGCTTGTTCTTCTGCTTCAGTTTCTGTGTTGCAACATTCAGGGTTTTCACCACAGCATTGTGGGTCGTTTTGGCAATCTTCTGCGCAGTCCTCAGTGCAGCAATCAGCACTTTGGGCACAGCAAGGTTCTTCTAGTTCGGCTAAAAGTTCGCTAAAGTCTGCTTCGCTGGCTGGTATCCAACCAGAAATATTAGAACGGGTAAGATGGTTGCCGATTATGGTTGCTAGACTGGCAGATTTTAGGAAGAAACGTAGGGTTTTGTTTTGGGTGAGGTCTGGAGTGGCATAGTAGCAGAAAGTGGCTAGGGTGTTGGCAGCTAGGCTAGTCCAAGAAATGTTTTGCAGTGTTTCTTTCCACTGAGAGCAGTTCAGTAGGCATTTAGCAGTATCCTGCGCTTCAGAAGTGTAGTCACTTTCTGTGCAGTCACAGTCTTTGCAGCAGGTAGTGGGGTTTTCTAGCTGGTAGTTCATTTTATTTCCTTAAAATATGGGTTGCGTAGGGAATGAGTGTTGGTTAGTGGTAAATATGGTGATTTTCTAAGGCGGAATCACTTATTTTATTTTATCAGCAGGCGTTAGGAATTTTAGGTTGGAAGTAATATAAGTTTGTTGTTAGGTAGGGTGTGCTTTACAGTATTTCGCTGTTTTAGTCGCGTTTTCCCGTTTTTAGTTTGTTTTCTTTCCGTCCGTTTTCCTTTTCTTTCTTTGCCAATATACGGGCATTTTTGCCCATATATTGATATGGGTTGCTTGCAGGTAGGCAACTAACTAAGCTGAATTAGTAAAGCGCCCTTGCATAAGACGTTTTACAAAGAAGTTAAACCGTATTGCACTTTAGATGCGCTACATTGCCAGTATTTGGCAGTAGAAAAATAAAGGATAAGAAAATGCCTGCAGTGATTATTGTTGGTGCCCAATGGGGTGACGAAGGTAAAGGAAAAGCTTCCGATCAGTTAGGTACGCAAGTAGATTACGTTGTTAAATATAACGGCGGTAATAACGCCGGACACACCGTGGTGGTAAACGGAGAAAAATTCGCTTTACACTTGCTACCTGCCGGAATCCTTACTCCTAACTGCACTCCGGTAATCGCTAATGGTGTAGTGGTAGATCTGGAAGTGCTATTCCAAGAAATTGCACAGCTAGAAGAACGTGGCATCGACACTTCCCGTCTACGTATTTCCGGAAATGCACATATTATTCCGTCCTATAATCGCAAGATGGACGCTGTAAACGAACGTATGCTGGGCAAGCGTAAAATCGGTACTACCGGACGCGGTATCGGCCCTACCTATGCTGATAAAATGAACCGGATTGGTTTGCGTATCCAAGATTTATTTGATCCTTCGATTCTCCGGCAAAAAATAGAGGGTGTATTAGCGCAAAAAAACCCTATGCTAGATGAGTTACTAGACGAAAAATTTGACGTAGATACTGTGACTGCTGAGTTGCTTTCTTATGCTGACCGGGTAAAACCCATACTTATGAACGTGACTGCCGAATTAAATCATGCTTTAGATGCAGGTAAGACGGTAGTGTTTGAGGGCGGACAAGCCGTAATGCTCGATATTGACCACGGCACTTATCCGTTTGTAACTTCCTCCTCTTGTTCTGCTGCCGGTGCTTGCACTGGCTCCGGAGTAGGCCCAGCGCGGATTGACCGTATTGTGGGTGTAGCTAAAGCCTATATCACCCGAGTGGGTGAAGGGCCATTCCCTACTGAATTGTTTGATGCACAAGGTGAGCGTTTGCGAGAAGTGGGTGGCGAGTACGGTACTACTACGGGTCGTCCACGCCGTTGTGGTTGGTATGATGCGGTAGTGGCACGTTATGCCACGATGGTTAATTCTTTGACCGATATTGTGATAACCAAGCTAGATGTGCTTACTGGTTTGGAGCAAATCCCAGTATGTGTGGCTTATGAGATAGATGGGGTGCGAGTAGAAGATATGCCAGAGTCGCAAAGCGATTTGCACCACGCCAAGCCGATTTATGAGTATTTCCCAGGCTGGAGTGAGGATATTTCGCATTGCCGTACTTTCGCAGACTTACCGCTTAATGCACAAAACTATATTTTAGAGTTGGAGCGTCTGTCCGGTTGTCGGATTTCTTCTATTGGAGTGGGGCCAGATAGAGCGCAAACTATCGTGCGTACCACGCTATTAGATTAAATCTAAAAGTTTTACACGTCTTTAGGTTAAAGAAACGGGGAGTAATGCGCATTACTCCCCGTTTTGCTGTATCACCTATGTAGATGCGATTGAGAAAACTGTAAATCTGACCTAATCTGAAACAAGCTAGATAGGCATTTATTATTTTTTAGCTTGTTTTCTTGTTTTATTGGTTTACAAAACGTTTTAGGGTAGTGGTAGGGTGGCTAGCAAAACTTTTGATTCGTTACGAATCTTGAATTTTCGTCGTTTTTTTCTTGGGGCGCTTTTTTCTAATTTAGGCACTTGGATTAAAAATGTGGCACAAAGCTGGCTGGTTCTTACCGTTTTGACAGATAATTCTAGCTTAGCTTTGGGTTATGTGACGGCTTTGCAGTTCGTGGCCATACCGGTGTTATCAGCTTATGGGGGCGCGTTAGCCGACCGTTTTAATAAACGTAATATTTTGTTAATCACCCAGATTTTGTTAGGGATATTTGCTGTTGTCACTTATGTTTTGGTGGCGACGAATATGGTGGAACTGTGGCATATTTATTTGATTGCGTTTTTAGAGGGAGTGGTGGTTGCTTTTGATGCTCCAGCCCGGCAAGTAATCATTTCTGAAATTGTGCCTGACGAGTTAGTGCCTAATGCGGTGGGTTTAAGTTCGATGTCGTTTAATGGGGCGCGTTTGGTAGGTCCAGCGGTAGCAGGGGTGCTGATCGGGCTATTTGATATAGCGCTAGTTTTGTTGTTAAATGCGATTACTTTTGTGTTTATGTTTATCGCTTTGCTTGCTTTGCGAGTAGCAGAGATTAATGTGACTCCTCCGGTGGCTCGTAAAGGTGCAGTGTTAGATGGTTTGCGTTATATTGTGCGGCACGCTGATTTGTTGGTGTTGCTAGTGATTGTGTTTTTCTTTGGTGCTTTCGGGTTAAATTTTCAGATTTTTAATGCGCTGATGGCACGTCAAGAGTTTGGGTTAGGTCCGGAGTATTTTGGCTTGCTGGGCACGATTATGGCGGTAGGGGCTTTCGGAGCAGCTTTACTGTCTGCTCGTCGGAAACGTCCACGTCTGAAAATGGTGTTGGGTTCAGTGTTTTTGTTTTCGCTATTTTTGATATTGGCAGGTAGTGCTCCTACGTATTTGTTGTATGCCAGTTTATTGATTCCGTGCGGTTTTTTCGCCTTAAACGTAATTATTGCTTGTAATGTGGCAATTCAGATGGGGGCAGAACGTGAATATCGTGGGCGTGTTATGGCTATTTATATGGCGGTGTTTAGTATCGGTTCGCCTTTAGGTTCTGTAATTGTGGGTTGGGTAGGTAACTACTGGGGTGCGCGTTTCAGTGTGATGATTTGTGGAGCGTTTACTTTGCTGTGTGCGCTAGGCGTTTTGCTTTATTTTGTGATTTGGCGAGGTTTGCGTTTGCATTTTAAGTATGAGCATTATTTGTTGCGTTTAGAAGCAGTTTGGATATATGCGGATAGCATTAGTGGGCACAGTGGACAGTTAGCGCAGGATCAGCGTGCCACTCTCCCGTCTGAGAATTAAAGTAGGAGTAATGTTTAAGGAGCTAGGGACGGTATTTAGGGGCGTAAGTCCTTAAAAACGTCTTTCTGGACGCATTCTAGAATATCCCTAAACTTCAGGAACTTTATGTAGTAATCTAAGTGAATTAAAACATAAGAACCTACTAGGAGGGGATTATGTTTTATACTGTTAATAAATAGCGCTATAAACATAGGTAAAATTAATGAGTACACCATCAGCAACGGTTTTACTCCCCGTATATAACGTGGGAGATTATATAGGCAAATGCCTAGAAAGTATGCTGAATCAAAGCTACGCCAATTACAAGATATTGGTAGTAAATGATGGTAGTACCGACGACACCCTAGATATTGTAAAAAAATACCCTGTGCAGGTAATTTCCTATGAAAAAAATATGGGAATTTCTCATGCTCTTAATATGGGAATCGATCATATAGATACCGATTACACTATTCGTATGGACGGCGATGATATTTCCCATCGCGACCGTATCCAAATACAAATAAACTTCATGGAAAAGAATCCAGAGATATTTATGTCTGGTTGTACTTCCACATTAACCTCCCAATTAGATAATAATTGGGACTTAAAATTTGCCGAAAAAAAGATGACTACCGCTAAAGAGTTGCGGTTGTTTTATCTGTACCATACTTATCTGCTACACCCAAGCATAATTTTTCGCACTAAACAATGGCAGAAAAAGAACTACCGTTATGATTCGCAGTTTAACGGAGTAGAAGATTTTGAGTTGCATCGCAGAATAATAATGGAAGAAGAAGTTTATCAACTTCATTTACCATTGATCTCTTTAACTTCCAGAGATGGTAGCGCTTCGTCTACCACCACTGAAAACACTCTGCACCGACTTTTTCTAGCTAATAAACATTACTATGAAAGATTCGGTATCACAGGTGAAACTATAAAAATAATGGCAAAAGCCCTATTTCCACACGTATATTCGACCACAAAAATCGAATTGCAGGAAATAGAGCAGTTCACGTATAAAATACTAGAACACGACTATTTTAAAGAAAAAATAACTAAAGAAATGGTTGCAGGACTATTTAATCATTTATATGCGGAGGTAAAGGCATGAGCAAGAATAAGCGAAACAAAAGCTCCAAGGCACTACTAGGGTCTATCGCTGCTGCCAGCGTGGCAGTAAACCCAATGCTAGTAGGCACGGTTACTGCTGTTTCTTTTATGAGTTCGCAGGCAATGTCTACTGCTAGTGCTAACACTAACTCTTATCAGCCTCTAATTAATGGTATCTCCTCAAAAGATGGAGAATTCACTGTTGTCGATAGTGCTGGAACTACTTATTCTAAAATACCTGAAAACCCTATTATC
>CAMCHI010000021.1 GCA_945874735.1 uncultured Arcanobacterium sp. | reverse complement strand
GCCAGAAGCAGCTAAATGATAGTAATCCACTGTAATCCCAGCTACCGCTAAAATCTCTTTTGCCTGCTCAAATAGTGCAAACTGCTCATTAGTAGCTTGGGAATCTAATTCATCTGCGCGCGCCAAATGCGACCATAATCCCACCGTTTCTAATAAACCACTCTGCGCATATTCAGCAATTAACGGCGCTACCTGCATTAACTCAGGCAACAAAAAGCCACCACGCGACATTCCCGTATCTACCTCAATATGTACTCGGGCAGTAATACCGGTTTCAGCTGCAGCCGTCACGATTTCATCTAAGGCCCACACAGCCCCCAAATTAAGGTCAATTCCTAGCTCTAACGCTTCCCAGAAAGGCGCACCTGGCTCTGCTATCAAAGCCAACATTCTACCGCGCTGCTTTAATTTGCGACGCAACTCAATAGCTTCTCCTAGCTGTGCCACACCCAGCCATTGCACTCCAGCGTCTAAAGCCCACTCCCCTATTTTTTCTGCTCCATGCCCATAAGCATCAGCTTTAATAACTGCCATTACTTGCGCTGGTGCAGATAACTTACGCACCACTTCCAAGTTGTGCTCAAAAGCCGCGCGAGAAATCAAAGCACGTGAAGGATAATAAGCCCCGCTAAATCTAGGATCAGCCATTTGCCCTCCAAACTGCACTCAAACCCGGCATAAAATTCTTAACTTTCACAAAATCACGACAATTTAATTATCTAGGAAGTCAGCTACTTCTTTTCCTAAGCATTAGCTTACTTCAACATTAAATTTTAGCTTGAACTAAGCAGATAAAGTAAACACACAACGGTGTCTAAAATAATTACCCAAACAAAACAGCAACTGTAACCAGTAAGCTCGCTAAACTTCTATACATAAGCATACCCATTACTTAATTTCTATCCGTTTACTATCTAATTTATCCCAATTATCACCTAGAAATTCCTGCAATAGTAACGGTATTTGCTCAGCTAACTCCCCTGCTCGCACACCTTGCATTTTCATGCCGGCTCTAGAATGTAAAAACACCCCTAAAGCCGCTATTTCTGCCAATTTAGGCATAGTACGCTCTTTAGTGGTGGCTATTAACGCGCCAATTATGCCCGCCAGCACATCTCCCGTTCCCGCAGTAGCTAATTTCGCCGGAGCTGCCAAATTCACCCACTGCACCCCAACCGGTTGAGCAATTACAGTAACGGGCCCTTTAGCTACCACAATGCCTTGCACTTCCTTGGCAACCATTACAGCCAAAGAAGCTAATGCCAGGTTTTCTATCTCCTCAGCATTTCCTAAACCTAAATACACTCCTAAGCGGTTCAATTCTGCCCGGTGCGGAGTTAAAATCGGCACTAACTGCACCGCATCTCCTAAATGCTGGCGCAACGAAGCCACTTTCCACATAGCTTTAGCATCTAGCACTACCGGCAACACTTCAGGCAACTCAGCATTTAGTTTCAACTGCGTCAATACTTGTTCAGCTAGTACTGACTCATCCCAACCACTACCCAGCACCAAAGCATCAACTCGCCCTAGAGCAGTAACTACTTCTGGATAAGTATTTATCACTAAATCACTAGCAGCTCCCCAGTAGCGCACCATACCGACTCCAGTATTTAGCGCTCCCCCTACACCTAACACAGCCGCGCCTTTATAACTGGGAGAACCCGTAATCATTCCCAACACCCCGCGCGTATACTTATGCGCATCTTGCTTAGGATAAGGAAAAATATCAATAAAGTCGCTCACAGTAAGTACTTGCGCTACTGGGTCACCTAGTAATACCCGCTCGTAGCCTAAATCTACTACCTTAATTTCTCCCACTAAAGATTGTGTTTCCGGCATCAGCAACCCCGGCTTTACACATCCCATCGTGACAGTAACATCCGCTGGCAATACGGGAGAATACACTCTCCCCGTATCCGCATCTATTCCAGACGGCACATCTAGCGCATACACAGTAGCCGGCACGGATGCACTTTCCCGCGCCTGTATTAAAATTTCCCACCAACTCACATAAGGTGCACGTAAAGCACCTTGCGCACCAATTCCTAATACTCCATCAATCCAAATACCAGCAGCTTGCGCCAACTTTGCTACTTGCTCAAGAGTGGGAGAAACATACAACTGCACTCCTGCTCGAATAGCCGCTTCTTTTCCTGCTTGATGTACTTGCGTTGCACACAGTGCCGTCACTTGCACACCGCGGCGCGCTAAATAAGCACCCGCATATAAAGCATCTCCACCATTATTACCACTTCCCACTAGCAGCAAAACGGTAGAACCTGGAATCTTGCAGTCTTTAGCCCGCAAGTCACACAACACCTTATTTGCTAAACCATAAGCGGCTTTCTCCATTAACAACTCACCTTGTGCAAGTAAACAAAAGTCGGCATCACGCACTTGAGATATAGAATATGCTCGCCACATTTTGCCGACCTTTCACTTATTTACTTGTAGCAATTAAAGCTTGTTACTGTGCTATATTTGCGCCAACTTTTCTATTCTACCGTCACCGCTTTCGCTAAATTGCGTGGCTTATCCACATCATATCCTTTCAGAGTGGCTAATTCACAAGCAAAAATTTGCAACGGAATAATAGTAACTAGCGGCATCATTAAAGTAGGAGTGGAATGCGGTACACGAATAATAAATTCTGCTACCTCATTTACAGCCTCATCTCCTTCTTCTGCCACTACCACCACACGCGCACCTCGCGCTTGCACCTCCGCCAAATTAGAAATCACCTTAGCATGCAAAAGCGGACGGCGAGGAGTAGGCACAATTACAAAAATAGGCAAGCCCTCTTCCACTAAAGCAATCGGGCCATGCTTCAACTCTCCCGCCGCAAAACCTTCAGCATGAATATAAGCTAATTCTTTTAACTTGAGCGCTCCCTCTAAAGCGATTGGAAAGCCAACATGACGTCCTAAGAAAAGCACCGATTCTACTTGACTCAACTGCCGAGCTATATCTTTAATCTCCGATTCTTGCGTCAAGACTTCTTCCATGCGCTGTGGCATTAAAGATAACTGTTCAATATAAGTAGCCACTTCGTCAGCGAATTTATTACCGCGCAACTGGGCTAAATACAAACCTAACAAATAAGCTGCCGTGATTTGCGCCGAAAAAGCCTTGGTGGAAGCTACCGCAATTTCTGGCCCAGCATGAGTATAAAGCACTGCGTCAGCTTCCCTAGCAATCGTAGACCCAAACACATTCACGATAGCCAATACTCGTGAACCTTGCTCAGCTGCATGCCTGATAGCCATTAAAGTATCCATGGTTTCCCCAGATTGGGAAATAGCCACTACTAGAGTGCGTGCATTAAGAATAGGATCTCGATACCTAAACTCGTGCGCTAATTCCACTTCCACGGGAATACGACACCAATGTTCGATTGCGTATTTAGCAACGTGTCCAGCATAGGCAGCTGATCCACAAGCTACCACAATAATTTTATCTATCTGCCGTAATTCACTTTCGCTGATTCGCAACTCATCTAACATTAACTCTCCGCGAGTATTCAATCTACCTCGCAAAGTTTCTGCCACTGCCACTGGTTGCTCATGGATTTCTTTTTCCATAAACGTGGCATATCCATCAGTAGCTGCCGCGTTGAAATCCCAGTCCACATGATAGTGTTGCGCTTCGACTGGATTACCGGCAAAGTCAATTACTGATACTTCCTGGGCAGTTACTGTAACAATTTGATCTTGATCAATGGCTAAAGCCTCCCGCGTATAATGCACGAAAGCAGCCACATCAGAGCCTACAAAGTTCTCGTCTTGCCCCAAACCTACCACTAAAGGAGAATTACGCCGTGCTGCTACCAGTACCTCTGGTTGCCCAGCCGCAATAGCAACCAACGCAAAAGACCCTTCTAAGCGTTGCACGGTTTCTTGCATTGCTTCAGTCAAATTTTGCGTTTTAGCAAAAGCTAAACCTAACAAATGAGCCACTACTTCCGAATCAGTATCAGAACTGAAAGTATGCCCAGCTTCCCGCAATTCTTCCCGTAGCCCATGATGATTTTCAATAATTCCGTTATGCACTGACGCTACTTGCCCGTCTGCCGATAAATGCGGGTGAGCATTAGCATCACTTGGCCCACCATGCGTAGCCCAACGGGTATGTCCAATAGCTGAATACATATCCGCAACCGGCTTAGCAGCAATAGCTTCTCGAAGATTATCTACACGACCTGCGGTTTTACGCAGTTCAATATGTTTTCCTAAATTAGCTGCCACTCCCGCAGAGTCATAACCTCGATACTCTAATTGGGACAATCCGGCTAGCACTACTTCTAAAGCACGCTGGTCGTTTTCTTTACTTGCTATATATCCTACGATTCCACACATAGGCTATACCCTAAACCACCCAAGAAGCAGATACCCACTTGACTCTCTGAAAGCGAAAAATGTTGGACTCCTAACGTCCACACTTTATTTTCAGCACTATCCTTAACTACCCCGCTTTTACCTATACTCGGCTTAGTTAGCCAATAAATACGTATCGGTTCTACATTCCCTACACTAAGTAGTTTCTTATTTGCAATAAAAGTTCTATTATTTAAGAGGCGCTCTTGCCAGTATTAATATAATTTCAGATAGCATCTTAAAAGCTAGTAAGTGATTTTTAGATAAAAATGAAACATTCTCCTCTAGGCGTTTTTTCCGCTGAACAAAACAATGGTTACCAAAATTATGTACGGATTCCGGCTACCCAGTGGCGCTCGCTAGCCCAAAGCACCGAGTTGCCTCTAACCGCACAAGATGTACGCCGTCTTGCTACCCTAGGTGACCCAATCGACATCGCTCAAGCCGATGCTATATACCGTCCTCTTTCAGCTTTAATGCAAATGTATGCTCAGCAAACCCGCAAACTCCGCACCCAATCCTCCACATTTCTCCAGCTGACGGAAGAAAAAACACCTTGGATTATCGGAATTGCCGGATCGGTAGCAGTAGGAAAATCTACAGCTGCGCGTCTTTTGCAAGAACTAATGCGCCGCTGGCCCGCCACTCCTAACGTAGATTTAATCACTACTGACGGTTTTTTACTCCCCAATGCCCAACTAGAAACACACGGGTTAATGGCACGTAAAGGCTTTCCAGAATCTTACGATCGTCATGGTCTATTAAACTTTTTAGCTGCTGTAAAAGCCGGAAAACGCAATTTACAAGTACCTATCTATGATCACGTTACATACGATATAGTGCCTGATAAATTTATTACCATCGATCAGCCCGATATTTTAATCGTAGAAGGACTAAACGTCTTACAACCTCCCCGCTTATCGGGTGCAGACGGAGAATTTAGAGCCGTATCTGACTATTTTGATTTCTCCATCTATCTCGACGCAGCTGAAGCAGACCTCGAAAAATGGTACCTAAAACGTATCCAAAAACTGCGCGCTACCGCTTTCACTGACGAGCGTTCCTACTTCCGCCGTTACGCCCAACTGAGCGACCTAGAAGTAGAAGCCTTAGGACGCACTATTTGGCAAGGAGTGAACCTTCCTAACTTACGCGAAAATATTGCTCCTACCAGATCGCGTGCCACTGTTATTCTGTCTAAAAGCTCTGACCATAGTGTGCAGGAAGTATTTTTACGCAAGCTATAAAACTTGCCAGTTAGATGGGTACACCCGTTAGGTGAACTTAGTCGATACTTAAGCGTGTTTTGACCACATCTGCTAAATACTGGGCAGCGCGATCGGCTTCTGCTTGGGTAGCTGCTTCCACCATCACTCGAATTAGCGGTTCAGTACCAGAGGCACGCAACAGCACTCGCCCAGTTTCCCCTAATTCTAGTTCCACTTTGGCTACCTCGTCTGCCACTAAATCAACCTTACTCTTATCTACCCCTTTTACATTGATTAAAGTTTGAGGTAGACGCTGAATAAACGACACCAAGTCCGCTAACGACTTACCACTCTTTGCCACTTGGCTTGCCACCTGTACCGCGGTTAAAGTGCCATCTCCTGTAGTAGCATGATCTAAATTAATAACGTGCCCTGATTGTTCGCCGCCCAAATTATAATCTTTAGCCAGCATTTCTTCGAGCACATACCTATCTCCCACTTTAGTAGACACTGTTTTCACGCCATGCTCCCGCATTGCCAACAACAAGCCTAAATTAGACATAACTGTAACTACTAGGGTATTGCGTTTTAACCGTCCCTCTTGTTTCATAGCCACAGCCAACATACCCATAATTTGGTCGCCGTCTACTAAATTGCCGGCATGATCAACTGCTAAACAGCGATCGGCGTCCCCATCAAAAGCAAAACCAAAATCAGCACGAGTAGCCACCGTTAAAGCCTGTAGCTGTTCCGGATGAGTAGAACCACAACTGTCGTTAATGTTTTTTCCATCAGGTGCCGCATTAATTACTACTACGTCTGCCCCTAGTTTTTGAAATACACGTGGCGCTACATCAGAAGCCGCTCCATTGGCACAGTCTAAAGCAATCCGTAAACCTTTCAGGCTAGTGCCAGTAGAAATCAAATGATCCATATAAAGCCGATCAGACACCAAAGAATTTTCCGACATAGAGCCTACGCTCTCCCCAATTGGGCGTTCCCATTCTTCTCCCAAGATTTTTTCAATTTCATCTTCGATAGCATCGTCTAGCTTAAAACCATCAGCGTTAATAAATTTAATGCCATTATCTTGCATAGGATTATGCGAAGCAGAAATCATTACTCCGAGATCGTAATCCTGCTCTGCTGTTAAGTAGGCAACCCCTGGAGTGGGAATTTCTCGCACGTGTTCTACATCCACTCCTGCACAAGCTAATCCAGCCGCTAAAGCGTGCGATAACATTCCCGAGGATTGCCGAGTATCCCGCCCGATAATTGCGCGTGGACGGTGAGTTAAATTCTTCTGAGTAACTAATACGCGCGCCGCTGCTTCCCCTAACTGCAAAGCAAAATGTGGCGTGATTTCTTTATTAGCTAGTCCACGTACGCCGTCTGTACCAAATAAACGTCCCATTTTTAACTCCTTATATGTTATTTTCTGCTTGGAGCACTTGCTGATATTAGTTATATCTTTTAACTTTATTTACTTATGCGAGTTGGCGAAAAAGCAAGGTGCAGCATTTTTATAACTAGTACACGTTAGAAGCCAACTAACTATATCTGTCATTACCAAAGGGCTCTGCTTTGCTATTACTTTTCCACAAAATCTAGAGTGTAATTGTACTAAAAAGTAAAAATTCTCTTAAAGTGTACGCACTTACTTTTCCAGTATTGCAATAACTAACATAATTTCAGCTAGTTTCTTTAGCGTTTTATTACTTAATCAATTTTCATGGTATGAAATTTTGCAAAATTAGCAGCAAATCTTAAAACCACGCATAAATGTGCAGCCAAAAAATAAAAACAAAATAGTGAAAATAGCAAAAGGCAGCTTTCCGGTGATAACAACAAAAAGCGAATTTTTGCGCTCAATTCCTATAATCTCTGTATCTTTTTCTTAAAGTAAAGTGGCTCATTCCAGTTGGGAACGAGCCACTTTAAGTAAGCTATTACTAATAAAGTATTAGCGCTTGGAGAACTGCGAAGCCTTACGTGCCTTCTTTAGACCAGCCTTCTTGCGTTCTACTGCACGAGCATCGCGAGTTAGGAAGCCAGCCTTTTTAAGAGCTGGACGGTTCGACTCACGATCAATCTCGTTTAGCGCCCGAGCAATGCCTAGACGCAATGCACCAGCTTGACCAGATGGGCCACCACCATTAATACGTGCTACTACATCAAAGCGACCTTCGAGATCTAGCAGTACAAATGGGGAATTTACTAGCTGCTGATGCAACTTGTTTGGGAAGTAATCAGCGAGGGAACGACCATTGATGGTCCATTCGCCGGTACCTGGAACCAAACGGACACGGGCAATAGCCTCCTTGCGGCGACCAAGACCCTGTCCAGGAGCGGTTAGGGAAGATCCCGAACCGGTTTGTGGAGCTTTGCTCTCACTGGTATAGGAGCTCAAGGTTTCTTCGAGCTCTGGGGTTTCTACGGTGGTGTCAGCCACGGTAACTCCTTAAAATATAATCCGGCTTGGGTTTACTGTGCTACCTGCGTGAGCTCATATGGCTCCGGCTGCTGAGCAGCGTGAGGGTGCTCTGCACCGCGGTAAACCTTGAGCTTAGATAGTTGCTGACGACCGAGAGTGTTCTTAGGAAGCATACCTGCTACGGCCTTGATAACAGCCTTTTCTGGGCTAACTGCTAGAAGCTCAGTGTAGGACGTTGCCTTCAAGCCACCTGGGAAGCCAGAGTGCGTATAAGCAAACTTCTGTTCACGCTTCGAGCCGGTTAAGGCAACCTTCTCAGCGTTAATGATGACAACGAAATCGCCGGTGTCCGCATTAGGTGCGAAATTCGGCTTGTGCTTCCCACGGAGCAGGGTGGCAACTTGAGCTGCCAAACGGCCAAGAACGACGTCGGTGGCGTCAATGACATACCACTTCTTCTCTACGTCGCCGGGCTTTGGTGAATACGTGCGCACTTGCGTAGCTCGTTTCTATTCGATGGATCGCTATGCTTTAAGCCATGGCTTTTGCTTAAAACTAGCCAATCCTATGGTCAAAATGTCTTATTGTGGTGAACCAGTACAGACGAGTGGGATTGCATCTGTACACAGTACACACAGCGTTATACAACTTTAGTAGCTTCTAAGCTATGAGTCAAAGCATTAAGTCTGGTTGTGAGAGGTTTCATGCACCACGAAAACGGCGTGCTTTCTCGGCTTGCACCCCATATTCACTCGGTGCGGGATAACTAATCTCCGCTAAGGATAACGGGTGCGGAGCCGCTACTATCACTTGCCCATCTCGACACTGCTCAGCTAACCGCTGTGCCGCCCAAGTAACTGGACGTTCCCCTTTCCCAATAGCTATTAGCGTGCCCATTAAAGTACGTACTTGGGAATGACAAAAAGCATCAGCTTGTGCTGTGCCAACAATTATGCCGTTACTTTCCCTAATAAAATCTAAACGCTGTAAAGTACGCACGGTAGAAGCTCCCACACGGGGCTTACAAAAAGATAAAAAGTCATGCTCACCCAGCAAAGTTTGGGCAGCCATATTCATTGAATCCAAATCTAACGTCTGCGAAAGCCACAGCTCATCGCGACGTTGCGGATTCCAACTTTGTAAATTATCAGCTATCCGGTAGGTGTAGCGACGAGATAAAGCCGAAAAACGAGCATCAAAATCGGCACTCACTTCTTCAGCTTGAAATACCACTACATCACTAAAGCCACGGGGGCCAGTAGCATTATGAGCGAGCAAAGCATTTACTTTACGTAATAACGCCTCTGACGGAGCTAAAGTACTACGTCCCGTTACCTTTTCCCAAGCTTGGCGCGGTAAATCGAAATGTACTACGTTATGCGCAGCATGCACGCCAGCATCGGTACGTCCAGCAACAGTTAAGTTTATTGCTTGACGAAAAATTTTTTCTAAAGCAACAGTTACTTCTCCCGCTACCGTACGCAATCCGGGTTGGATTGCCCAGCCATGAAAATATGTGCCATCATACCGTAAATCTAACCGTATCCGTACTAAATCTATCCCCGCTACTGGGGTAAAAAACGTAGATTCAGACATACTATGCAAGGTGGGAATCACTATTACCTCTTATCGCATAAGTTTATATAAAGTTAGAGGGGTAAATTTACTTTACCCCTCTAACTTAATTAAGTTTTCTGAAACTAACTACTTATTCAGCTTCAGTTTCAGTAGCTACTTCTTCAGTTACTTCCTCAGCAACTTCTTCAGCTACTTCAGTGGTTTCAACTTCTACTGCTTCTTCTGCCACAGCTGGAGTTTCTGCTACTTCCGGCTTCTTCTTAGGCTTTGGCGAAACAGCTTCTAGCACTAGCGAAATCTCAGCTAGTGGAGCATTGTCACCCTTACGAGCTGGTAGCTTCACGATGCGAGTATATCCGCCGTCGCGACCCTCAAACTTAGGGGCGAG
This sequence comes from uncultured Arcanobacterium sp., assembly GCA_945874735.1. Lineage (GTDB taxonomy): Bacteria > Actinomycetota > Actinomycetes > Actinomycetales > Actinomycetaceae > Arcanobacterium_A. The sequence goes on along the minus strand of CAMCHI010000021.1, from coordinate 12,658 downwards.
CTCTTCAAATAGAATGTATGCGGTTTCCCGATCGCGTAGCACTTTTAAAGCTAGACGACGATTGTGAGTATCGCCCTTCTTAGCTTTGGTAATTAGCTTCTCGATGTATGGGCGTACCCGCTTAGCTTTTGCTTCTGTGGTTACAACGGATTCGTTGTGAATGAGCTGCTTGCAAAGATTTGCAAGAATTAAACGCTCATGCGCTGGGGAACCTCCCAGACGCGCACCCTTGGTGGGCTTAGGCATTGTTACTCCTAAAATCTATACAGTAAATATTTACTGTAGTTCGTCACTGAAAGTCATCGAATAATTGTCATCACCAAAACTGGAGATAAAACCAGCTGGGGAATCCTTAAGACGTAAATCAAGCTTTGCTAGCTCATCTTTTACGTCTTCGATCGACTTAGCGCCAAAGTTGCGAATATCTAGTAGATCCGCTTCGGAACGCAAAATAAGTTCACCGATCGTATGGATTCCTTCACGCTGCAAGCAGTTCTGTGAACGTGCTGGCAGGTTCAGAATGGTGATTGGACGCTGCAGATCAGAGGACTGCTGTTCCTGAACTGGAGCTTCCTTGAGTTCTAGACCTTCAACTTCTTCATTTAGCTCGGTGCACAAGCCGAAGAGCTCAACGAGCGTCTTACCGGCGGATGCAAAAGCATCACGGGGTGCCATGGAAGCCTTGGTCTCAACATCCACAATTAGTTTGTCGAAGTCGGTACGCTGACCCACACGGGTTGCTTCTACCTTATACGAAACCTTAACTACTGGAGAGTAAATCGAATCTACTGGGATACGACCAATCTCGTAGTCTGGGGAATTATTCTGCTGTGCCGACACATAACCACGACCACGTTCTACCGTAAGATCAATTTCAATCTTGCCTTTCTCATTAAGAGTAGCAATTACTAGATCTGGGTTGTGGATTTCTACCCCAGCAGGTGGGGTAATGTCGGACGCTAATACTTGCCCTGGACCTTGGCTACGTAGATACATCAAAACTGGTTCATCATGTTCAGAAGTAACTATTAGCTCTTTAAGGTTAAGAATGATTTCGGCAACGTCTTCTTTACAGCCCTCGATAGTGGAGAACTCATGAAGAACGCCGTCGATATGGATAGAAGTTACTGCTGAGCCTGGAATGGAGCTCAACAAAGTGCGACGTAGCGAATTACCGAGGGTATATCCAAAACCTGGCTCTAGCGGGTTAAGAGTAAACCGCGAACGAGTTTCGGAGATCTTCTCTTCTGTCAGCGTAGGACGCTGTTCGATGATCACTATACTGTCCTTTCACGGACGCCCACTATATGACGTCCAAACTTATTTTCCTGCGTGCATTATTTTCATAATGACAACGGAAAGGCCGATAAAGCCTTGGGTGGGGCATCAAGCCCCTCGGATCAAACGCGACGGCGCTTTGGTGGACGGCAACCGTTATGTGCCTGTGGAGTAACATCAGAAATCGAAGTTACTTCCAGACCGGAAGCAGTCAAAGAACGAATAGCGGTTTCGCGACCAGAACCTGGCCCCTTTACGAATACGTCTACCTTCTTCATGCCATGTTCCATAGCGCGACGTGCAGCATTCTCAGCAGCGAGCTGTGCAGCATACGGAGTGGACTTACGCGATCCCTTGAAACCTACCATGCCCGAAGAACACTGAGCAATAACTTCACCCTTAGGATCGGTAATGGAAACAATGGTGTTATTAAAGGTGGACTTAATATGTGCTTGACCTGTGGCAATATTCTTGCGCACTATACGACGCGAACGACGCGCCTGAGTCTTTGGTGGCATTCTTTTTCTCCTGAAAATTCATCGATTCATACCCGTTTGGGCTGAACTACTTATTACTTAGCCTTCTTCTTGCCTGCAACGGTACGCTTTGGACCCTTGCGAGTACGTGCGTTCGTCTTAGTGCGCTGACCATGTACTGGCAAGCCACGACGATGACGGAGACCTTGGTAGCAACCAATTTCAATCTTGCGACGAATATCAGCTTGGATTTCGCGACGAAGATCGCCTTCTACCTTGTAGTTCTCATCAATGTGATTCTTTAACTTAACTAAATCATCTTCAGTGAGATCCTTTACTCGCGTATCAGGATTTACGCCGGTAACGGCTAGAGTTTCCTGAGCACGAGTACGGCCAATGCCGAAAATGTAAGTTAGCGCAATTTCTACTCGCTTTTCGCGAGGTAAATCAACGCCTGAAAGACGTGCCATGCTTGGCTCCTATGGTAATTCCGAAGGTGTGGTACATCGCCCTCCTGGCTATCCCAGGCCTCGGCCTTCGGACCGAGGGATGCTAGATAAAATTCCTAGCTGGCAATGTATTTACATTTCCCCCATGGGGAGTCAGGTTTAGCCCTGACGCTGCTTGTGTCGTGGATTAGAGTCACAAATGACCATTACACGACCGTGACGGCGGATAACCTTGCAGGAATCGCAGATCCGCTTCACGCTTGGTTTGACCTTCATAGTGTCTTTTCCTCTGCTGCTAAAGCAACATTAGTTCTCACGCGGGGTCTAGCTTAGTTATCTAGTAACAGGCATATAGCCTTTAACTAAATACCTACTCAGTTGCTTACTTATAACGGTAAACAATACGACCACGGTTTAGATCGTATGGCGTAAGTTCTACGATCACGCGGTCATTAGGAAGGATTCGGATGTAGTGCTGACGCATCTTGCCAGAGATATAGCCAAGAATTTCATGCCCATTCTCTAACTTAACGATGAAATTTGCATTTGGTTTCGCCTCAACGACGACACCTTCTACTTCTATGACGCCTTCTTTTTTCGCCATTTTCCCCGCTTACTTCGGTTATCTTACAAAGTGATTACGGGTTGTAATCACCGACCGGTATGTGCTTTTAGGCGCACAGTACCAAGCATTTATTCTACGCCAAGTAGCGGTTTAATTAAAACGGGTTTTTAGGTGCACCTCGTCACTAAGCTAAATTTGGTTATACACCGCCCGTTTTTTATCCTAATTTTGCTAAAAATCACTAGACTAAGCACTAGCTAAATCTACAAAGTGAACTTAATCCAAAGGAACCGGTGTAATACCAAAGCGAGCTAACTCTGCCGTACCTCCATCAGGGGCAGTCAAAACCCAAATACCTTTAGAATGCAAGGCAACTTCATGTTCCCAATGACAGGCATCTGAACCGTCTTTAGTAACTACCGTCCACCCATCTGCAAGAGTGCGATTTGCTTGTTTACCAGAAGTTAAAATTGGCTCAATACACAGTACCATGCCTGAATGTAACTTTGCCCCCCGCTGTTTGGTGCGATAGTTAAGCACAGTTGGCTCCATGTGCATACTGGTACCAATGCCATGTCCGGTAAAATCTAGCACAATATCAGGACGTTCTTCTCCTGGCAGAGATTCCACATAATCATCAATTGCATTCCCAATATCAGATACAAATTGTCCAGTAGCCATTGCTGCAATGCCATGCCACATCGCTTCATAGGTTTGCGCAGATAACCGCTCACGACGAGCTGTTACTTCTTGTTCGCCTCCTGGAAGTACCACGGTAAAACAAGCATCACCATGCCAACCATTCAGCACTGCCCCACAATCCATAGACACAATATCTCCTGGTTGTAGTACATACTGATCGGGGATTCCGTGCACTACTACGTCATTTACCGATATGCAAGTATGGCGTGGATAGCCATGATAACCACGGAAATTAGAGGTAGCGCCAGCTGCCTTAATCACGTCACGAGCGATATTATCAAGCTCTAGTAAACTTACTCCTGGGGCTACTGCCTCGGCCAAGGCTTGATGTATCTGCGCTACTACTAATCCGGCTTGCCGGATCTTTTTTATTTGCGCGTCCGTATATCCTTTAGGCTTTTTCCGATTAAGTACCATATACTATGCCTATCTACTTTATTTAAAACTTTATATTAGCTATCAATGTTTATAGTCTACTATCTGAAATTCTGATAAGCAGGTGCTTAGCTACTTTACTGCTTAAGATATTAGTTTCGTAATAAAAGAACGAGCAAAACTCAGTAGTTCTCATCTTAACTTGCATTATTGCTATTGCCGTATATCGCTTTACTACCCTTACAATGCGCAGTAAGCATAAGGTAGATACAGAAAAACCGAAAATACAAATAATATATTTTCGGTTTTCTGTTCAATAAGTTTTAGTTGATTACAGCTTAGTGAATTCCTACTTCCGCAAGAGCGCTCAATATGCGCGATAAAACAACTTCCACTTCACCAGTTCCATCAACTTCTAGTAGCATTTCCCGCGTCTGGTAGCTACGGAGAAGTGGCTCAGTAGTTTCGTGATATACCGCAATACGGTGACGAATTACTTCTTCAGTATCATCTTCCCGGTTTTCTAACTGGGCACGTTGCAAAAGCCGAGAAACTATTGCCTCATCCGGAATATGCAATTTAATTGCATAATCCAATTTTGTGCCTAAGCCAGCTAGTATTTCGTCTAAGCTAGCTACTTGCTGCACATTGCGTGGATAGCCGTCTAGAATAAATCCCGCTTGTACATCTGGACGACTTAGTCGCTCTTGTACAATCGCATTAGCTACTTCATCTGGCACTAGATTACCAAAATTAATATAGGAAGCAGCTAGTTTTCCTAGTTCAGTTTCTTGACTAATACTTTCTCGTAATATAGCACCTGTAGAAATAGTAGGTATTTCTAGCTTTTGTGCTAATACATTAGCTTGAGTACCTTTTCCGGCTCCTGGTGGTCCAATTAGTATTAAACGTGCTTTCATCTTAAGAATCCGTCGTAATGACGACGCTGTAGTTGAGCGTCAATATCTTTTACAGTTTGTAGGCCTACGCCTACCAAAATGATAATTGACGTTCCACCGAAACTTGCGGACTGAATACCTAATTGCGAGAACACGATTTGTGGAATAAGAGCAATCGTGGTGAGGTACAAAGCACCCACCCAGTTGATGCGATTTAATACATAACGTAGGTAATCAGCAGTTGGTTGTCCAGCACGGATACCTGGGATGAAACCACCATAGCGTTTCATGTTGTCAGCGATTTCTTCTGGGTTGAAAGTAATTGAAGTGTAGAAGAATGCAAAGAACACGATCATCAAGGCGTAAACAGTTAAGTAAAGTGGTGAAGTCCAAGTGAAGTAAGTGTTCAACCAAATTACCCACCCGCTAGTTGGGCTGCCAAATTGCTGAGCCATCTGCGGCAAGGAAAGCATAGAAGAAGCAAAGATTACTGGAATCACGTTTGCCATGTTGATCTTAATTGGAATGTAGGTAGAAGTACCACCATAGGTACGGCGACCCACTACTCGCTTTGCATATTGCACCGGAATACGGCGCTGAGATTGCTCTACAAATACTACGATTGCAGTAATGGCAAGGAACATACCTACAGTGATAGCCACATTAGTCCAACCGCCTGCAGATTGGGCGATGGTGCCAATTAGAGTAGGGAAAGAAGCGGCAATACCTGTGAAGATGAGGAGGGACATACCATTGCCCACACCTTTTTCAGTGATTAGTTCTGCCAACCACATTACTAAACCAGTACCAGCCGTCATTGCCAAAATCGTAAATAGACGAGTAGCAATAGAATCACTTGGAATTGGTGGCACGTTACAATCTGCGAAGAAAGCAGTATTTGCTACCGAGACAATTACCGAGGACTGCAAAATAGCTAAGAAGATGGTGAGATAACGAGTATACTCAGTTAGCTTAGCCTGACCGCTTTGTCCTTCTTTATGTAATTCCTCAAAGCGTGGAATCACTACCCGCATTAACTGCACGATAATCGATGCAGTAATGTAAGGCATGATACCCAAAGCGAATATGGAGAGTTGTAATAAACCGCCGCCTGCAAAGAGATTGAGCATGGTTAGAAGATCAGCAGTACCCCGTTGATCTAAACAAATCTCGATATTCTTGTATGACACGAAAGGTGCTGGAACATACGTACCTAGACGATACAGCGTCATAATCGCCATAGTAATTAACAACTTACGGCGTAAGTCTGGGGTGCGGAACGCAGATCCTAATGCTTTAAGCAAGAGAGTCCTCCTGATTGGAAATTATCGTCTAAGAGTATGTTTGCTTTGATTTACTGCAAAATAATACAGCATATCTATGCCAACAAAACATTATACTCTGTATACAGTAAAAGTGGGTAGCCCGTTTACTCAACTTATTTTGGAAAATTTTACGTGATATTGGCAAAATAAAGGCAAAATACGTTATTGTTGCAATATTTTAACAATGTTCTACAAAAAGTGGCCTCCCTTTCAGAGGAGACCACTTTCTGGAAAGCAGTTATAGCTTAAGCGTCACGCTTAGCTACCGAACCACCAGCGGCTTCAATCTTTTCCTTAGCGGAAGCAGACCAAGCATCTACGATAACCGATACTTTCACGGTGAGTTCACCAGTGCCTAGTACCTTTACCAAGTGGTTGGCGCGTACAGCACCCTTTTCCACTAATGCAGCTACCGTTACTTCGCCACCCTGTGGGAATAGCTCATTCAGCTTATCTAGATTAACTACTTGGTATTCAACACGAGCAGGATTCTTGAAGCCACGCAACTTTGGTAGACGCATATGCATTGGCATTTGTCCACCCTCGAAGCCAGCCTTCACCTGATAGCGTGCCTTAGTACCCTTGGTACCACGACCTGCCGTCTTACCCTTCGAGCCTTCACCGCGTCCTACACGAGTACGGGCTTTCTTAGCTCCTGGAGCTGGGCGAAGATCATGAACCTTAAGTAGCTCTACGGATTCGGTCGTCTTCTTTTCGCTCATTAGTCAACCTCCTCCACAGTGACTAGATGTGCCACTGCACGAATCATGCCACGAGTTACCGCATCATCTTCACGAACTACAGACTGATGGATCTTACGTAGACCCAAAGAGCGCATAGTTTCACGCTGATTTTGCTTAGTTCCTACCAAGCCCTTCTTTTGCGTAATCTTTAGTTTCATGCGCTTACTCCTGCCGCTGCAGCCTCTGCTTCTGCTTGTTCAGCAGCTAGCTTAGCTTCTTCGCGTTCCTTAGCTTCGTGATCTGCACGAGCACGTAGCATCGACGCAGGAGCTACTCGTTCTAGTGGAAGACCACGGCGAGCTGCCACAGCTTCTGGTTGTTCTAGCTGCTTAAGAGCAGCTACAGCACCACGAACGATATTGATTGCATTGGAAGAACCAAGTGACTTGCTTAGTACGTCATGAATACCTGCGCACTCCATGAGTGCACGGATTGGACCACCAGCAATTACACCAGTACCTGCGGAAGCTGGGCGAAGTAGCACAACGCCTGCAGCGTCTTCACCTTGTACTAGGTGTGGAATAGTAGTACCAATGCGAGGAACCTTGAAGAAGTTCTTCTTGGCATCTTCAGTACCTTTAGCAATAGCTGCTGGTACTTCTTTAGCCTTACCGTAACCAACACCTACTGTGCCGTTGCCGTCGCCTACCACTACTAATGCAGTGAAGGACATACGACGTCCGCCCTTAACGGTCTTAGCTACACGATTGATCGTTACTACGCGCTCAATGTAAGTATTCTTTTCCTCGGCGCGACGATCGGTGCGACGGTCGTTACGACGACCTTCGCGACGGTTTTCACGCTCAGTGCGTTCTCCGCCATTCTCCGAGCCCTTGGCTCGTCCACGCTGCTCTGCAGCCATTTGTTTATCCTCTCGTTTTGCCTTTATAGGACCAGACCGGCTTCGCGAGCACCGTCGGCAACAGCTGCTACACGACCATGGTACTTATTGCCACCACGATCGAATACTACAGCGGTTACACCAGCTTCTAGTGCGCGCTTTGCTACGAGCTCTCCAACACTACGGGCTTTGTCTACTTTGTTTCCTTCGGTAGCGCGTAGCCCTGCCTCAAGCGTAGAGGCCGAAGCTAGAGTCTTGCCAATGGTATCGTCGATTACCTGCGCCACCATGTGACGGTTGGAACGAGTTACCACTAGGCGTGGACGCTCGGCGGTACCGGAAATGCGCTTGCGAAGACGCGCATGACGACGTGCACGAGCAACGAATTTGCCCTTGCCCTTGAATGATACAGCCATTACTTACCAGCCTTTCCAGCCTTGCGGCGGATTTGCTCGTCTGCGTACTTAACACCCTTGCCCTTGTAAGGTTCAGGCTTACGCAACTTGCGGATCTGGGCAGCAAGTTCACCAACTTGCTGCTTGGAAATACCGTTCACCGAGAACTTAGTTTGGCTTTCCACGTTGAAAGTAATACCTTCAGGAGCCTCTACAAAGATGGTGTGCGAGTAACCAAGTGAGAATTCAAGATCCTTACCCTTGGCAACTACACGGTAACCAGTGCCAACAATTTCCATTGCCTTGGAGTAACCCTGAGTTACGCCAATAATGTTGTTGTTGATAAGAGTGCGGGTCAAACCATGTAGAGAGCGAGATGCACGCTCGTCATTTGGACGAGTTACTACTACCTGGTTTTCTTCGATAGTTACCACGATTGGCTCTGGCACAGCTTGGGAAAGCTCACCCTTAGGGCCTTTAACGGTAACTACACCGTCTACTAGCTTTACTTCTACACCTGCTGGAATTGCGATTGGGAGCTTACCAATACGTGACATTGTTTAACTCCTTTCGCTTACCAGATGTAGGCGAGGACTTCCCCACCTACACCCTTGTCCTTAGCCTCGCGGTCGGTTAATAGACCAGAGGAGGTGGATAGAATAGCCACGCCTAGACCGCCCAATACCTGTGGAAGGTTAGTGGACTTAGCGTAAACACGCAGACCTGGCTTAGAGATACGGCGAAGACCAGCAAGCGCACGCTCACGGTTTGGACCGAACTTTAGGTTAAGAGTTAAAGTCTTACCAACTTTAGCTTCAGTAACCTCAAAATTAGCGATGTAACCCTCGCGTTCGAGGATTTCGGCAATATTTGCCTTCATCTTTGAGTACGGCATCGATACCGACTCATGGAATGCCGAATTAGCATTCCGCAGACGTGTTAGCATGTCTGCAATTGGGTCTGTCATTGACATCGGGCAAAGCCCTTTCTCGTCGTGGTTTCCGATTAAGACCTACGACGTAGATTCTTACCAGCTGGACTTCTTTACGCCTGGGAGTTCGCCACGAAGAGCCATCTCACGCAGACATACACGGCACAAACCGAACTTGCGGTAGACCGAGTGTGGGCGGCCGCAGCGCTGGCAGCGCGTGTAAGCGCGTACCGCGAACTTTGGCTTACGAGCAGCTTTTTGCTTAAGAGCAGTTTTCGCCATCGTCAGTCCTCCTTGAATGGGAATCCGAGGTGACGTAGTAAGGAACGTCCCTCATCATCAGTCTTAGCGGTCGTGACAACGGTAATTTCCATTCCACGAACACGGTCAATCTTATCCTGATCAATCTCGTGGAATACCGACTGCTCGGTTAAACCGAAAGTGTAGTTTCCGTTGCCATCAAACTGCTGAGCGGAAAGTCCACGGAAGTCGCGGATACGTGGCAAAGCGGTAGATAGCAAACGATCTAGAAACTCCCACATACGGTCGCCACGAAGCGTCACATGCGCACCAATTGGCATACCTTCACGTAGCTTAAACTGCGCGATGGACTTACGTGCCTTGGTAACTTGTGGCTTCTGACCAGTGATAGCCGTGAGGTCAGCTACAGCACCTTCGATAACTTTAGAGTCACGAGCTGCATCGCCAACACCCATGTTTACCACGATCTTCACTAGACCAGCGGTTTCATTTACGTTTGAGTACTTAAACTCGTCTTGAAGTTTGGAAACAATTTCCTCGCGATACTTCGTCTTTAGTCGAGGCGTAATCTTTTCGCTCATAGTTCGATTTCCTCTCCAGCACGACGACCAATACGTTCACGCACGATCTTCTTGCGGCCATTGCGCTCTACTTCTACCTCACGGAAGCCAACACGAATTGGCTTCTTATCTGGGCCAACAAGCGCAACATTGGAAACGTGAATTGGAGCTTCTACGGTTTCAATTCCGCCAGTAGCAGCACCACGCTCGGTACGACCAACCTTGGTGTGCTTCTTAACGCGCTGTACGCCTTCTACGATAACGCGGTCTTTAGCTGGATCTACTACGAGTACTCGACCCTGTAGACCCTTATCGCGACCTGCGATTACCTGTACGAGGTCACCCTTCTTGATCTTTGCCAATTAGATCACCTCCGGTGCCAGCGAAACGATACGCATAAACTTCTTATCACGCAACTCACGACCAACAGGCCCGAAAATACGAGTTCCTCTTGGTTCGGTTTCATTCTTTAGAATTACTGCTGCGTTCTCATCAAAGCTGATGTAGGATCCATCAGCGCGACGAGTTTCTTTCTTAGCGCGGACGACTACTGCCTTAACAACGTCGCCCTTCTTTACATTTCCGCCAGGAATAGCATCCTTAACGGTGGCAACGATAGTGTCGCCAATTCCGGCGTAGCGCCGGCTGGATCCACCGAGCACGCGAATGCAAAGAATTTCCTTAGCACCGGTGTTGTCGGCGACCTTTAGCCGAGACTCCTGCTGGATCATTTATATATCTCCTGTCGTCGTGCCGGTTCTCGCAAAGCGAGCCTTGCCGAACGGATGGTTTGTTCGCCCGACCGAAATGGCCGGGCGAAAAATCACTTAGCCTTCTCGATAATTTCAACCACGCGGAAATGCTTGGTTGCCGAAAGTGGCCGGGTTTCCATGATGCGAACTAGATCGCCTACGCGAGCTTCATTCTTTTCATCATGAGCCTTTACACGTCGAGTACGGGTCATAACCTTACCGTAAAGCGAATGCTTGCGGCGGTCCTCAACCTCTACTACAACGGTCTTATCCATTTTGTCACTAACCACGTAACCGCGCTCTACTTTTCGGTAATTTCGGGTTGTGGTTTCGGTCATCTCTTCGCTCAACTTAGACCTCACTTCTTAGCCGTTGGAGCTGTCCGGATACCGAGCTCACGCTCGCGGGCAATGGTGTAAATACGTGCAATATTGCGACGTACTTCCTTCAGACGACCAGAATCTTCTAGACGGTGAGTAACTGCCGAGAAACGAAGGTTAAATAGTTCTTCCTTCGATTCTTGGAGCTTGGCAGCTAGCTCCACATCGGTGAGCTTATCTAGCTCATCAGTAGTGATGCCCTTAGCCATTATTCACCATCCTCACGAGTAATAAAACGGGTCTTCATCGGGAGCTTGTGCATGGCGCGCAACATAGCTTCACGTGCAAGGTTCTCATCAACACCTGCAAGTTCAAACATAACGCGACCAGGCTTAACATTTGCAATCCACGTCTCAACTGGGCCCTTACCGGAACCCATACGAAGACCTAGAGCCTTCTTGGTAAGTGGGCGGTCTGGGAAGATATTAATCCATACCTTACCACCACGCTTTACGTGACGAGTCATTGCGATACGAGCAGCTTCAATCTGACGGTTAGTGATGTATGCAGGCTCAAGAGCTTGGATACCGTACTCACCGAAGGCTAGCTGATTGCCACCCTTAGACATACCCGAACGATCTGGGCGATGCTGCTTACGATGCTTTGTGCGGCGGGGAATGAGCATGAAACTCAGGCCTCCGTTTCCTGGGTAGTAGCTGGCTCGGTAACTGGAGCTTCTACGGCTGCCTGAGCAGCTTGGTTAGCCCGAGGAGCACGGTTGCCACGACGTCCACGACGTTCGTTGCCACCACGTCCACCGCGACCACCGCGTGGAGCTTCGGTTAGCGAACGGTAGTAGTCCTTATCGGTGATATCGCCACGGTAAATCCATACCTTCACGCCAATCTGACCGAAGGTGGTACGAGCCTCATAGAAACCGTAATCGATATTTGCGCGCAAGGTGTGTAGTGGTACACGACCTTCACGGTAGAACTCAGCACGCGACATTTCAGCACCGCCAAGACGACCCGAGCACTGTACTCGAATACCCTTAGCACCTGCACGCTGTGCAGACTGAATTGCCTTACGCATTGCACGGCGGAAGGAAACACGAGCGGATAGCTGCTCAGCAATTCCTTGTGCTACTAGCTGTGCGTCAGCTTCTGGGTTCTTAACTTCTAGAATGTTTAACTGTACCGACTTGCCAGTAAGCTTCTCAAGATCCTGGCGGAGACGATCAGCCTCAGCACCACGACGTCCAATTACGATACCTGGACGAGCAGTATGAATATCTACCACTACCCGTTCAGTGCGACGCTCGATGTTTACGCGGGAAATACCTGCGCGATCAAGAGTCTTTTCCATTAGACGACGAATCTTGATGTCCTCACCTAGGTAATCAGCATAACGCTGACCTTCCTTAACGGAATCAGTGAACCACTTAGAGCGGTGATCGGTGGTGATACCAAGACGGAATCCAGTTGGGTTTACTTTCTGTCCCACAATCAGGCTCCCTTCTCGTTCTTTTCGTCACTGACAATAACGGTGATATGACTGGTACGCTTCAAGATGCGATTCGCACGGCCCTGAGCACGTGGCTGAATACGCTTCATGGTTGGTCCCTCGTCTACATATGCAGCTGCTACCTTTAGCGCGGACTCGTCAAAAGACTCACCATTCTGATCAGCTAGGTAACGTGCGTTTGCAATAGCAGACTCTAGGATCTTCTTTACGTCACGAGCCACTGCTTGTGGTGCATACTGCAGCACATCGAGGGCATCCAGTG
>CAMCHI010000020.1 GCA_945874735.1 uncultured Arcanobacterium sp. | reverse complement strand
AACGTATATCAACACCCGCATTATAATCAACACCCGCAAAAGATAGCGGAACACCTAGGGTTAGAGTTAAAGCAGTTGCTACTACAAATGCAAGTAGCTTTTTAATATCTAACTTAAAAGGTTGCAAAATTATAGCTTGGGCAGGGGTGGATATACGGTCATTATCTTCAGTATTGTGAAAATTAATCATCGATAACCCTTGTTTTCCTAGAAAATTTCCACCTAAAATCCTGTAAAATAACTAAACCCATAACTGTCAGAATACCGGCGTGCTTACACCTATCTGCACTTCCTTATGTGCCGTATTTTATTGGCATTTCAAGTGTCGTATCTTCCATACTTCCAGCATTTTCTAATTATCTGTGAATAGTTACAGATACATGCATAGCATTTTAACATAGCAATAAAGCGGATTTCCTTACAATTATTGAAGAATATCAAAAAATCAGTAGTGCCCGTTTACCCCAAAATCATAAAATCCAGCAATAAAAACCAAAACAGGTATTCTTCTCCCCCCCCCCTTATGAAAAAATGCGTACATACCAATAGCTATCCTTAGCTCCTACCTTAAAACACGCACCATAAAATTCCGGGTAACTCTAGCTCTAACTCCCCTACCCGACGCTGACTTATACACAAAACATCTTTAGCTCACCGGACATCCCGGCTCATCTTTCTGGTTCTCCGCCAGTAGAGTTTTACGCACTTTCACTTACGCTAGATTTTGAGGCAGAAGGATGAGAATTAAGTTTCAAACCAATCGTGCAGGCAATAATCACGGTAATGCACACGATTTTGCTCCATTTTACTTCTTCATACCCTAAGCTCATTGCCACGAGCACGGTAAGCGCGCCACCAATTCCTACCCACACTGCATACGCCACACTAATTGGAATTTGTTTTACCGCATAGGTCAGTCCCCACATAGAGCCAATAATGCCTAGTATAAATATCACTATTGGCCATACTTTAGTAAAACCTGCACTCAATGCCAAAGCTGTTGCCCACACAGCTTCTAATACTGCACTGATAAGTAAAATAGTCCACGCCATTTTATTTCTAATGCCTAACTAAAAATTTTTAAGCCAACTACTGCTGTGACTAATAATCCTATGAGTAAGATTTTTTGTATCTGCGCACTTTCTTTACCGCGTAAGATAGCTAATAAACTGGTAGAGCCTACTCCGATTCCCGTCCACACTGCATAGGCGGTACCCAACGGTATCTCTTGCATGGCATAAGCTAAACCCAGCAAGGATAGCACATTGAAAATCAGGAACACTAAACTAGGTTTCAATTTAGTAAATCCCTCTGCTTCACTTAAAGCAGTAGCCCAAATAGCTTCACACAGCCCAGAGAGCACTAAAATTATCCACCACATATTTGTCCAATACGTACGCGCTAAAATTTATCGCTTACTATAAAACATAGACGCCCTCACTTACTGTAAGTGTTACTGTGCTGGCGTCTATGTTTTATAAGTGATTTACTTGCGCTTACGCTTTTCACGCACCCGCACTGAAATCTGAATCGGGCTACCACTAAAACCAAATCCTTCCCGCAATCTGCGTTCGATAAAACGGCGATAACCGTGATCTAAAAATCCGGAAGTGAATAATACGAATTTAGGAGGACGGTTAGCTACTTGTGCGGCAAATAAAATGCGTGGTTGTTTTCCGCTGCGCACTGGGTGTGGTTTTGCAGCCACTAACTCGCCTAAAAATGCGTTTAGTTTACCGGTTGATATGCGTTTATCCCATGAGGCTAACGCCGTGTCCATTGCGCGGGTTAAACGATTAGTATGCCAACCGGTAAGCGCAGAAAGATTAACTCTTTCTGCCCACTGCATTTGCACTAATTCTCGCTCTAATTCTCGATCTAGCTGATAGCGTCGTTCTTCATCTACTAAATCCCACTTATTGCACACCACCACCATTGCTCTTCCTGAGTCAATGATTTGTTGCATTACGCGAATATCTTGTTCGGTTAATTCTTGTGAAGCGTCAATTAAAGCTAAACCTAGTTCGGCTTTAGCTAATGCACCTTGTGTGCGCAAAGAAGCATAGTAGTCTGCTCCTCGAGTTTGATGTACTCGACGGCGAATACCCGCAGTATCCACAAAAGTCCAGATACGATCGTCTAGCTCAATTAATTCATCTACCGGATCTCGGGTAGTGCCTGCTAATGGGTCTACTACTACTCGATTTTCTCCCGCTAACTTATTGAGCAGTGAAGATTTACCCACATTAGGACGACCAAGAAGCGCAATACGGCGTGGCCCGTTTTTAGGCTGTTTAGTTGCTACTGCTGACTCTAAAGGCAGCTCTTTCATTACTTGGTCTAAGAGATCTCCCGTACCGCGTCCATGTAGTGCAGAAACGGGGAAAGGCTGCCCTAATCCTAAGTTCCACAGTAGCGCTGCATCTGCTTCTTGTTGGAAAGAATCTACTTTATTTGCAGCTAATACTACTGGTTTACCAGACTTGCGTAGTAAACGTACGATTTGTTCGTCAGTATCAGTGATACCTACGGTAGCATCGACTACTAATAGCACTGCATCAGATTGCGCGATTGCTAGTTCTGACTGTAACGCTACCGATTTATCAATACCACTTACTTCTAACTCCCATCCCCCAGTATCCACTACTGTAAACGGTCTGCCATTCCAGTGCGCTTCATAACGAACGCGATCACGTGTAACTCCAGGTTCATCTTGCACTACCGCCACTCTTTTACCCACAATGCGGTTTACTAAAGTTGATTTTCCTACATTGGGACGTCCCACAATAGCTAATACCGGGTAGCCAGCTACTTCAGATTGGGAAAAAACTTCATAATTATCTTCTAGCAGAGTTAAATCTTCTGGTTCTAGTTCATACTCCCCTAAAAAAGATTTCAGCATTTGAGCTTGTTCAGCTTCCTCTGCTTCGTCTGCCATTTGGGAGGACGTAGCTAATACGGCATGATGTTTCGCAATTAGCTGGTTTACTATTTCCACTACTTCTTCGATATTTAAGTGGGAAGAATCAATGGTGTGTACTCCGTCAGCGGCAGTCATAAATTGTGAAACAGTAGCGTCCATCGCATCACGACGTACTACTTCATCACGAGTAGCAGCTAGGTTTTGTGCATCATCACTACCACGTACTTCTTTTGCACGACGAGCTAAGCGGGCTTCTTCAGAGGCAGTTAAGAGTACGCGCACATCTGCATCTGGTGCCACCACGGTAGTAATATCGCGTCCTTCTGCCACAATACCGCGTCCACCCGATTGTCCGTCTGGCATGGTTTCTTGCTGGATAATGCTCTGTTGCCAATGCAACATTACTTTACGTAAATCCAAGTTTACAGCCACTAAAGATACTACTTTTGATAAGTCTGGCTCGCGAATAGCTTGGGTAATATCAATGCCGTCACATACAAAACGCTGTGCTAACGGATCTAAAGATAACTCTAAAGGAATGTTTTGTGCCGCAGCTACTACTTCTGCACCTGAGTTCAGGTCAATACCTTGATGTAACGCCCACCAAGCTACTGCCCGATACATAGCGCCGGTGTCTAAATAACTCAAACCGTGTGCTTGAGCAATTTTGCGTGCCACAGTAGATTTGCCTGAACCTGATGGCCCGTCCATCGCTATTACGATACTCATGTCTTTTCCTTTTTCGCCTAAAACCGTACTTATCAGCAAAGCTAAGCTAAACTTTACCGTTTCACTTTATATCTAGAAATATTTAGAGTTAATTTCAGTTTACAGAACACTTTTAATAGTTAAGTACTGTTCTGCTCTCTACATATCTACCAATTTCATCAAAGCACCCAGCTCTGAACCACCAATTACGCGGGTTTGCCCTGGTTTTAAGCGTCCCACGGTGATATTACCAAAACGGGTACGCACTAATTCCATTACTGGATGTCCCACTTCTTCCATCATCCGGCGTACAATCCGGTTACGCCCCGAATGTAAAGTAATTTCTATAATAGAATTGCGGGTAGCCGATTCTCTAAGTACAAATTTATCTACCTTGATTGGACCATCTTCTAAAGTGATTCCGCGTTCTAATACTTTGCCTAACCCGCGCGTTACTGTGCCTTCTACGCGCGCAATATAAGTTTTAGGTACTTCATAAGAAGGATGGGTAAGACGATGAGTGAGTTCTCCATCGTTAGATAGTAAAATTAATCCTTCAGTGTCGATGTCGAGTCTGCCTACATGGAATAAACGCTCAGGACGTTCGTTTACAAATTCTTGCAAAGTACGTCTACCTTGATCATCGCTCATAGTAGATACCACTCCTGGTGGTTTATATAGCGCAATGGTCACTTTAGAGGCATCTAATTGTACGGGAGTGCCGTCTACGTGAATACTCACTTGGCTAGGGTCTACTCTAATCCCTAATTGCCGCACGGTAATACCATTTACAGCTATTCTCCCTTGTAAAATCATTTCTTCACAAGCACGCCGAGAGCCCACTCCGGCATGTGCCAGCACTTTTTGTAGACGTTCCCCTTGTGCATCATGTATTAGGTTTTCCATACGACTCATTGTTTTATTTCCTTTTCTACTTCGCTAAGATCTGTATCTTCAGGCAGGTAAGGCGCTAAAGGTGCTAAATCTGCTAAAGATTTCATTCCCATTTTCATTAAAAAATAGTCGGTGGTTTCATAAAGTCCAGCTCCAGTGGCAGGATTGGTTCCTACTTGTTGGATTAGACCGCGTGTTTGCAAAGTGCGCATTACCGAATCTACTTCCACTCCCCGAATTGCTGCTACTTGGGCACGTGTAACTGGTTGGCGATATGCCACTACTGCTAAGGTTTCTAAAGCAGGTATGGATAGACGATTAGATTGCCCAGCGGTAACAAATTTAGTAACCACGTCTGCAAAACGCGGATGGGAATAAATACGCCACCCTCCGGCTACTTCTTTAATTTGTGCTCCACGTGGATAAACTGATTTTGTTTCATATTGTTCTTGCAGTTTTGCTAAAGCTTGGCTTATTTCTATTTCGCTTACCCCAATTGCTTCGGCTAATTCTGGCAAAGTTACTGGTTCGCTGGCTACCATGAGGATAGCTTCTAAAGCTCCCATGATAAAACTGGTAGCAGTTTCGCCAGAAAAAGCAGTTAAATTTGTTTCAGATACCTCTAGCATTTCTAGCTTATCTGAGGTTTCCGCTACGGCAAGCACAGCTGAGGTTTCTAACTGGCGGGGAGAGAAAGTAGATTCAGACATAAGTTATTCCTTCTCCTGGGCAGTATTGGCTGAGTTGAGCGCACTGGCTGCGTCTAACGCCGGTGAGTGCGGTTTATCAGCCAAACTAGTTTCGGTGGTAACTGTCAAAGGAGCTAAACGGGTAATATACAAAGGAGCTAATGCTGATTCTTGTATTATTTGTACTTCTCCTAAACGGATTAGCTCTAAAATTGCTAGAAAACGCGATACGATAGTCGGCACATTGCGCGCATTTTTACATAGATGATGAAAAGATACCTTATCGCCTGGCACGAGTTGGGTACGCAAGTATTCTACTTGTGTTTCTACTGGTACTAATGGCTCATGTAAATGAGCAAAACTCACGCTTTCTTCTTTTCTACTAAAAGCACGAGCCGCATAGCGGGCTAAATCTTCAGAATCGATTGCTAAAGATAACTCAGGTAAGGCTTTAGCAAAGTGTGGTTCGAGCATAACTTCTCTAGGTATGCTTAAACTTTGCATAGCTAAACGAGCAGCAAAATCGGCAGCTACTTCCTTGAAAGCTTTGTATTGTAATAGTTTGGCAAAGAGCAGATCGCGTGCCTCAAATAGTTCCAGTATTTCTTCGTCTGCTTCTTCTCGGGGCAGTAAACGTGCTGCTTTTAAGTCCAGCAAAGTAGCAGCAATTACTAAAAATTCAGAGGCTTGTGATAAGTCTAGTTCAGCTTGGGCAGCCACAAATGCTAAAAATTCATCAGTAACTTGCGCTAATGCTACTTCGGTTACATCTAGTTTTTTGCGTCCAATTAGGGAAAGGAGTACCGAAAACGGTCCAGCAAATACGTCTAACTGGACTGAAAACTCATCTTTGGCTTGAGTGAAGAGGTCTTCCGATACGGCGAGCTCCAACATTTTCTCTTTACGCACTTCCTCCACGGGCAATCAGCTCTCGCGCTAATTGCTTATAGGCTTTCGCTCCAGCATGACTCGGAGCGTAAGTAGTGATTGGTTCAGCAGCCACGGTAGCGTCAGGGAATTTCACGGTTCTTGCAATCATGGTCTGGAATACTAATTCTCCAAATCTTTCTTTAACCAGTTGGATTACTTCCCGAGAGTGTAAAGTGCGATTATCTACCATGGTTAAGAGCACACCGTCAATGGTAAGACGCGGATTTAAGCGATCTTGTACTCGTTCGATTTGCTCTACTAATAGGGCCACACCTCGCATAGCAAAGAATTCTGCTTCTAAAGGTACTATCACACCGTGTGCCGCAGTTAGAGCATTTACGGTCAATAAGCCTAGCGAGGGCTGGCAATCCACAATGATTACATCGTATTGGTCTAATACCGGACGCAATACTCGCGCTAAGGCTTGTTCGCGTGCTACTTCGTTAATTAACTGTATTTCAGCAGCAGAAAGCTCAATGTTGGCGGGTACTAAATCTAAGTTAGGTACAGCGGTAGGCACAATAACTTGCGAAATATCAGACTTAGCAGCCACTAATTCGTTGTATATTGTGCGTTCAAGCTGGAGC
Source organism: uncultured Arcanobacterium sp. (assembly GCA_945874735.1). Taxonomy (GTDB): domain Bacteria; phylum Actinomycetota; class Actinomycetes; order Actinomycetales; family Actinomycetaceae; genus Arcanobacterium_A. The sequence goes on along the minus strand of CAMCHI010000020.1, from coordinate 17,634 downwards.
GCATTAATTCCTAATCCGGCTGAGGCTGCCCCTTGCGGGTCAAAGTCTACCAACAGCACTTTTCTGCCATATCCGGCTAAAGAGGCTGCCAGATTGATAGACGTAGTGGTTTTTCCTACTCCGCCTTTTTGGTTGCACATTGCGATAATGCGCGCTGGCCCATGCGATTTTAATACCTCTGGCATAGGAAATCCTTGCTCAGGTAGTAGCTCATCGAAAATATCAGTTTGTTCTGCACTCACATTTCTAATTTACCTGATTTTTAGAAAAACCTCAGGTGTGAATGGCTCTTGGGTGTGCGATGGTATAAACCTCACGTAAAGTTTCCGGAGTTACTTTAGTGTAAATCTGGGTAGTAGTTACTGAGGAGTGCCCCAGCATTTCTTGTACTACTCTTATATCTGCTCCCCCTTGCAGTAAGTGGGTGGCAAAAGAGTGCCGGAAAGTGTGTGGAGAAATATCTTCTATTCCAGCTTTTGCGCTGATTTCTTGGATTATGCCCCAAGCTGACTGGCGGGATAAAGGTTTTCCACGTTTATTTAAGAATAGTAGCGCATTTCCACTACCTTTTATTGCTAATACGGGACGGGATCGCACAAGGTAGGCTTCTAAGGCAGCGATCGCATAAGACCCTAAAGGTAGTATCCGTTCTTTTGCCCCTTTTCCAAATAGCCTAATAACGGCGTTTTCTAAGTCTATATCGTCTGCGGTGAGTTTTACGGCTTCGGATATGCGCGCTCCGGTGCCATATAAAATTTCTAGGAGTGCCCGATCGCGTAGTTGCACTACGTCTTGTGGGTTGTTCACAGTATCAAAAAGTTTTTCCATTTGGGCAATGGTGATTGCTTTAGGAAGACGCTGCCCAATTTTAGGCGGTTTTACTTCGTGTGCAGGATTGTGAGGAGTTATATTTTCAGTGAAAAGGAATTTGTGCAAACCGCGCACGGCTGCCAAAGTACGCGACACAGACGAGTTGGTAAAGGTTTTACTACTTTCTTTGCTGGTGTTGTGTAGATAGTCTAAAAACCCGGCCACTACGGAAGTATCTATTTCACGAAAATCAGTAATGTTTTGTACTGTAAGGTAGTGCAAATATTTGGCTAAATCGCGCTGATAGGCTTGCAGAGTGTTGGTGGCTAAGGCTCGTTCTATCCTCAAGTGCGCTAAGTATAGTTCCACGTCTTTTTGCAGTTTATTCATTTACTCCTACTTACCCATTTATTTTTCCTGCACTTTAGTGCTTTAATGCTGCTATCTGTTCTAATGCTATCTGCTCTAAATTTAACAGAAAATATAGTGTAGCTAATAAATAACGTATATATTTTTGCCTTACTTTGCTAGGCGCTTAACTAATAGCATCTTTCACTAAACTCCCTGCTTATCCACACAAAATACTTAAAATTGAATCACCCTATTTTACGTGGAGATGAGTGTAGTCCTAGTCCAAATTACTTCCTTAGATATATGCTAGTAGTGGAGACATTTCTAGCGCAGTAAAAACTGCTTAATTTAGAAGTTAGGAAAATCTATGACCACCTTCACTTGGACTGAATTAGATCAAAAAGCCGTAGATACCGGACGCGCTTTAGCAGCAGATGCAGTACAAAAAGTGGGCAATGGACATCCGGGTACTGCTATCTCCCTGTCTCCAGTAGCCTACACTTTATTCCAAAAAGTATTGCGCCATGACCCCAGCGATGACCGCTGGTTAGGTCGAGATCGCTTCGTGCTTTCTATTGGTCACTCCTCCCTCACTCTTTACAATCAGCTATTTTTGGCTGGATATGGTTTAGAGTTAGAGGATCTCAAATCTTTACGTACCGAAAATGCTTTAACTCCTGGTCATCCAGAATATGCGCACACTAAAGGCGTAGAGATGACTACCGGCCCGCTTGGACAAGGTATTGCTTCAGCAGTAGGTATGGCTATGGCTGCTCGCCGGGAGCGTGGTCTTTTTGACCCACAAGCTCCAGCTGGACAAAGCCCATTCGATCACTATATTTTCGCCCTAGCTGGTGAAGGTTGTCTACAAGAAGGGGTAGCTGCGGAGGCTTGTTCTTTAGCAGGCACCCAAAACTTGGGCAACCTAATTTTAATTTTTGACGAAAACCAAATTTCTATTGAGGACGACACCAAGATTGCTTTCAGCGAGGACGTATTGGCTCGTTTTGCCGCCTATGGTTGGCATACTCAAGCAGTAGATTGGCGTACCGAAAACGGCTATGTGGAAGATGTAGCAGCACTACACGCAGCAATAAATACCGCTAAAGCTGTAACGGATAAACCATCTATTATTAAACTTTCCACTATTATTGCTTGGCCTTCTCCTACTAAGCAAGGCACAGGCGGTTCGCATGGTTCAGCACTGGGCGCAGAAGAAATTAAGGGCTTAAAGACGGCTCTTGGACTAGACCCAGAAGCAGATTTCGCGGTAGATCCTGCCGTTTTGGCACACACTCGCGCGCAGGCTGCGCAAAATGCGCAAGTTGCCAAAGCAGAGTGGGAAGCTAAAATGACGGCTTGGCGTGCTGCTAATCCAGAGCGGGCAGCCTTGTTGGATCGTTTACAAGCTAATGAACTTCCTGCTGGTTGGGAAGAATCGCTTCCAGTGTTTGAGGCTGGCACTTCGGTAGCTACTCGCGCTGCTTCCGGCACTGTGCTTACCGCTTTGAAAGATGTACTCCCTGAGCTATGGGGTGGTTCTGCTGATTTGGCTGGTTCCAACAACACCACTATGAAAGGTGAGCCTTCTTTCTTGCCTGCTGAGCGTTCTTCTACTGCTTTTGCTGGTCATGAGTACGGACGCACTTTACACTTTGGTATTCGCGAACACGCAATGGGTGCAATTGTAAACGGTATCGTATTGCATGGCCCTACTCGTGCTTATGGAGGTACTTTCTTCGTATTCGCTGATTATATGCGCCCATCGGTGCGTCTAGCCGCTATTATGAAGATTCCAGCTATCTACGTATGGACGCACGACTCGGTAGGAGTTGGTGAAGACGGCCCTACCCACCAACCTATTGAGCACTTGTGGTCTTACCGTGCTATTCCTGATTTTGATGTGATTCGTCCAGCTGATGCTAATGAAACTGCGCAGGCTTGGCGGGGAATGTTGGAACGCACAGATCGTCCGGCTTCTATTATTCTTTCTCGTCAAAATCTTCCCGTATTTGCACGTGGAGAAGTAGCAGAAGGTGATACTCTAGCTCCAGCTACTGGTGTGCTACGTGGTGGATACGTGTTGGCGGAAGGAAATGATGTACTTCTCTTAGCTACCGGTTCGGAAGTAGCTATTGCTTTAGAAGCACGCCAACTATTAGCAGCACAAGGAGTAAGCGCACGAGTAGTATCTCTGCCTTGTTTGGAGTGGTTTGCTGAGCAAGACGCTGCTTATCGCGAGGAAGTGCTGCCAAAGGCGATTAAAGCCCGCGTATCGGTGGAAGCTGGTTCTACTTTCGGCTGGGCACAGTATGTGGGAGATGCCGGACGTAGCATCGGCATTAATCACTATGGTGAATCTGCTTCTGGTGATCGCTTATTTACGAAGTATGGCATTACTGCTCAAGCAGTAGTAGCTGCAGCGCTAGAGTCTTTAGCGGAAACCAAGTAAGGCGATAAGGTAGGTAATTTTCATGAGCAACATCGACACTCTTGCCCAGTATGGCGTTTCTACTTGGCTAGATGATTTATCTCGTAAGCGTTTAACTTCCGGTAATCTTGCTGAACTGATTCAGACTCGTTCCGTGGTAGGTGTGACCACTAATCCAGCTATTTTCCAAGCCGCTATTTCTGGGGCGGAAGATTACGCAGAGGATGTGGCACGCCTAGCTAACCAAGGAGCAAGCGTTGAGGAAGTAATTACTACTTTAACTTCTGATGATGTGCGTAATGCTTGCGATTTATTTGCTGATATTTATAAGCGCAGTAATGGTTTTGACGGACGGGTTTCTATCGAAGTAGATCCGCGTTTAGCGCACGCTTCGGAGGGCACGATTCAAGAAGCACGCAAACTGTGGAAGCTAGTAAATCGCCCTAATGCAATGATTAAAATTCCTGCTACTGAAGCAGGTCTACATGCTATTTCTAATGCCATCGCAGAGGGTATATCGGTAAATGTTACTTTGATTTTCTCTGAGGAGCGTTACCGAGAAGTTACTAATGCTTATCTTACTGGTTTGGAACGGGCAGCAGAAGCGGGCTTAGACCTTTCCCAAATTCACTCGGTGGCTTCTTTCTTTGTTTCGCGTGTAGATACCGAGATTGATGCCCAGCTTACGGCTTTGGGTTCACCTGATGCTCTAGCTATGCGTGGTAAAGCTGCTTTAGCTAATGCTTGTGTAGCTTACGGTACTTATATTGAGGTGTTTGAGAAGTCTGAGCGGTTTGCTCTTCTGGCTGCTAAAGGGGCTAATGTACAGCGTCCATTGTGGGCTTCCACGGGCGTGAAGAATCCTGATTATTCCCCTACTATGTATGTGGATCAGTTAGTAGCTAAATCTACGGTAAACACTATGCCGGCTGCTACTTTGGAAGCTACTTATGCACAAGCAGTAGTAACGGGTGATACCATTTCGGATAATATCGAGAGCAGTAAAGCTACTTTAGATATGATTGTTCGTTTAGGTATTGATTTCCAAAAATCTATGCAAAAACTTGAAGCTGACGGAGTGGAAAAGTTTGAGATCGCTTGGAATGAGCTAATTGAAACCGTAGGCGATGCGATGGCTTTCTAAGTTAATGATTTAGTTTTCTAAACGGCAGGTGTTTAGTTCTCTAAATCATCTACGTTTAGTTTTACTAAATTATACATTCCAGCTTTATGCGTAGTGTTTAGCAATTAAAGCTAACTCCTACAAGTATGCATATTTTAAGGGTGAGGACGAGCTATTTTACTCGTCCTCACCCTTACTATTGTTTTCTTACTTTTTCTTATTTTTCATCATTGTCTTTTCTTACTTTCACCTTGGCTCTTCTGCACTTTCTCCCCTACTGTTCCATTCTGGTCTTTTTTATCTTTTATTTTTTCTTTTACTCTCGCCTCTAACTTATGCCGCTACTGATTTTATTATGGTACAGACTTGTATTCAGCTCTCTATCTGCTTTTCGCCCGACTAGTTTTGCATAATATCTGCTGATTTAAGGTATTAATTTTATATAAACTAACTCATATTGGTTAAGAGTTATGTAGTAACTGCAAACGGATAAAACTTATTATGAATTAGAAATTAACATAAGTTGCTTAAAATAAACTTTTGTGGGGTTGGTAGTATTTTAACTACCAACCCCACAAAGATAAGGAAGAAATAAAACTTTTAATCTGCTTTAATTGCCCGCACAGTAAAACGAGCTTGTCCGTCTAAAGTACAAGTAAATAAAGTAAGATCCCAATCTTCTTTATTATCTTCTTTTTCTTTATTAAACACCATGTCTTCCACAGCAGTATCTTGTAATACACGGGTATTGCTTACGATATATTTCAATACTTTTCCCTCCACTGTGGTGAAGTGGATTTCATCGCCTATTTGCACTCCCCTGATTTTGCCGAAGTGAGCATAAGAATTATGGGCACATACCACGAAGTTGTCTTCATAATAGGAGCCACTGTAATAGACTGGCGATACGAGTAATTTTTCGTAACTCCAGCTGTCCATCACGGGGAGCTTAATTCCTAGGCGCGGTATTTCAATAATGCCCAGATAGTAGTAGTCCCCTATCTTTTCGGACTTCATTTTTAGCTCGCCGCTCTCCCCTGCTTGGAGATTATCAAGAATGCGCTGTTCTAGTACGTTCGTGACTTGTCGCGAAGCCTGAGCCATTTTATGATTTTCAATTAGGTTATGAGCAGTTAAACCTAGCCCAGCACAGATACAAACTATTCCTAAGAAAATAGCGATAGCAGATTTAGTTATCCGCATTTTTCCGTTTCTTACCGATGATTCCCGCTAGGCAGAGAATGAAACCCGCTCCTACTAATACCCAAACTGGCCACCACAATTGCCCAGTCAAAGGAAGTTTTTTGTCTAGCTTAGGTGGGATTATTTTTTCTAGCACGCTGGTTTTAGGGTTGGCATCTACATCGTAGCTTAAACTACCGTCTGCATTTCTGAACGGAATAGTGATAAGGAATGGGTTGGTGCTCACATATCCGGTTACTTGATTGGTTTGCCGCACCAAGTATAGTCCCATTTTGAGGTGGGAGAAAGATACAGTGTTGTTAGCAGTGGTGATTTTGTCTAACGCAGGCACGCGGTTAGTTTTAGCAAATTCAGCTAACTGCTGTACGTATTCTACTTTATCGAGATTACTGTCGATATCAGTTTGCACACCGCTAAATTCCGGGGTGTACTCAAAAATATAGCCGTTATCCACAATTACGTCAGCAACTTTATATAGGGATAGTTCAATCCCGCTCACTTTTTTACCTTGTGCATCTTGCAGAGAAATTTGGATACTACCTTCGCGGGTAATATCAGCTACTTCCCGCGCAGACGCTAAAGGAGCACTCCATAAGAGCAACAAAACAACTAGAAAGAAATTTAATATCTTCTTCATTTTCTTTTATCCTACATAAGTTGCTGTAGTAATTTGGCAACGTTTTTGCTGGCAGTTTGGCGTCGCCGCAAGCCGTGTGCCTTAAAGTAATTGTACCGTTTCTTGTGTAATCTTGCTGCGATTAAAGTGTATAGCAAGATAAACACGACTACCGGCACGATGAGGAAAGGAGCGATAAACATCGGCATTATCTGGATTGCATCAGCAATCACTCTGGCTTCACCGTCGATATTTGCAATTCGGTGTCCACGCACTAGTAAACGATGAGTGTTTACTCCGTATGGTGTGCAAGTGATGAGGGTGCAATAGTCCTTTCCCTCCACGATATTTAGGTCGGAAACATCGTTAGGTAGCACCACTCTTATTTGGTCTACCTCATAAGTGAGGGTTTCGTTTAGGACATGAATTGTGAAAATATCTCCGCTGGCTAGTTTGTCTAGGTCGGAAAATAGTTTCGCAGATGGCAACCCGCGATGACCAGAAAGAGCACAGTGACTGCTGCTTCCTCCCACGGGAAGTGAAGTACCTTCTAAGTGCCCTACGGAAGTGTTTAAGACTTTTTCGTCGGTTCCGTGAAAGATGGAAAGCTTAGTGTTAATTTTGGGAATATCAATATATCCCATCGTGCCAGCATCGTTAATATGCAATTGCTGGTTGTAAGCTTCCTTTTCTTCTGGCTTCATATTCCATCGAATGCCAGTTTTACTCAAATCTTCGTTGTATGCTCTAGCGCTTTCTAGAATCTCCTTGTAGTCACTATCATTCATTTTGGCTACTTGTTCTGAGTAGCTCATAATCACTCTGGTGTGATGGAAAGAATTATAGTAATCACTTAGGAGGGGGTAGGCTATTAAGCCTACCCCAACCAAGAATGCAACTAATAGAACAAGATTTGATTTGTCCTTTATTTTCATTGCGGTTTGAGTTGCGTTCTTATCCTAATTACTTCTTAAGCTGCATTCTGCTCTTGGAAATCCAAGTAACTACTACAACAGCAATTAGGAGTACGCCTAGACCGTAGAACAGAGTGCGTCCCATACCACCGGTAGATGGTAGTTCTACACCAGCATTGTTTTGTACGGTTATAGATACGTTAGCAGCCTTAGCCGCATCGCCTTCTACTACTTCAGTCTTTACAGCCTGACGAGCAGTTAGCTTGTTGTAACCATCTGGTGCTTTAGTTTCTTCTAAGTAATAGGTGGTCTGACCCTTTAGACCCTTGATAACGATGTCGGTACCAGCTTCTACTTCCACTACGGTATCGTAAGCAGCACCGTTTTCCCACCAAGCGCCACCAGCGTTCTTTTCAGCAACGCGGTAGGTGCCATCATCATTCTTTACCAGTTTGATTTCGTTACCTGCATTATCAGCATCATACAAACGGAACTTAGCGCCGGTAAGTGGGCGATTATCTGCACCGTCAGTCTTGCTCAAGGTGATCTTGTAGGTGTTGATCACTGGCTTGTTTGGATCTGGCTGACCTGGATCCGGATTAGGCTTTGGCTCTACTTCCTTTTCGGTTGGTTGCTCGTTTGGATCGTTTGGATCGGTCTTGGTCTTGTAGGTGATATCTGCCTTGTTGGTAGCAGTGCCTTCAGCAGCGCCCTTCATTACCAAAGACTGGTAGGTGATTACTACGGTCTCAGTTGGGTTGTAAAGCGGAGTACCAGCTACCTTGCCATCTTGAGTAGCAGTGGTGTCAATCCAAGGAATAACGATAGTCATCTTGCCGTCTGCAGCCACATTAACCGTGTACTTATCGGCGGCTAGTACATTATTTCCTACCTTAACCTGAAGGGTTTCCTTGATAGGTAGTAGGTTGGTTGGGGTGTCCACAATCTTGTATTCAGTGATTGCCTTGGTAACACGGTTGATGGTTTCAAAGTTGGTAGCATTGAACTTAATCTGGAATGGTACCTTATCACCAATTGCGTAGGTGGCTACAATACCGCGGTTAGCTTCCTCAGTGCCAGTTACGATGGTCTTACCATAGGTTGGATCGGTTGGATCAATGGTAGGAAGGCTATCGTTCTTATCCTTGATGGTGGCATTTGGAGTGGTGCTATCTACGGTAATAACCGTACCAGTAGCGCTTTCGCGCTTTACTACGTAGTAACCAAATGGAATACCGCTAAATACTACACTTGCACCAGTAGCGGTATCAGAAGTGCGTACCTTGGTAGCAAATCCTAGTGCCCAAGCCTTGAACTCAGGAGTGTCAAGAACAGTGGCTTGCACGCCTGGCTTTAGGGTTACGTTACCAGCCGAATCTACCTGGAAGTAAGGATTGCCATTTAGATCCTGAGCAGTCTTGCCTTGTGGAAGCTTGTAAGAAATCTTAGTGCCATCAGTGGCGTCGGTGGTTGCGTCAAATACTTTCCAAAGTTCGTACTTTTCACCACGCACAGCATTATCAATGGTAATGCTGCCGGTTCTTTCTGTCGTCGCTTCTGCAGTAACTACTGGAGTTACGCTAGCAATTGCAAGCACTGCTAGGAGAAGCGAGGATAGAATAATTTTTGAAACTTTAGCGAGTTTCATCAATTTTCCTTTCCTGGAGTGAACTTATGTTTTTAGACATTTAGTTCTTTTTTTGTTGTTAGTATCTTAACACCGAAGTGCAAATTTATTTAGGCTAATTGTGTTTTCTTCTTCTTATCTGTCAGATAGCGGAAGCTGACCAACGCAATTAGGAAGAATCCAATCATGGTATAGCTTTGAGTTCCTGCACCACCAGTGTCTGGTAGCTCAGCACCAGGCTGGTTGATTGCTTGTATGCGATGACTATAAGTGCCATCAGCATCTCGGAGGCGCATCTTGCTGGTATCTAAACCATCAGTACCATTTACTAAGTTGATTTGATAGTCGGTATCTCCTACCACGTCAAAGTATAGATACTTGGTGAGCACGATGTAGCCTGCTGGGGCTTGTATTTCTTTGAGCCGATAACGGCCCTTGGTTAGCCCTGCGAGGTCGCTACCTGCCTCATCAACACTAATGTTGTTGTATGCAGGTACGCTTTCCCACACAGTTCCGTTATACCTATACAGCTCAAAGCGTGCCCCAGCGAGCGGAGTCCAAGCATCGTCAGTCTTTTGCAGATTAACGACTGGCAGAATCTCCAAGGTGCCATAGGCAGAGCTAATCGCATAATTGCGGTTTAACAAAGCCAAATTATCTGCTGTAAAGGTAAAGTGATTTTCGATAGTACCTGGGGTGGTTCTGCCACCATCAGGAGTGATCACAATAGTTTGGTGTTCGTTATTCACAAAGCCCGTGTAATCTACCGCATCTGCATCTCCGGTTTGATTAGCACCCGTGTAGGTCTTGGTAAGATTACGGGAAGTAATAGTAGCAGGACGCTTAGTAATATGTAAGAAACCGTCAATCACATTAAAAGTAATAGTGTAATTTTTATTTTTATTATTATCCTCATTATTTAAACCAAGCTTTTGCAACTTTAGCTCATAGCGTTCCACATACTTTTCTGCAATAGGGGTGATAGTGCCCATACTGAGATTAGCTGGATTAGCAACATCAAAGTTAGGATCACTGCTAGTGATAGTGTACCCTACTTGATGAGTTTGACCATCATACATTACCGTCTTTCGTTCGCCTCGTACGGTTACGGTAATTGGTTTAGGAGTCACCTTTAACTTACCAGTTTGGAAAGTGATGTTGTAGTAGTTAGTCTTATCTACGTTTTGAGCATTCACGATTTTTACTCGTCCAATACTTGGGGTAACTTCACCCACATTGGTAATGCTCTTATTCTGGAAGGTTACTACGTTAATCAGATGATTACGAGCCAATGGGGTATCAGTACTTACAATTACATCATTAGCATTTCCATCAACTAACTGTAACGGCCTACCATCATATACTTTTTGGTCACTCCGCGGAGTTAAAGTCAAATTCTTCTTATAGTAGTAGTTAAGCACCAACTTAGAACCTTGGTTGAAAATATAATGCTGTTTATTTTCAACCTTATTACCATCTACTGTCTTATCATAGGTAAAACCATATATAGCTTTCCGATAAACCACAGTATCCAATACATTTGGCGCATTTAATGCTTCAATACGTTTGTCATGTCCAGGGATGGGGTTGCCATCCATATCTAGATAGTTAATTTCGATGATAGCGGTATCTCGATCCACGTATTCAAATACGATTCGATTGTGGGCAACGTTAGAAGAAATCACGAGCTCTTCGCTTTGATTAACTGGATAATAATCTTTCAGCAAAGCAACACCAGTAATACCGGAAGCCTGCATTACTGCTTTATCTACGGCTTTCGCTAACTCACGTACCTTAATAACAGTAGCTCCTGCTACTTCTACCTTAGAGGTAGCTACTTTCTTAGTCGGATCGCTTTGCAATACATAATCTACCGTATAGGTAAGATTGTTATTGCGCTTATCGTAGTAGAAAGTAATTACGTTGTTATCGAAGTTATCGGTCAAAGATAATGTCTGGTTCAGCTCTTGCGGCCGATATCCTGGTACTGCCACTGCTTCTTCCGAGATTTCTTGCCCTACGGAAAGATCTTGCCCCTGGATATGTTTATCACCCAAAATTGGTTGATTAGTAGTTATATCAATATAACGCACAGTGTATTCGATAGGTAGCAACTTCCATCTAGCATACACCGTAGTATTTTGGGTAATTGGTTCATTGAAATCAAATTCAGTGCCACCTTGAGCAGCAGTGTACCATCCTTCGAAAGCATGGAAGTGCTTAGTAGGAGTAGGGGGAACCGAAATAACCGTATACTTATCTACCTGTTGGCTAGGTAGTGAAGTAGGAGTAGTTGCATCCCCTAGTTGGAAATTAACCGTGAATTTTGGTGGTATCCATTTCGCATACAGTACTTTATTGGCAGTTAGTGGAATAGTACCAGTGCCCCTAAAAGCAGGAGACAATAGCTTTTCATCTTCATACCAGCCACCCCAAGTATAATCGGAGTCTACCCCTGCAGGACGAGGTGGCACAAAATTGTATTCAGCGGTATTGATATTAGTACCATTAATAATACTGGATTTGGTAGATACCAATACGTCTTCAGCAGATCCCTTAGGAATATGATTAGCAGCCGCATTGTACTTGTACTCTACGTTATAACGGTTGATCTTATAATAGAATTCGAAAATACGGTCGTAAGTCTTACCATTATAGTTATCGGTTTGAGTTCTCAAAGGTGGCTCAGGATAAGTTGGATAGTTTGTACGACCTACAAGTCTCGAACCATTTTGTACCGGCTTAGAAGCCTGACGAGTCCTAGGATAAGAAGAAGGTAATGCCCTAAGCTCAGCATCATTCAACTCTTGATAACCAGTAAAGCCCTTAGCAGCAATATTAGACAATTTGTCAAAAGTAGCGATATCTTCAGACTGTAAAGGCTGTCTCTCATACACACCCGGTTGAGCAGAGTTTTCAAAATAGTAGTTTACACGTGCAGTACCATACTTAGCAGTGTCACCAGGACGACCGTTAGCGGCTTTAGTATAAATAAGTTCATTGCCAGTAGTCCACATAGCATAATATGAAATCTCATTGTTGGCATTAGCCTTAGAAATATGCTCGGCACTAGCGAACTGTTGCATAGTAATCGAACCATTATTTGTACCAGCATAAGCCCAACGTATAAAACTATAACCATTAGCTGTAGAAGTAACAGTACGGTTAGTTCCCGGCCAGTTCACCGGCCACTTTTGAGCAATATACTGGCCAGTTTTAGCCGTAAAACTATAAGTCCTACCCTTATTTACACCCATATGAGTAATGGATGCATCGTTACGATCAGTATTAAACTTATAAGTGTAAGTCTTAGGCTCATAGTACACCTTAATCACGGTAGTACCATCTGCATTAACTACAGCAGAAGAATTATTCTTAGAAGCCATCTTTTGATAGCCAAGAGTGTAAAGTTGCCCGGTGTTATCATCTATGCCGGTATAATCAGCCATAGCATTAGCATAAATAGTAGAGCCAGTTACGCCTTCGGTCTCAACTGAACCTATGAATTTCTCCCGCGGCTGTACTGCCTCACCCTGCTCGTGGGTAGTAATACCGATATAATCGTTTTGATCATACTCATAGCGGTAATACAAAATAGTGTATTTCACTTCTGCCGGATTCCACTTAGCATAAAGAGTTTTATCTTTATCTAGCACTACATTATCACTCGTTACACGCTTGGTAAGCCCTGCATCTTCATACCAGCCTCCAAAAGTATAACCAGTCTTAATAGGATCTTTAGGTAGTGTCTCTTCAGTACCGTAAGTTCCGATTTGACGAGGCACATAAGTACCACCGTTAGATTCATAAGTTACTTTTGCATTACCACGACGATAATAAACCGGAATTTCTTGACCTTCTTCATAGTTAATCTCAGTAGCCTCAGTTCTTTCAAACACGGCATAAGGGATAATTTCAATCGGTGCAGTAACAGTAGATCCCACTAGACCACGTGCTTGTACACGCTTAATATCACTGTAGTTATTATCATGCAGATTCTTTAACTTATACACATAATAGAACACGGAGTCAGTTGGTCCATATCTATGCTTTATGTGTATCTTACGGTCTACCGTACCATCGGCAGCATCTTGTGCATCCAAGCTTGCCTGATTCTGCAAAGTAATAAGCTTGGTCTCCGGATAATAGATAGCATCATTAGCTAAGCTAGAATCGTCAGTCTTTTTCACCACGGAAGAAGCTGGAGTCTTAATCTCATAAGGCAAATCGTATTCAGCAAGTTTGTAGATTTCCGTATCGAAAATTACGTCTTGCTGACGGGCATTATTGAAGTAGATATAATCCACTACTACTTCATATTGTTCAATTTCTTCAAATACCGCATTTACTTCCATATTGCCCTGCACCGGTGTGCTAGTGCCTACTACTTCACCAGTAGCAGCATTTACCCACTTTACAAAGCGCTTACCTTCTATGAAAGGATCTTGCGGTAAAGTACCCACCGTAGCATTTGGTAGATTTTCTACCAAAATAATAGAAGATTTTGTTTCTCCAGCACTGTTTTGATAAATGAACTTAACCGTGTAGTAAGTCTTATCGCCAATAGTAATAGGAGCACTATTGGTGCTTCTAGCAACTCCATAAACGGAGAAAGTACTAGTGCTCACTGCAATATTTTCCAAAGTAGCAGTGGAAGTAGATTCGCTTTCAAATACTTCTGGTTGGTTGTCGCCAGTAAAATGCACAATATGGAAGCTATCAGAATCTTGGGTAGCCGGCCCGTCCTGATATTCAATCTGGATATCCACTTCTTCTGCTGGCTGATACTCTTTACCATCGTATGCAAAATGAATATCAAAAAGTTGCAGATACGATAAATCATTACCCGCTTCACTATAGAACATCTCTTCTACAGCTGACTGGTAAGTAGCATAATTAGTATCTGTCTGGGCAATTTCTGATACCACTAATTCCACGCCTACCGGCAAACGAGCTCCCGCATCAAAAGAAGCCGTAACCGTGTAGTTGCCGCCCTGATGAGTTAAAGTAGTAGCTTTGGTAATCAACGGCAGTTCTTTAGGAGCATCTTGGTTAGCCGTGGTTTGGTTCTGCTCAGTAGAAGTAGGAGCTGAACTGGATTGCTCTGACGTAGCCGGCGTATCGGTAGTAGAGCTTTGCTGAATATTCTGTGCCTGGGTATCTTCTAAAGCAATACCATAATTATTGTTTGGGCCAGCCTTATCCTGTTCTAAAGTAACGGCAGGCAAAATCAAAGCATAGGTAGTCACAAACACTACCACTGACATCATAAAGGTGAGTAGACGTCGTTGCTTTGGACGTATCACATTATTCTTTTCCACAGATTCACTCACTCCACTACACCCATTTTCGACAAAGGCCAAACTCTAAACACTAATTTACCCACCACTTGTTCTTCAGCAATAGTGCCAATGGTTTTATTACGAGAGTCGATAGAACTGGCTCGATTATCCCCGATCACGAATATTCTCCCCTCTGGCACCTGGAACGGAAGGTCTATATTGGTTGGTCCAAATGCTTTCTTCTTTAAGTATGGTTCCTTCAAAGGCACTTGGTTTACATAGACGTTTCCTTTCTCGTCCATGTCTACCCACTGCCCAGAAGTAGCAATCACTCTTTTTACCAACACATTGTTGTTGTAGTAAAAAGCAACCACATCTCCGCTTTCGAAAGAACTTGTTTTAATGGATACGACAAAATCGCCTCCCTCTAAAGTTCCTTCCATACTCTTACCATAAATACGAAGCACAGGTAATAATAATACCGTTACTAAAACAGAAATAGCGCAAACTACCGTCAAAATAAATACTGTACTGCGCAGCACATTTATAAAATTGACGCGAAAATACTCTTTCTTGTAAGCGACTTGCGCCTCTTCCAAGCTAGGTAATATCACTTCCTGCGACTTTTTCAACCTGTGTTCCTAGTATCTATTCTTTAATGTTTACCAAATATAAATCTGCGGCTTTTTGTGCTTCTTCAAAAACACGAGTAATGCTTAAAGCAGCTTCTGCTAAAGAGCCAGCGTTTTCAATTTTAATCTGCTTATCAGCTAAAGCGGTTTCTAAATCGGAAATCTGGGTACGCAACTTTTCAATCTCCTCGCTTTGCGCCAAGATTATTTCCAATAACTCCAGCTTCTTTAACTTTTTAAGCGATTTTTCCATCTGTTGAAAACCTTATCCTCCAAGCTCAAAAATAGCAGAAATCCGAAATTTCCCCTTTTGTATTCTATATGAAACCTTCTGGCTTATTCTAGTATATATATAAAAAGCCACTTAAAAAATTTTCCTACTTTTTCGTTAAAAATCAATTTATTATCTTGTACTATTCCAAAATATAAAATCATATGATTATCGACATAGTAATTTTATTGAAATATAATCCTACCCACTCCAATATGGAAGATGAAATCCCGTTCCCACTAAGACCACTAAAATAAAACCGATAAAACAAACTTTCCTTATTAAAAATAAAAAATCCTATAAAGCACTACACCAATAAAATTCATACAAAACTTTGCAGAATTATTCAGGCACCTTATTAAAACAATAAGCTATGAAAAATGAGGACTGAAAGAACAGTCCTCATTTAGAAAATGCTTCTATAAATATGCGGTAAAATCAGGCCGTAAACTTGGTGATTAGTCCAATCAATACAATCACCACAAACCAAGTAAGAGCTACTCCTACAGTAATGCGATTAAGATTGCGCTCTGCCACTCCAGAAGAACCCATCGTGCTGGAAATACCGCCCCCAAACATATCCGATAAACCGCCACCACGGCCCTTATGCAACAAAACCGTGCCGATTAGCAAAATGCTGGTAATTACCAGTAGGATCTGGCAGATAATCAGAATAATACCCACTGTTGTTTACTCTTCTCTGATAGTAGTTCTACGCGAATATGACGTTAAAAATAAATAACGCTCTCTAATCTTACACAAAAGTTGGGGCTAGTGAAACTTTCACCAGCCCCAACTTTATGTAATTACACCACAAAAATGTGCTAGAAAAATCTAGACATTATGCATAGTAGTTTACAATTTTGGCGAACTCATCAGCTTGCAAAGAAGCTCCACCTACTAATGCACCGTCTACATCTGGCTGTGCCATAATTTCTACTACATTAGAGGACTTTACTGAACCACCATATTGGATACGTACTGCATCAGCAGTAGCTTGATCAAATAGCTCAGCTACCTTTACCCGAATTGCTCCACAAACTTCTTGAGCATCTTCCGGAGTAGCGACTTCGCCGGTACCAATTGCCCAAATAGGTTCATAAGCAATCACCGACTTAGCTACTTCTGCGGCTGTGAGTGGCTTAAGCATTTCGGTAATCTGCTCTAGCACGAACTCTACATGAGTGCCTGCCTTGCGCACCTCTAATGCTTCACCGCAACACATGATAGGTAGCAAACCAGCGTCCAAGGCTTTCTTCGCCTTTGCACCTACGAGTTCACTACTCTCACCGTGGTATTCCCGACGCTCCGAATGTCCTACCACCACATAGGTGCAACCGAGCTTGGTAAGCATAGCAGTAGAAATTTCTCCCGTATATGCGCCAGCATCATGCACTGATACATCCTGAGCACCATACTTAATATCTAACTCGTCTGCTTCCACCAAAGTTTGTACTGAACGAATATCAGTGAAAGGCACAATTACCGCTGCTTCTACTTTGTTGTAGTCGTGCTTCAAATCGGTAAGCGTCCAAGCTAGTTTCTGCAATAAAGCGGTAGCTTCCAGATGATCCATGTTCATCTTCCAGTTACCAGCCATCAATGGAATACGGGTCATATTTAATCCTCCAATACTGCAATACCTGGTAGTACCTTGCCCTCTAGGTATTCCAGAGAAGCACCGCCACCAGTAGAGATATGCTTAAACTTGCTTTCATCATACCCTAAAGTACGTACAGCTGCTGCAGAATCTCCGCCACCTACAATGGTGAAACCAGCAGCATCCTGCATGGCTTGTGCTACTGCGCGAGTACCAGCAGCAAAAGCGGCAAACTCAAATACACCCATTGGGCCATTCCATACTACCGTCTTAGAGTCAGCTACTGCCTCAGCATATAACTGTGCCGAAGCTGGACCAATGTCTAGACCCATCTGATCGGCAGGAGTGTCAGCAACTGGGAATACCGTGGCAGGCGCATCAGCGGAAAACTCAGGAGCCATCACGTTATCGATTGGCAATAATAGTTCCACTCCCTTTTCGGCAGCCTTAGCTAGATATTCCTTAGCAGTTTCAATTTGGTCTTCTTCCAACAAAGACTTACCAACTTCATAGCCTTGTGCCTTTAAGAAAGTGTAAGCCATACCGCCACCAATTAGTAACCGATCAGCTTTTTCTAGCAGATTGTTAATTACTCCGAGCTTATCCGAAACTTTAGAGCCACCGAGCACTACTGTGTACGGACGCTCAGGATTAGAAGTAGCCTTGGAAAGCGAATCTATTTCCTTAAACACAAGCTCACCAGCAGCAGACGGGATTAGCTTTGCAATATCGTAAACCGAAGCCTGCTTGCGGTGTACTACTCCAAACCCATCT
>CAMCHI010000019.1 GCA_945874735.1 uncultured Arcanobacterium sp. | reverse complement strand
AGGATATTTGGCGTGCGCCAGAAAGATTAACTGAGGCAAAAGCTGAAGATACAATGCGTTTAGGAGCGTCCCAAACGCAAATTGACCAAATTTTGGCAGGGCTTAATGCGCAGCAGCGACAAGCGGTTACACATAGTGGTGGGCATTTATTGGTGATTGCGGGGGCTGGATCAGGAAAGACGCGTGTACTTACTACACGTATTTCTTATCTGATTGCCACTAATACTTTAACCCCTGGGGAAATTTTGGCAATTACTTTCACTAATAAAGCCGCTAAAGAAATGCGTGAGCGTTTAGAAACTATGTTGGGGTCAGTGGTCAAACATATGTGGATTTCCACTTTCCACTCAGCCTGTGTGCGCATTTTACGAGCAGAACACGAAGCTATTGGCTATAGGTCTAGCTTCACTATTTACGATGCGGCAGATGCGCAGCGGCTTATTAAAATGATTTGTGCAGAAGAAAGTATTGATCCTAAGCAGTATTCACCTAAATATTTTGCGCACAAAATTTCTGATCTGAAAAATGAGTTGATTACTCCCGCAGCTTATACGCAATTAGCAGGAAAACCGGAAGAGCAGTTACTGGCTAAAGTGTACGCTATTTATCAAGAGCGTTTAAGGGCTGCTAGTGCCATGGATTTTGACGATCTAATCATGAAAACTGTGCTGCTATTGAAACAAAATCCAGCAATTACTCAAAAGTATCGTCGGCGTTTTCGGCATATTCTGGTAGACGAATATCAAGACACTAATCCTGCTCAATATGAATTAGTGAGAATTTTAGTAGGAGCCGAAACAGGTGAACTAGCTGGAGAATTAACCGTGGTAGGAGATGCGGATCAGTCGATTTACGCTTTTCGTGGGGCGACGATTCGCAATATTGAAAGTTTTGAAACAGATTTTCCTAACGCTACTGCGGTGTTGTTGGAACAAAATTACCGATCTACCCAAAATATTTTATCGGCTGCTAATGCTTTAATTTCGCATAATGTGGGGCGGCGTGCCAAGAATTTATGGACGGACGCTGGACAAGGCGATCAGTTAATTGGATATGTGGCTGATAATGAACGTGAAGAAGCCCAATTTATAGCCGAAGAAATCAGTGAATTGCAAAAAGTGGGCTATAAATATGGGGATATAGCCGTTTTTTATCGAGCCAACGCGCAATCGCGCGCTTTAGAAGAAACGCTGATGCGCAGTGGTATTCCTTATCGAGTTGTAGGGGGAACTAAGTTCTATGACCGTATGGAAATAAAAGATGCTCTAGCGTATTTACAAGCAATTGCTAACCCAGATGATACCGTGGCTTTGCGTAGAATTTTTAATGTGCCTAAACGCGGATTGGGTGACAAAGCAGAAGCTAGTGTGGCAAATTATGCGGCACGACGGAACATTTCTTTCGGACAAGCTATTGCGGAAATTACTGTTAGTAACGAAAACGATGAAACTGGAACAGTACCTGAACAAAGTATAGATTTAACTGCGCGTGCTAAAAATTCTCTTACTGCTTTTTGGCAACTTTTAGAAACAGCACGGCAACAGCTGCAAGACGGGATAGAACCGGCAGAAATTTTAGATTTCGTGCTGGATGAATCTGGATATGTGGCGAGTTTGCAGGCTTCGCACGATCCGCAAGATGAAGTACGGATTGAAAATTTGGCGGAATTGCACTCAGTAGCAGCAGATTTTATAGTGCTTAACCCAGAAGGGAACTTAGCAGAGTTTTTAGAACAAGTGTCTTTGGTATCAGACAGTGATCAACTTCCAGAGGCAGAAAAAGCTGGTGGAGAAGTAGTGCTGATGACGGTACATACTGCAAAGGGATTAGAATTCCCGGTGGTATTTGCTACCGGTTTTGAGGATGGCACTTTCCCGCATGCGCGGTCACTAAATTCTGAATTTGAATTAGCAGAAGAACGTCGATTAGCTTATGTAGCTTTAACGCGAGCGCGAAAACGATTATATGTGACGCGGGCAGCGTGTAGAAGCCAATGGGGAGCTCCCCAAGCTCTGCCTCCTTCTCGTTTTTTGAGTGAAATTCCAGCAGAAGTAATTGACTGGCGTAAAGAAGAAAGCTGGGCGCAAAGCATAACCGGAGGTTATGGTTATAGCGATTACGATGAAGAATATTCTAGTTCAGGATATAGCTCTGGTTATACGGGATATAGTAGAAAAACGCGAAATGGATACAGTAGCTATAGTGACTATGAAAACTATCAAGATACCGACGATTATGGAGCAGGTGCAGACAGTTTTGCTCCTGCTTATGGTGCAGGCTCAGGAACATATCAACCCTATAGGCGTAGTACAGGTAAATTCCAGCCAGAAAAATTAGGTAAAGCCAAATCGACCAAATCAGCTTTAGAAGTTGGAGTGGAGCGTACTGATATTAGTAGTGTTAAGCCTAAAGATGATAGCGCTATCCCTACTTTCCAAGTTGGGCAGCGAGTGCGTCATAAATCTTTTGGAGCTGGAGTGGTGCGCAATATCGAAGGTAGCGGACGTTCCGCCGTGGCGAAAGTAAAATTCGATAACGGAGTAGAAAAACGCTTAATGTTGCGCTTTGCGCCATTAGAAAAAATTTAATATAGCGTTAATCTTCGCGATTTTTTAGCAAAAACAGGTATGCTCAATAAGAGAAGTGCTTTTTAACAGTAGAGTGATAGGTAAGGAAGCTAAATGGATTTATATGAATATCAAGCGAGAGAGCTTTTTGCTCAACATGGAGTGCCGGTATTACCTGCTACTGTGGTAAGTACAGCGGAAGAAGCCTATCAGGCGGCTGCTGATTTACTGGCTGCGCATCCTGGCATAGTGGTAGTAAAAGCACAGGTCAAAACGGGTGGACGTGGTAAAGCAGGGGGAGTGAAGATTGCTAAGACTGCTGCGGAAGCCCAAGCACACGCTAGTCAAATTCTCGGAATGGATATTAAAGGCCACACAGTGCATAAAGTGCTGATTGCCAGTGGGGCAGACATAGCCGAAGAATACTATTTCTCCATCTTACTGGATCGTGCGCAACGCCAATACCTTGCAATGTGCTCTAAGGAAGGCGGTATGGAGATTGAGCAATTAGCGGTGGAACGTCCTGAGGCTTTAGCTAAAGTAGCTATTGATCCGTTGCGGGGAATAGATACGGAAATAGCTACCCAAATTTTACTGGCAGCTGGTTTTAATGCTCAGCAACAAGAAAAACTTTTACCAGTAATTTTACGCTTATGGGAAGTATATACTGCCCAAGATGCTACTTTAGTGGAAGTGAATCCTTTAGTTTTAACTAAACAAGGCGAAATTATTGCGTTAGATGGAAAAGTTAGTTTAGATGATAACGCGCGTTTCCGTCATCAAGAACATAACCAGTTAGTAGATAAACGTACAGAAAATCCTTTAGAAGCTAAAGCGAAAGCCTTAGGGTTAAACTATGTGAAATTAACAGGCGGCCAAGTGGGGATTATTGGTAACGGTGCTGGTCTGGTTATGTCTACTTTAGATGTGGTGGCCTATGCGGGAGCAGAATACCAAGTAGGGCCAGCCAACTTCCTCGATATTGGTGGAGGAGCAGATGCCTCTGTAATGGCAAATGGTTTGGAAGTAATTTTGCATGATCCGGAAGTGCGTTCAGTATTTGTAAACGTATTTGGAGGTATTACTGCTTGTGATCAAGTAGCAGCTGGAATTGTGCAAGCCCTAGAAATTTTAGGAGATAAAGCCACCAAGCCGATTGTGGTGCGTTTAGATGGCAACAATGTGGAGGCTGGACGAGAAATTCTTGCAAAAGCTAATCATCAGCTCATAATTATTGAACCAACTATGGACGGTGCCGCTGCGAAAGCTGCTCGCCTAGCAGCTAACTAAGGAGAGCAAGTATGGCTATTTTTCTAGATTGTAACGACAAAGTAATCGTGCAAGGTATTACTGGCTTAGAAGGTCAGAAGCATACGAAACGAATGTTAGGGGCAGGCACACAAATTGTAGCTGGTACTAATCCACGTAAAGCTGGTACTACCGTAACTTTTAATGTCGAGCCAATAGGTTATGGGAAAGAAACCAGAAGTGTCCAAACCGTATCATTGCCCGTATATGCGACGGTAGCGGAAGCTAAAGCAGCTACTGGTGCGCAAGTGTCAGTGATTTTTGTGCCACCAGCTTTTGCTAAAGACGCTGTGATAGAAGCCGTGGACGCAAAAATGCGTCTAGTTGTGGTAATTACCGAAGGAATTGCAGTAAAAGACGCGGCAGAATTTTTCACCTATGCCCAGGCGCACGGCGTGCAACTAATCGGGCCAAACTGCCCAGGTATTATTAGTCCAGGACAGTCAAATGTAGGAATTACTCCTCCGGATATTACCGGCCCAGGCAAAATTGGACTAGTGTCTAAATCTGGTACGCTTACTTACCAGCTGATGCATGAGCTATCTGATTTAGGTTTCACTACTTGTATTGGTATTGGGGGAGACCCGATTATTGGCACTACCCATATTGATGCTTTGCGGGCATTTGAAGCAGACCCTGATACTGAACTAATTGTAATGATTGGGGAAATTGGCGGAGATGCTGAAGAACGCGCCGCAGCGTTTATCCAACAGGAAGTAACTAAACCAGTAGTGGCTTATGTGGCAGGATTTACTGCACCTGAAGGAAAAACAATGGGGCACGCAGGCGCAATCGTATCAGGATCTAGTGGTACAGCGGCAGCGAAAAAAACCGCTTTAGAACTTGCCGGAGTGAAAGTAGGGAAAACTCCTACTGAAACTGCAGAATTAGCAAGAGCAATATTGCGAGCAACCCATAATTAACTGGCAGAAAAATCTACACAATAACTGCGAAAAGATGTTCCATGAATGAAGTGCTTTTAACGCGCGCTCGCGCTAAACGTATTTTGCGAGCAACTTTGCAAGTAAGTTTAATGTCTTTAATAGGCACAGTATTACTAGCAGTTTTTAGTTATGTGCTTACTGCCTCATCTCCACTTTTAGGCGATATAGTTTTAGCAGACGCGGCTAGCTTTGGAGCAAACTATTGGTTAGTTATTTTTGGGGCAGACATCAACATTGGGACAGTGAAATTTTCCTTAATTCCCACCACTCTTACTTTGCTCACTTGGTTACATTTATGGCTGACTTTACGCAAAATAGAGCTCAAAACTTGGGTAGAAGCACTACTAGCTGGAGTTTTTCAAGCCGGAATTATTAGCGTTTTAGGGTTGCTATTGCAAAACCCTGGTGCATGGTGGACGGCTATTGTAGGTGGATTTTTCTTCGCGGTTTCGGCGGCTTTGTTGGCAGGAAAAACACATCTGCTAATTCCTTATAGTAATGATTTTCTTAGCACCAGTTTTCAGATAAGTAAAACTTTACTAACGGGATTTGGGGCTTTAATACTTGTATTCTCTTTAGGAATAGTGCTGTTAAATTTCTCGAAAATAATGGCAGTGCACGCTTTGTATTATCAAAGTGCCGTAGGGGATTTGGGGCTACTAGGAATCGAGCTTTTATACCTGCCAACCTTCCTGCTATGGGTGGTGGCATGGCTGTGTGGAGCTGGATTCTATATAGGTGAGGTAAGTAATTTTACTTCGATTTTTGCCACCGATTTAGGGCCGCTACCTGGCATTCCAGTATTTGCCGTCATTCCGGATAACGGTTTCCAAGCCTCCTACTTATTGGGGCTACCAATAGTGTTAGCTTGCGGATTGGGAATATTTTTATATCGCCATCATCAAGTAGAGCGTCAAAACGCTAACCGTTACTTAGTGCAAGTGGTATTGGCGGGCTTGATTTTTGTAAGTATCTTTGCGTTTGGGTCAGCACTAGCTACCGGAGCAGTCGGTCCAGGGAATTTAGGAAAAGTAGGAGTAGCTCCTAACTTAGTAGTCTTGTGGTTATTGCTAATATTCGTATTGCCGTTAGTGATAGTTTCTTTCTTATTGCGTTATGTAAAACTAGGTAAGCAACGTGAGCCTAAAGCGTTTAATGCGGTGAATGTAAAAGAAACGGAAACAGAAACCAACCTAGAACTAGAAACCAACCCAGAACCAGAAACCGAGCTTACTATTACCGCTACTTTAGAGCAAGAAACACAAACAGATGTAGCGATACTGTCAGAAACGACTCACGAAATCGTAACTGAATCAGCTATCAAAACAATAGAAAGCACACAAGAAGCTGAGTCGGAAACTAATTTAGAACCGGCTCTTGAAACTGACCTAGCGTCTGTAGAAGAAACTAACTTAGCGCTTACCAAAGAGCCGGAGGAAGATAAATAAACACAGCTTGATAAAAGGATATAAGCTGTATCCGAGTAAAATCCTATTCATTAGTGCGCTATCTATTTGTCTTGTAAGTTATTACTGCCAAACAAGGGTGTTTCAGCTTTGCTTTTATTATGCGCAGAACACATAGTATTGTATTTTTCTCGCTAAAATAGTGGATTTTGCGTTAAACTAGCAAGTATTAACCCGCTAGATTGAGGAATGAAAAAATTTGAGTCCCTTACTCTTAAACATTATTTTCGTTTTACTTTTTACCTTTATTGGTGCTTTTTTTGCCGCTTCAGAATTAGCTTTAGTGTCTTTACGAGATACCCAAATTGAAGCAATGGCTACCCGTTCCAAAGCTGGTAGAAAAATTCAGCTTTTGACCCAAGACTCCAACCGTTTTCTTTCTGCGGTACAAGTAGGAGTCACCTTAGCGGGCTTCTTCTCTGCTTCTTTCGGTGCAGCACAAATTGCTCCACTATTAGCTCCGTATTTGCAAGGAACTTTCGGTACTGGAGCAAGCACAGCTGCGCTGGTACTCACCACACTCGTCATTGCTTATATTTCAATCGTGCTAGGAGAATTAGTGCCTAAGCGGATTGCATTGCAAAGTGCAGAAACATTAGCAGTAGTGGTGGCATATCCCTTAAGTTGGATTACTTTTTTGTTGCGTCCCGTTATCGGATTATTGGGAGTTTCTACCAACCTAATTTTGCGTATTTTAGGCAGGGATCCTAATTTCAAGGGTGAAGAAATGGATGCCGAAGAATTACGTACCTATGTGGCTGGTTATGAAGCCATCCCAGAAACTGAGCGAGATATGGTGGTGGAACTACTCTCTGTGGGAGAACGCTCGATAGAAGAAGTAATGACTCCGCGCACGGAAGTGGAATTTATTGACGCTTCTGATTTGATTGCCCAAGTGCAAGATAAAGTGGCATCTTTGGAACATTCACGCTATCCGGTACGTGACGGTAGTGATGATGACGTGATTGGCTTTTTACATATCCGCGATTTAATAAACCCAAATCCACGCTATAAGAAAGTGCGGGAATTAGTCCGTCCGGTAATGTTTTTCCCTGAAGGCAAACCAGTATTAGCCGCGCTCACTGAGATGCGTGCCCAAAATGCGCATTTAGCTATTGTGGTAGATGAATATGGGGGCACTGACGGTATTATCACCATCGAGGACGTGGTAGAAGAATTTGTGGGAGAAATCCGTGATGAATATGATCGAGAATTGCCGGTAAAAATTGATATTGCCACCGGTGGAGAAGTATCAGGTTTATTAGGCAGAGCGGAAGTAATGAAATACCTAGATTTAGAACTTCCGGATGGGCCTTTTGATACTTTAGCTGGATTTATTATTAATGAGCTGGGCAGAATGCCAGAAGTGGGCGACCAAATTTCGGCTTTAGGAGCGCAGTTCACGGTAAAACTACTGGATGAACGGCGTATTGACCGGGTTTATGTGCAAACCATTACCTCGAGTGAACCCGTGACGGAGCAGGAACAAAACAATTAATAGCTAAATACAAGGCAGTTAGTGTTCCCAGCGGGGAAAACTAACTGCCTTGGCGTGACCAGCAAGATAAAGCGTAAAACTTTAGTTTTTAATCTTGCACTATCTGTAAGCGTCCGAGTTTTTCAGTGAAATTCGGATTAGCCATCACATATAACACTGGTTCTAAATCATGCCACCAGGCTTGATGCGGAAGACGTTCTTGCATATCCATTACTTCTGGCATATGGGAGATAGGCACAGCTTCTAAAGTGCCGTCTTTTTGCCCGATATAACTAGCGCCAGACTTTTGGGCTTTTAGTTCTTGAGCTAAAGTGGCAATACCTTTGTGTACTAAACGTACTGCTAAAGTACGGTCAAACGGGGTAGGGTTTCCGCCTTGTTGCATATGCCCTAAGATTGCTGCGCGCACATCGAATAAGCCATTACCTTCTGCCTCAAATACACGCGCTAAGAAATCAGTAGTGTAGTAGGGGGAAGCGTTTTCGTTGCGTACCACTAGATAAAGGCGACGACCTTCGCTAAATGCTTCTACCATGCGTTTTACATCTTGTGACAGTTGAGCTAAAGTGATGCCTTTTTCTGCTAGATAAACTTTTTCCGCCCCCGCAGTTATCGCACTCATAACGGCAAGGTAGCCGTTTTTCCGTCCCATAGTTTCAGTAACAAAGCAACGTTTGGACGCAGAGGCAGATTGTTTAATCTGGTCAAGAGTACGGGAATTATTGTTTAGTGCGGTGTCGGTGCCGATGGAAATTTCAGCGCCAGGGAGGTTATTGTCGATAGAAGCCGGAATACAAATGATAGGAATGTTAAAAGCGGGGTAGCGTCCCCGTTCTTGCCACATTTCATATACGGCTTTATAGCCTTTGAAACCGCCAATTACTATTAAAGCATCTAGTTTAGTGTTTTCAATGGCGCGAGAGAGAGCATAGTATTGTTCAGGGGTAGGAATAGTGCGCCGTGTGCCTAATTCGGCACCGCCGTCTTCTGCCCAGCCTTCTACATCTCCCCATTTTAATTCGCGGATTTTTTCCTCAAGTAAACCAGGGAACCCACCTTCAATACCTAGCATTACGAACCCGCGGTCTACTCCGAGTTTCACGGCAGCTCGTGCAGCAGCATTCATGCCGGGTGCTAAGCCGCCCGCGTGTAGGATACCTACGCGCGGAGGGGTGGAGAAATCACCATGACTGCACGCCACTGGAGAGGAAATAGTCTCAAATATTTCCAGCATTTCTCGATAGCCTTTACCGCGGGAGGATACGGCAGCTTCCCAGTTTTGGGTGTTTAGGTATTCTTTTACAGCTCGGGTTTGCTGGATTGTATGCATCATCGGTAAGCGTACTAGCCGATTATTGCGCGTGCCCACAATAATGGGTTCTTGGTCAGCGTCAGCGTGGATTACTTCATGGGCAGCGGTATATCCCAACAGAGTGGGCATCCAGCGGTCGTAAGCAGAGGGAGTGCCGCCGCGTTGTACGTGACCTAGAGAAGTGACACGTACGTCTTCGCCTAGATTTTCTTCTAGGGTGCGTTGCACTTCGGCGGCAGTAATAGGATTTCCAGCGTGATCCATTGCGCCTTCTGCCACGATTACTAGAGAGTCGCGTCGTCCGTGTGCTCTGCCAATGCGCAACTTTTCGCACATTTGAGCGCGCCAATCGCCAGCGGCAGGCATTTCCGGAATTAGCACGTAATCGCATCCGCCTGCCACCGCGCTCATTAAAGCGAGATAACCGCAACGTCTGCCCATTACTTCAATTACGAAAGTGCGCTGATGAGAAGCAGCCGTAGAAGCGATCGCGTCAATGGCTTCAATAATACGATGTAAGGCAGTATCTGCTCCCACCGTCATATCTGTGCCTACTAAATCGTTGTCGATTGAGCCTACCACTCCAGCGATATGTAGTTTTTGATGAGTGGCAGCTAGTTCTGGGGTGATTTGATTTTCTGCTACAAGTTCTTGCAGTAGTTCTGGCCAGAGTGCCCGTAGTTCGTCTGCGCCAGATAGAGTGCCGTCGCCGCCAATAATTACTAGACGGTCGATACCTTCTTTTACTAGATTGTAAACGGCTTTTTTAATACCGGCGCGCTGGCGAAATTCATCGCATCGGGCAGTACCAATTGCGGTACCGCCTTGGTTGAGTATGCCTGAAACATCTCTCCAAGTCATTTCGGTTAAGAGTGCTCCCCCTTGCACTGCTCCTTGCCAGCCTTCTTTTATGGCATAAGGGCGAGCTCCTTCGTGTAGGGCGGTGCGTACTACGGCACGTACTACGGCGTTCATGCCTTGGGCATCGCCACCGGAGGTGAGTACTCCTATTTTGACTCCAGCGTCTGTGGTCACGGTGCTTCCAATCTTTAAGAAAGTGGTTCTTAAGGTGTGTGAAGCAGACTCCGGTGGTTCAAGCGTTTATACAGCTTATATAGCTAAAACGGCGGGAGTTTTCTGCTTCCCATGCAAATTTTACGTCATATAAAGCTGGAGAGTCATCATCATTGGCAATTAAGAAAAGTTGTGAGTTGAGGCTGGGAAAAATTGCGCAAGGAGATGGGGAAAAGAGAGGAGATTATGTAGAACAATTTCAGCTTGATGAACTATGAATTATAGGACTATCTGCGAAAGCGCTAATATATATCAAGGAGATAGTGTCTAACTATTTCTTACCTAGTTTTAGATAGCTTACATAAAGCTAAGAAGAAGGAGTCTTAATGGTAGTGCCAGTAGATGCCACTCAAACTGCTGCTTGGGCAAAACTGGAAAATTTTTGCCAAAATTTGCAAGTAGATTTTCGTAGCTGGTTTGCTGATGATCCGCAGCGGGCACAAAAATTTAGCCATGTAGCAGGCGATCTTTATGTGGATTTATCTAAGACTTATTTGACCAGTGAACTGCAAAATTTGCTTTTGGAGTTAGCTGAACAAGTGAATTTGGCAGAGCGTCGCGAAGCGATGTTTAACGGGGAACGGATTAACGTTACCGAAAATCGCAGTGTGTTACATACTGCTTTGCGTCGTCCTAAAGAAGATGAACTATTGCTTGATGGGCGTAACATTATTGCGGATGTGCATGAAACTTTGGATAGTCTTTATGCTTTTGCGGAGAAAGTGCGCAGTGGACAGTGGACGGGCGTGACTGGTAAGCCGATTAAAACTATTGTGAATATCGGTATTGGTGGCTCGGATTTGGGGCCGGTAATGGCGTATGAAGCGTTGAAGCCTTATGTGCCTGCTGGTTTGGAGTGTCGTTTTGTTTCTAATATCGATCCGGCAGATATTTCTGAAAAATTAGTAGGAGTAGATCCGGAAGAAGTTCTTTTCATTGTGGTTTCTAAGACTTTCACTACTTTAGAAACTCTTACCAATGCTCGTCAGGCCCGTACTTGGCTGTTAGAGGCTTTGCAGGCTAAAGGTATTGCTGGACAAGGAGCAGTAGCTAAGCATTTTATTGCGGTATCTACTAATTTGGAAAAAGTAGCAGAGTTTGGCATCGACCCTAATAATGCGTTTGGTTTCTGGGAGTGGGTAGGCGGACGTTACTCGGTTACTTCTGCAGTGGGTGCCAGCTTAGTGTTAGCTTTTGGTCCGCAGGTATTTAAGAATTTCTTAGCTGGTTTTCATGTGATGGATACGCATTTCCGTTACGCTCCAGCGGAACGTAATGTGCCAGTATTGATGGCTTTGCTAAATATTTTCTATTGCAATTTCTTGCACGCTCCTAGTCATGCGGTATTGCCTTACTCGCAGTATTTACATCGGTTCCCAGCATATTTGCAACAACTAACCATGGAATCTAACGGTAAGCGGGTGCGTTGGGATGGTTCTCCAGTTACTAGTACTACAGGTGAGGTATTTTGGGGTGAGCCAGGTACAAATGGGCAACACGCTTTCTATCAGTTAATTCATCAGGGAACGCAGTTAGTGCCTGCTGATTTTATTGCTTTTGCTAATCCAGTAAAGGCTTTGCGAGACGGAGAAGCGGATCAGCATGAACTATTTTTGGGCAATTTCTTTGCTCAAACGAAAGCACTTGCTTTTGGCAAGACGGAAGCAGAGGTGCGCGCAGAGGGTACGCCAGAGAATTTGGTGAGTGCACGGGTGTTCCCTGGTAATAAGCCTACTGTGTCGATTATGGCGCCAAGTCTTACCCCATCGGTGCTAGGGCAATTAGTGGCACTGTATGAGCATATTACTTTCGTGCAAGGTATTGTATGGGGTATTGACTCTTTTGATCAGTGGGGTGTGGAATTAGGTAAGCAGATGGCTAATGAATTAGGTAGTGCAATTGCTGGAGATGCGCAGGCTTTAGCACAGCAAGATTCTTCCACACGGGCCTTAATTGAATACTATCGGGCTACGCGCCGTGATTTAAGCTAAGAGTTTTAGGGTGAGAATTTTTAGCTCACCCTATGACTTTAGCCATGCGCAAAAAGTATTTTTGCTTGTAAACTAAAAGATGTGGTCGCTGTAGTTCTTGATTAGCTTATCTTTTCGGTAAGTGGGAGGCTGCAGCTACAGAAAAACCATCATACAACGTAGGAGTTGAAATATGGCAGAGCTAAAGAAGCCAGTTACTGTTACCGTTACCGGTGCGGCAGGAAATATCGGGTATGCGCTACTATTCCGTATCGCTTCGGGAGCGCTTCTAGGTAAAGACGTTCCAGTGCGTCTAAATCTACTGGAAATTCCACAGGCAGTAGCGGCTGCTGAGGGTACTGCAATGGAACTTAATGATTCCGCATTCCCTTTGTTGGAGTCGGTGAATGTATATGACGATCTTAATAAGGCTTTTGACGGTTCTAATGTGGCTCTCTTGGTAGGAGCTCGTCCACGTACAGCTGGTATGGAACGTGCTGATTTGTTGGCAGCTAATGGTGGTATTTTTGGCCCACAAGGTAAAGCTATCAATGATCATGCGGCAGATGATGTACGAGTATTGGTAGTAGGTAATCCAGCTAATACTAATGCGGTAATTGCTGCTCATGCTGCACCAGATGTGCCAAAGGAGCGTTTCACCGCCATGATGCGTCTTGATCATAATCGGGCAATTTCCCAGTTGGCAGAAAAGACGGGTGCACGTGTAGCAGATATTAAGCGTATCGCGGTATGGGGTAATCATTCTGCCGATCAGCACCCAGATATTTCTTGGGCTACGGTAGCTGGTACTCCTGCTACTGAATTAGTAGATGAAGCATGGGTAAATGATTACTTTGTGCCTACGGTGGCTAAGCGTGGCGCGGCAATCATTGAAGCTCGTGGTGCTTCTTCGGCTGCATCTGCTGCGTCGGCTGCTATTGACCATGTTTACGACTGGGTAAATGGTACTCCGGAAGGTGACTGGGTAACTCCTGGTATTTGGTCTGATGGTTCGCACTACGGTGTGCCAGAGGGCTTGATTTTCGGTTTCCCAGCTGTGTCGGAGGACGGTCGCTGGAAGGTAGTGGAGGGACTAGAAATTTCTGATGCTACCCGTGCTGGTATTGAGCGCAATATTAAAGCAGCGCAGGAAGAACTAGACGCAGTACGTGCACTAGGTTTGATTTAATTCTTGCCTTAAATGCGTAATTAGAAGTTAGTTGCGCATCATTAAACATCAATATATAGACTGGGTGGGGTGCTAGGAAGTATAGCACCCCACCCAGTCTTATTAAGCGCTTATTCTTTAAGCATAGGAATTTACTTTTGGGTATTTTCTTCTGCTGCTTCGTTTTGCGCACTATTTTCTTGCTCATCAGTAGTTTCAATTACTTCGGTGTGAGTATCTATCACTACTGTATCGGTATCTATTACCGTGGTTTCGTTTTCTGCTGGTGCTGCTTCTTTTTCATCATGCCAGTCAGTTGCGTCAGCCATTACAGCCGTATTAGCCGTAGTAGTTTCCGTAACACTGGAAGTGCTGGCAATAGCAGTAGGAGCGGTATTTGCGGTTAGAGAAGTTGCAAATGGGTCGTTGTTTAGTGGCGTGTAAGCTGCTTCTCCATCCGTGGCAACCTCTTCTTTTGCTTTGTTAGGGATTAACGCCCCTGCCCCGATTAATGTAGCTAACACTAGCAGTAATGTCACAATTAATATGCGGGGATTAAACACAACTCCTAAACCAGCAGCTACGCCAATTGCTCCGAGAAATAAAACTGTCACTCCAAAGATAATCGTAGAGATACGCATGATTTAGTTTCCTCCGTTATTCGTAGTTGAAGTTTGCCCATTGGTGGTTTGCTGTCGCACTTGCGCTAACCGCTCTTTAATTTGTGCTTCTACTTGCTCAATTTTGGCTTTGATTTGCGTGCTTTGTTCTTCAGTAATCACGCCTGCTTCTAATAGTCCTTGCAAAGCCCAAGTGCGGTTAGAGAACTTATCAGGAGCTAAACCATTAATGTCAATATCGGCATAGGAAGAAGTAATGATGATTTCTTTAGCGTTTTGCGGGTTAGCGGCAGCGGCAGGAGAATAGAGCACTACTTTTCCACCGTTTTCAATATCAAACTCGGAGTGCCAAAAGTCGCCGGTATAGTCCCTTAAATTGTTAAGTAGATTATCGTCATCATATGGGTCATTTAGCTCTGTATCGTAATCCGACTCGTAAATGTCGTCGTAATCGTACAGTTCCTCATATAAGTCGTCGGTATTAATGTTGGAAAGGGCTTGCACGGTAGCGTGCGGAGTGTATTCTTCCGTATTAGCCTGTTCTAGTTTCCAAGGTTGTAAGTAGTGTAAATCAAGATTTCGCATTCCTTCGATACGAATAATTACCGCGTCATCTTCTTTGGCATTGATACTAATATCAGTTACTACGCTTTCTAGTACGGTGCGAGAACCTGGCTGCAACTCACTTGTATCCACAACTTGATTCATTTGTCCTAGAGCAGAGGTGTCCCGCGTGCTGTGCCGTCCATAATCAAGAATACGAGTATGTGGGTTGTCTAAGACGGTTGGAGGGGCTACAAAACCTAAGATGGCAGCAGCGGATACCACTGGGGCTAATAACCAAGCTAGAGCTGTTAGCCAAGTAGCACGCATACCGCGAATACCAGCTACAATGATAGCTCCACCCAAAATAGTGATTGGTAATCCTAAGCCTAAGAAGTGGGTGCGTAAAGAAGTATCTCCTAAGAGGATAACGAAGGCGATGCTGGCAAGTATTAATGCTATCGTAACGGCAATAAACCGTTTACTAATAGCTGGAGTTTTAGGGGCAGTTTGCATTTTACTCATTTCTGCTAAGAACGGGGTGTCCGTTGTGGCATAGGGCGGAATAGAGGTATGCGCAGTAAAGTTAGGATACTCGTTGTGTGCATAACTGGTTGAGCGATTTTTGCGTTTTCTGTGCAAAAACCAAACTAGAAGCGCAATACCTACAATAGGGAAACTTAAGGAAGCAAAAGCGATAAAGATAAGCCACAAATCAGTGGCTAAATCAGGATATGCTCCTGGTAGATAGTATAGAGAACTTGCGTAGTAGTAAATATCAACTCCTAGCAGGAGTAGTAAAGGAATCGCAATGAGTAGCCCCAAAATGGTAAATACTATGGCAGCTACATTCTTACTGCTAGTTTCTCCTTGTAAAACTTTGCTGAGCAAAATTTTATTACTTGGATAATGGGGAATCAGTAACCAAGCTAGTCCATACGCCACAATCGTAGCGCCGCCAGCAAAAGCTAACAGTACGGTGACAATTCGCAATAGAGTTACTGAAATTCCGGTTAGGTGAGATATGCCAGCTAGGACTCCGCCTAGGTAGCCGTCGTCTGTGCGACGTAATTTTTGCTGTAACAGCTTGTGATAAATTTTTTCCATACTTCAAGTTTGCCAAGAGTGATTTGTGCCCACTACCATGAGTCACCCTGAAAAAACCCTTAAAACCCCTGAAAGTTTTGCTCACTACCCTGAAACCTACCTATTAAAGTTTAGAAATATGCATATTTTTGACACTATTAATACTGTGAATAACTCGCAAATACCAGCTGTTGATTATTTAGAATTAGCTTCCGAAAAGGCGCGTAATCGTTTGCCTTTAATGCGGCGTAGACCCAAACTGTTATGCGGAGTGTGCCAAGGTTTAGCGTCCCATCTAGGGGGAAAAGTGGCGCTTTGGAGGTTAGGGTTTGTGTGCTTTATTCCCTTTCTTTTCACGCCAGTGCTTTATATTTATTTAGCAATCGCGCTCCCTAAACATAATCCTTCAGCAGTAGTTAATCCTAATGACCAGCGGGTATATAAGCCCTTAACGCAGGCACAGTACAAGCGTTTTAATGCGACTTTTTTAGTGGTAGCAGCTTTACTTGGGTTGTCGGCATTGGCCGTTTTATTTGGCCCGACGCTATTAAATCAGTCGGTTATCGTAAAACTATTTTTACCTTGTGTTTTAATGCTTTCTGGTGTTGCTATTATCTGGGTAGGGGGAGGCAGTGAGGAAAGTGAAGAAAACGAGGAAAGTGCATCGCTTAACTCAATTAGTCAGCCCAGGAAAGACGCAGGGCACAGTGGCAAATTAGCTTTAGGGATTTTAGGATTTCTTATTGCTGCTGGAGGCGGAATTTTATTAGTAAGTATTTTAAGCACTGGCAATGTGTTACAAACTGCGTTTTGGGCAGCTTTAGTAACAACGCTAGTGTTGCTCCTAATGCTCTACCCGCTATATTTACGTTTGAAAAGCAGTTTGCGCCACACGGCAGAAGCTAAAGTGCGAGAAGCTACTAGGGCAGATATTGCTGCTCATTTACACGACTCAGTTTTGCAAACTTTAGCTTTAATTAGGGCACGAGCAGATGACGCAAACTTAGTGCGCACATTGGCACGGGCGCAAGAAAAGGATTTGCGCACCTATCTATATGCTGATCGTAAACCAGCAGGTACATCTTTAGCAGCGGAGTTGAAAAAACAAGTACGCAATTTAGAACAACGCTATCAGCAAGAAATAGATTTAGTGATTACTGGAGATGTTTTACCTAGTTTGGCAGGGGAGCAGTTACTGGCTGCTGCAAGTGAAGCCATTATTAATGCTGCCAAGCACGGGCAAAGCAGAGGCATTACGGGAGAGCTATTACCTATATCGGTATATGCAGAATTAAGTGAGTTGCAATGTGCATTATGGGTGCGAGATAGAGGAAGTGGTTTTTCTTTAGCAGATATACCAGCAGATAGAGCTGGTATTAGGGACTCTATCCAGGGAAGAATGGAGAAAATTGGGGGATTGGCTCAGATTCGTTCCCCGTTGCCTGGAGGAGGTACGGAAGTGCATTTAGTATATGAAGTGAAACGGCAATAAATTAGGAGTAATTTTAATGGACGTGATTTTGGTAGACGATCACGATTTAGTGCGTACGGGTATTAAATTACAGCTAGAAAGCCAAGGCGGATACCGGATTGTAGGTGAAGCAGCTAGTGTGGATGAAGCACTTTTTATAGTAGGTAAAATTCCGGCAGATTTGGTGTTGTTGGATGTGCATTTACCCGGTGGTAATGGGGGCGGAGGTGCAGAAGTAATCCGGCGCAATCAAGCAGACCAGCAGGCTTATCATCCTAAATTTTTAGCCTTATCAGTATCAGATGCTGCCGATGATGTGGTAGCAGTAGTGCGAGCAGTAGCGCGCGGATATATTACAAAATCTATTAGTGGCCCTGACTTATTAGAGGCTATGAGTCGAGTAGTAGCAGGAGATGCGGCTTTTTCTCCACGTTTAGCAGGTTTTGTGTTAGATGCATTTGGGGCAAGTAGTGCCGAAGTGGCTTTAGATGATGCAGAACTGGATCGTTTAAGTGCCCGTGAACAAGATGTAATGCGTTTAATAGCTCGTGGTTATACTTATCGAGAAGCTGCCGCAGAGTTGTTTATTTCCGTCAAAACTGTAGAAACACACGTATCGGCAGTATTACGGAAACTGCAATTATCTAATCGTCGTGAGTTAAGTAAGTGGGCGGCAGCTAGAGGTATTAGTTAAAATAGCTAATATGCGATAAGTCCAGACGGGACTTTTTCTCGCCGTGCTGGCAAATATGGGCTAAAGAAAATGGAGAGGTGGCTAGAGTGGATAACGAATTTTTTAGTCAGCCGATTGACCAATTTGATCCGGAAGTAGCTGCGGTTTTAACTCAGGAACTGGATCGGCAACGGCATACTTTAGAAATGATTGCCTCAGAAAACTTTGTGCCTTTAGCAGTATTGCAAGCTCAGGGATCGGTACTTACTAATAAATATGCTGAAGGATACCCTGGGCGGCGTTACTATGGCGGTTGTGAATATGTAGATGTAGTAGAACAACTAGCTATCGAGCGAGCGAAAGCAGTGTTTGGAGCAGAGTATGCTAATGTGCAACCACATTCTGGGGCACAAGCTAATGCTGCTATTTATCATGCTTTAGTATCGCCAGGGGATACCGTATTAGGCTTGGAATTAGCACATGGTGGACATTTAACCCACGGCATGAAACTCAACTTTTCGGGTAAAAACTATCATATGGTGGCATATGGGGTAGACCCACACACTCATCTAATTGATATGGAAAATGTGCGTCAGCTTGCTTTAGAACATCAGCCTAAAATGATTATTGCTGGCTGGTCTGCTTATCCACGACACATTGACTTGCCTGCTTTCCGTGCTATCGCTGATGAAGTGGGAGCATACTTGTGGGTAGATATGGCTCATTTTGCCGGATTAGTGGCAGCTGGTTTGCACCCGAACCCAGTAGAATATGCAGATGTTGTCACCACTACTATTCATAAAACGCTAGGCGGGCCGCGTTCTGGCATGATTTTAGCCAAAGATGCCGAAAAGTTTGCGAAGAAGTTAAACTCTGCGGTGTTTCCTGGACAGCAAGGTGGGCCGTTAATGCACGTGATTGCAGCTAAAGCGGTAGCACTAAAAATTGCTGGTAGTGCCCAATTCCAAGAACGGCAAGTGCGCACGGTGGCAGGAGCACAAATTATTGCCAAACGTCTTATGGAAGCAGATGTAGCTGCTACGGGAGTTTCGGTAATCTCGGGCGGCACAGACGTGCATTTAGTGCTAGTAGATTTACGCAATAGCCAATTAAATGGACAGGAAGCAGAAGATCTACTACACGAAGTAGGAATTACCGTAAACCGTAATTCAGTACCTTTTGATCCACGCCCACCTGCGGTTACTTCTGGTTTACGTATCGGCACGCCAGCTTTAGCTACTCGTGGTTTTGGGGACGCTGAATTTACTGAGGTAGCTGAGATTATCGCCCAGACTTTGCGTGATGGTAAGCAGGCAGATTTGGTGACTTTGCGCTCGCGAGTAGCAGCTTTGACCGAGAAATTCCCGTTGTACCCAGATTTAAATCAATTTGCTTAAAATAGGTGGTGTTTTAGAGGGAATTAAGTATTTACTTAATTCTTATAGGTATCGCCTATTTTAGTGGTGTGATTTATATTTACTGTAATGATTTTCGTGGAGTCCGTTTTAGAAAAAGGCAGTAGGAATTGCATTGTAAAATAATGCTTCATTTTGCATTACTAAATGCGATACTTTTTATGCGCTAAGGCGGATCGAACAGGGTAAGATATTTTAAGTTAGCTTAATGGCTTAAAAACTTTAAGTGTGCGTGAGTTTAATAGTCACTTTTCAAGTTTGTAACGATGAGGGTGGTGTTAAATATGCGGGTGAGGTATGAGTAGGTGTGAATGACGGCAAAAATTTTAGACGGTAAATCAGTAGCACGGCAGATTAAAGCCGAGTTGGCGCAGCGGGTAGTGCGTTTAGGTAAAGCCGGAGTGGTGCCTGGATTGGGCACTATTGTAGTAGGAAGCGATCCAGCCTCTTTATTATATGTAGATGGCAAACATCGTGATTGTGCCGAAGTGGG
This sequence comes from uncultured Arcanobacterium sp., assembly GCA_945874735.1. GTDB lineage: Bacteria > Actinomycetota > Actinomycetes > Actinomycetales > Actinomycetaceae > Arcanobacterium_A. The sequence continues at coordinate 5,480 of CAMCHI010000019.1, read as the reverse complement.
AATTAAGTCGTTGCGCATCGAGTTGCCGGAAGATTCTACTATAGAAGATATTTTTGCTGCCGTTGATTCTTTTAATCAAGATTCTGCCTGCACTGGATTTATTGTTCAATTACCTTTACCGTCTGGAATTGATACGAACGTAGTATTGGCTAGAGTGCTTCCGGGTAAAGACGTGGATGGTTTACACCCTTTTAATTTGGGCTCTTTAGTGTTAAATACTCGTACTTCTTTTACTACTCCTGTGCCGTGTACTCCGCGAGGGATTGTGGAATTAGGTAGGCGTTACGGTTTAGAGTGGGCCGGAAAACGTGTGTGTGTGGTGGGGCAAGGGCGCACAGTGGGCCGTCCTTTATCACTGCTGTTAGCGCATGATTCTATTAACGCTACGGTAGATGCGTGTCATGCTGGCACGGTGAATCTGAAATCGCATACTTTAGCGGCAGATATTGTGGTGGTAGCTACTGGAGTGGCTCATTTATTGCAGCCGGATATGATACGAGCAGGAGCGGCGGTATTTGATGTGGGGATTACTCGACAAATTGATGCTATAACTGGAAAACCAAAAATAGTGGGGGATGTGAATCCGCAAGTGCAAGAAATTGCGGGTTGGTTTGCTCCTAATCCGGGGGGAGTAGGTTTGATGACTCGCGCTATGTTGTTGCAAAACATTGTGGAAGTTGCTGAAAGAAATTGCAGCTAAGTTAAATAACAGTCAAATAGGCAAGGGAAAACGGGATAAATGTTAGTTGCTACTTGTAATGTGAACGGGATTAGAGCAGCGGTTCGTAAAGGAATGTTGGCTTGGGTAGAGCAAACTGCTCCTGATGTGCTCTTGTTGCAAGAAGTGCGAGCACCAGCTGATTTGGCGCAAGAAATTTTAGGGGCAGATTATCAGGTGTTTAGCCATGCGTGCGAGATTGCCGGACGGGCCGGAGTGGCGGTAGCTCTTAAAAAAGATTTAGCAAGCGGAGCAAGCGTTTTTGGGCTATCAGCCGGATTAGTGGGGGTGGAAAACGAAGCCCCCGTAGATACAGGACGATGGCTAGAAGTGGCAGTACCAGAGTTGGACACTACTTTTATTAGTGCTTATTTACATTCCGGTGATGTGGCCAGTAGCGACAAAATGAACGCAAAATATGCGCATTTAGCACGAGTGGATGCCCGGTTAAAGCAACTAGCTACAGCTGGTGATGTACGTGAAGTTAATTTAGGGCAAGCTAATTTTGTATTTGCAGGCGATTTTAATATCGTGCATCGTCCCGTAGATATTAAGAACTGGAAACCTAATCATAATAAGACTGCCGGTGTGCTGGATGAGGAGATAGCTTATTTAGAGCGCTGGTTTGGAGAATATGGGTTGGTGGATATACAACGTTATTTGACGGGTGCAGATGTAGCTGGGCCTTACACTTGGTGGTCGCAGCGCGGTAAAGCCTTTGATAATGATTCAGGTTGGCGTATTGACTATCAGGTAACTAACCCTGCTTTAGCGCAAAAAGCAGAAAGTTTTACGGTGCATCGCGCTCCTAGTTATGATGCCCGTTGGTCGGATCACGCTCCTTTAGTAGTGCAATACGCTTAAATTAAGACAAGGTAGCTAAAAACGAAGTTAGTATCTCAAGATATTAATGGTTTTCTGAAAGGAGCAGAGCATGGGAGTGAACTCTGATTTTTATGCCATTATTCCTGCCGGAGGTGCAGGCACACGCCTCTGGCCGCTTTCGCGCAGCACTGCTCCGAAATTTTTATTGGATTTAACAGGTAGTGGAAGTTCGCTTTTACAAGATACGGTGGAGCGTTTAACTGCGCTTTGCGGGGAAAATTTCTTGGTAGTTACTGGACGGGCGCATTTAGCGAAAGTGGAAAAGCAATTACCGTTTTTAGGCAAGCAGAGTTTTATAGCTGAGCCGAGTGGAAAAAATTCGATGGCTGCTATTGGGCTGGCAGCGGCTGTATTAGCAAAACGGCATGGTGATATTGTGGTGGGCTCTTTTGCTGCCGATCATGTGATTGGTGATAATGTTGCTTTTACTAACGCGGTGGAGAGTGCAATTAGAGCGGCGCGAGCAGGTTATGTAGCTACCATTGGTATTACCCCAGAGTATGCTGCTACTGGATTTGGATATATTGCATCTGGAGAAATGTTGTCGGGTGAAAAACTTGGGACGGATTTGCCGTGTGCGGTGTATGCGGTGAAAAGTTTTCAAGAAAAACCTCCGCTTGCTTTAGCTAAACAGTATTTGGAAAGCGGGGAGTATTTTTGGAATGCGGGAATGTTTGTGGCTAAAGCATCGGTGCTATTAGCAGCTTTGGAGCGTTTTGTGCCGCAGTTATATGTAGATTTAATGGAGTTAGCAGCAGCTTGGGATACGGAAAATGAGGCTGCGGTGCTTGCGCAAAAGTGGGAAAATTTGCCGGCTATTGCTATTGATCATGCCATAGCTGAGCCGTTAGCAGCATTGGGTGGAGTGGCGGTAGTGCCAGCGCAAATGGGGTGGAGTGACCTAGGAGATTATCAGGCTCTAGCTGATTTGCGTGCTCAAGTAAGTGATTTGCCAAGGGGAGATAAAGATATAACAGATGTGCTCGATCCGGTATTTGTAAGAGCAACTCCAGGGTTAGTTTTTAGTAAAAAACAAAAAGTAGTGGTGCTGGGTATTCCGGATGCAGTGGTAGTGGTAGAAGATGATGTGGTGTTGGTGACTACACAAGAATATGCGCAAGAGGTAAAAGAAGTAGTGGAGCAATTGCCTGTTAGCTTAAAATAAGCCAATTAGTGTTCATTGTGTCACAGTGAAATTGTGTGAGCTAGATAAATTCGCGGTTTTCTAGAAAGTTTCGATTTTGTAATATGAACTGCGCTGTAAAAATGACGTAATTGCGCTATGTTTAGTAGTGAAATAGTTTACTGAAAACATGGATCAGTAAGCGTTTCTACACAAACTCAGGAGAATTACGTGAAGAAGTTTAAGTCTTTGGTTGCCATCAGCGCAGCTTCCGCACTTGCACTGAGCGCTTGCTCGGGTGGAAATTCCACTTCCGAAAGCGCAGATACCACCGCAAAAGTAGACTACAAGGCGTGTCTAGTATCTGATGCTGGTGGTTGGGACGATAAGTCTTTCAACGAATCCGCTTTCGAGGGTCTTGAGCGTGCCAAGTCTGAACTAGGTGTTGAGACCGGCACTGCAGAATCCAAGAACGATAATGATTATGCGCCAAACATTGAATCCCAGATTGCTGACAACTGCGATCTTGTGATTGGTGTAGGCTTCAAGTTAGCTCAGGCTAGCCTAAAGGGAGCACAGGAAAACTCCGATGTTTCCTTTGCGCTAATTGATTCGGCTTTCCAGAACGACTCTTTTGAAGTAGTGGAAGTACCAAATGGTCGTCCACTTAACTTCAACACGGCTGAAGCTGCTTTCCTTGCTGGTTATGTAGCTGCTGCTACTACTAAGACCGGTGTTGTAGCTACTTTCGGTGGTATGGCAATTCCATCGGTAACTATCTTCATGGATGGTTTCGTAGATGGTGTAGCAGCTTACAATGCTGCTAAGGGCACTGATGTAAAGGTACTAGGTTGGGACAAGGCTGCTCAGACCGGTTCCTTCACCGATAGCTTCGATGACCAAGCTCTAGGTAAGGCTCTTGGTCAGCAGTTCATCGACCAAGATGCTGACATCATCATGCCAGTTGCTGGTCCAGTAGGTTTGGGTGCTGCTGCCGCTGCTAAGGAAGCTGGCAACACCTTGATTATCGGTGTAGACTCCGACTGGTACCGTTCTGCTCCAGATTACTCCAGCATTATCTTAACTTCGGTAATGAAGGGTATCTCGGAAGCTGTTTACGACACCATCAAGATGGGTGTAGAAGGAAAGTTCTCCAACCAAGCATATGTGGGTACTCTAGAAAATGGCGGTGTATCCATCGCTCCATTCCACGACTTTGACAGCCAGGTTTCCGCTGAAACCAAGGCTGAGTTGGAAGAACTAAGCAAGAAGATTATTTCTGGTGAACTAAAGATTGAAAGCCCATCGGCTCCATAATCTTTAGCACAATACAGGTATTAAACCTTAAGTTGCCAGAATATTAAAATAGTGGAGGCTAGGCTTTGTTATTGAGTCCAGCCTCCACTATTCTTATAACTACTTATAAAACCTGAAATGTTTTAGTACCAGACAAAGATGTGAAAGGGACTAAGGTGAAACTGGAGCTCAGAGGGATCACCAAACGGTTTGGGCCATTAGTGGCAAATGACCACATTGACTTAGTCGTAGAAGGTGGACAAATCCATGCTTTATTAGGAGAAAATGGAGCCGGTAAATCTACCTTAATGAATGTGTTATACGGTTTGTATGATCCTGATGAGGGAGAAATTTTATTAGACGACAAGTCAGTAAAATTTAGAGGTCCAGGAGATGCCGTAGCTGCCGGTATTGGAATGGTGCATCAGCATTTTATGCTCGTACCGGTATTTACAGTGGCAGAATCAGTAGCGCTTGGTTATGAACCTACGAAAAAAGCAGGAATTATTGATCTGCAAAAAGCGCGCAAAAAAGTTATTGAAGTATCCAGCCGTTTTGGTTTCGACTTAGACCCAGATGCTTATATTGAAGATTTGCCAGTGGGAGCACAGCAGCGGGTAGAAATAGTTAAAGCTCTTTCCCGTGATGCAAAAGTGCTTATTTTAGATGAGCCTACCGCCGTATTAACTCCGCAAGAAACTGATGAGTTAATGCAAATCATGAAGCAATTAGCTGCCGCGGGTACTGCTATTGTATTTATTACTCACAAGTTGCGAGAAGTGCGTGCAGTAGCAGATGAGATTACGGTAATTCGCCGCGGTAAAGTGGTAGGAAGTGCCAGCCCTACTGCTAGCGAAGCTGAGTTAGCCACTTTGATGGTGGGCCGTCCCGTGATGATGAAAGTAGAAAAGAACCCGCCAGTATTGGGAGATTTGGCGCTAGAAATCAACGATTTATGTGTCTTAAACGATAATAATGGTTTAGCTGTAGACCATGTATCTTTACAAGTGCGGCGCGGAGAAGTGCTGGCCATAGCTGGTGTGCAAGGAAACGGGCAAACAGAATTAGCTGAAGCTATTGTAGGCTTGCAAGAAATAGCTAGTGGTTCTATTAAACTAGACGGCAAAGAACTGCGCCACAAGAAAGTAAAAGCTAATCTAGAAGCCGGTTTAGGTTATGTGCCAGAAGATCGCTCCAAAGACGGAGTAATAGCTAGTTTCTCCATTGCCGACAACCTAGTATTAGATCAGTATCGTTACCGGCCATTTTCTTCTGGGCCAGTTTTACATAACGGAGTAATTGCCCAGAATGCTGCAGACAAAGTAGCAGAATTTGATATTCGTTTAACTTCTATTCAAGACCCTATTTCCACTCTCTCTGGCGGTAACCAGCAAAAAGTAGTAGTGGCGCGTGAGCTGGGGCGTGAATTGCGCCTATGTTTGGTAAATCAACCTACAC
>CAMCHI010000018.1 GCA_945874735.1 uncultured Arcanobacterium sp. | reverse complement strand
TAGCTTATTTCGATATACTCTCCGCTATTGCCGTAGTACTCTGCATTCCATTAATCCCAATTTTCATGATTTTAATTGGCAAAATGACGGCTAATTACTCCAGTCAGCGTCTAGCCACCATGCAACAACTAGGTACACAATTATTAGATCTTATCTCGGGCATTAATACCTTAAAAGCACTCGGACGAGAACAGGGACCAAAAGAAAAAGTACGTATTTTAGGGGATACTTTCGCCCAAAAAACCATGCAGACTCTTTACGTAGCATTTCTTTCGGGAGCTGCCCTAGAATTTATCACCACCCTTTCCACTGCAATCGTTGCGGTAGAGATAGGGTTTCGTATGGTAGACGGTACCGTACTGCTCTTTACGGGATTAGTAATTATTATGCTAACTCCGGAAGTGTTTAAGCCGTTACGTGAAGTTGGTACCCAATTCCATGCTTCTGCCGACGGTGTAGCTGCCGCTGAGCAAGTATTTACTATCTTGGAAACTCCGCTTACTGCCCCAAACGGCACCCAAGAAGTACCAGATCTAAACCAACACGACATAATATTGAAAAATGTATCCGTGTATGCACCTCAGCGAGCTACGGTAGCTCCAACTGCGCTCAACGCCATAATTCCCCCAGGCAAAATTACTGTTTTACGTGGAGCTTCTGGCTCTGGCAAATCTACCACTGTACAACTTTTACTAAATCTACTTTCCCCTAATGAGGGAGAAATTTATGTGGGAGATATTCCGCTGGCACATATTAATCCTGAAAAATGGTGGAAACATATTACTTGGGTGCCTCAACGTCCGGCAATTGTGCCAGGTACTATTTTAGAAAATCTAGATTTAGAGCTCAGCGCTTCAGAAACTGCTCAGCTTACCGCTCAGTTTACTAAAACTGAATGCAACGATTTTTCTTCCCATAAAGATTTCCCTAACCCAGACAGCTCAGAAGCGCTTTTGGGTACCTCCACCGATGTTTCTCCTGTGCTTGCAAAGCTCTTAACGGCAGCTGATTTAACCGGATTCACTCAAGTAGTAGCTAAACTGCCCCAAGGCTGGCTAACCCAAATCGGCAGTGGCGGAGTGGGTCTTTCTGTGGGACAACGTGGACGCTTAGCTTTAACCCGCGCATTATTAGCGAAAGAAAAAATCGTAATTCTAGATGAACCAGCCGCCCATTTAGATGCGGTCAGCGAAGAATACGTGCAACGAGTTATCCAAAAATTAAGTGCAGAAGGGCACACGGTAATTGTGGTGGCACATCGTTACTCTTTAACCCAGTTAGCTGATGTAGTAATTGAAACTACTGCTACTAAACGTGATATATCGGTAGATTTAGCAGAAAAAGCTCGTCAAAAAGCTGAATTAGAGTATCAACAATACCGGGAAAGTATGGATAAAGATTATGCACTCCCTAGCACTTGGGCACATTCTGCTTCCTCTAGCGCAAATTCCGCTCCGTCTACCCAATACGACCCCGAAATCCCTACCGCTTTCCACGCCACCCCAAGCACTAAGGAAGGAGAGCAGTAATGCTAGAAAAAGTACTTCCCAAAGTTGAACGTAAAGCTCTAAAAAATGCTTTAGGCTTACTAGAAATAGATAAATTACGCTTTACTTGGTCAGTAATGTTTGGCGCAGGCGCTATTGGTTCTGGTATCGGTTTAGGAGCAGTATCAGCTTGGTTAATTGCTCGTGCCGCCCAACTCCCACCTGTACTCGACCTTTCAGTAGCTGCCACTTCGGTGCGAGCTTTTGGAGTAGGCAAAGCTGTGTTTCGTTACTTAGAGCGTATCTCCTCCCATTGGGTAGCTCTAAAAGGAATGTCGGCAATTCGTACTCGCTTATACGCACATCTTTCACAGGCTCCTACTAATCTCACCAGTTCCTTAAAGCGCGGAGATATTCTGGCACGTACCGGAAATGATGTGGACACTTTAGGCGATGTAGTAATCAAATCTTTACTTCCCCTAGCAGTAGCCACCGTAACGGCCACTATCGGCACCCTTATTGTGGGATTCATTTCTCCGCTAATTGGTCTAATTTTAGGCTGTTGCTTACTACTTAGTGGACTAATTGGCCCTTATCTAGCAATGCGTGGCGCGCGGGAATCTGAAATCGCACAAATTGCCCAAAAAACTGAATTAAACATTTGGGCACTTACCATGCTAGAACACGCTACTGAGTTACGGGTTAATGGGAAACTACCTGCTCTTACCACTCAAGCCACCCAAATAGAAGATAAAATTCAGCAACATCGTGACCGTTCTGCACTACCCCGAGCAATTGCTACGGTTATTGAAATTCTCGCTTTAGGTATCTCTGTAGTTGCTGCTTTACTGATTGGCACTTATCAAGTAGCACACGGGGATTTATCCGCCATCGGGCTGGTGGTGTGCACTCTTACCCCATTAGCTGCTTTTGAAGCCACCCAACGTTTACCGGAAGCAGGAGTGCAGTTAGTGCGTTCCGCGCGAGCCGCACTGCGTATCATGGATTTATTAGAAGTTACTCCGTCTACCCCTGCTACTCTTAATACTAATCAGGAAAAATCTTCCTTACCTACCAGCTACTCTAACTCGGCCAGCTCTGCTGCACTTTTGCCAGATACTAAGCAAAATTCAGCACAATTAGTGGTAAAAGATTTAAGCTTGGCTTGGCCTAACCATACCCCTATAGCACACGATATTAATTTATCTTTAAGTATCGGCAAATCTATAGCAATAGTAGGTAAATCAGGAATAGGTAAATCTACTTTACTCTACACTCTTGCTGGTTTAATCCCGCCTCAGCAAGGCACAGTACTGGTAAACGGCGCCCCTGCCCACACCATTGCCCGCTCTGAAATTTCTCAAACATTAACTTTCACCGCTGAAGACGCCCATATTTTTGGCACCACGGTGTTAGAAAATCTCAGGGTAGCTAATGGAGAATTAACACCTGAACAAGCCAAAATTCTCCTTACCCAAGTAGGACTAGCAAAATGGTTATCCGAACTACCAGAAGGTTTAGACACTATGATTGGCACAGACGCGCGTTCCATCTCAGGTGGGCAACGCCGTCGCCTATTAGTAGCCCGTGCCCTAGCTTCTCCTGCCCCCATTTTATTATTAGACGAACCAGGAGAACATCTCGATGCTCACACTGCAGATACTCTAATCCGAGATTTACTACAGCTAAGCAAACTAGGTCGCGCTATTTTATTGGTTACGCACCGTTTAACTCCTTTAGATGCGGCAGATGAAGTAATTATTTTAGGCACGCCTAATTCTTCAAATATTGAAAACCAAACTGCACATCACACTTCTGCTTGCACTGTAGTAGCTCGCGGCACCCATGCCGAACTGCAGGAAAAAGTAGCAGAATATAGCTGGTCGGTAGCACAAGAAGGGTAGGATAAAAAAATATGACTGCCGATAAAATTCCAGCCATCTTAACTGCTTGTATTGATATTACTGCACAGTTTAACCGTCAAGAAGTATTAACCGCATTGGTAAACCACGCTAAACAATTAGCCAATGCCAGCTATGCCGCCTTTGAGGTATTAGATTCCCACGGGGAAGCTATCGAATTTTATAGTAGTGGCACTTTACCTATTTCTGCCACGGATACTTCACCTAGCTCCATATTGCCACACTTTGCTACACAACTAAACAATATCCCGTTTGGGGAAGCTATCGTATTAAACCAAATGAATGACCCTAAACACAAAGAAATACGTCATTTCTTAGGAATGCTGGTATCATTCCATCAGCAATTTTGGGGACGCCTCTACTTATTAAATCGCCGCCTAGCGGAGGATAATGTTCCCGCTAGCACTCCAGATACCCCTCTTACTTTTTCCCCTTACTCACTAGACCCACACGGCTTTAACACTCAAGACCATCAAGCTGTGGAACTATTAGCTAAATCTGCCAATGTTGCAATTGAAAATTCACGGCGCTATGCCGAAGCTGAAAACCGTTCTCGCTGGTTAAACGCCTCCCAAAAAATTGTTTCTTCCCTACTGGAAGGATCTGAGGAAGAAGAAGCTCTGCAAGTAATCACTGAAGAAATGCGCCTAGCAGCACCAGCCGATATTGCTTTGATGATTTTACCTTCTATCAACGATACTTGGATGTGTGAAATCGGTGCTGGTGAAGGAGCACAAGAATTAATAGGCGTACATTTCCCTAAAGCCGGTAGAGCCCGTACTGTAATTCAAGAACAAGCAGGAGTAGTTATCGACTCCATGCAACGCCTTTCTACTGTGCGAGTAAAAGAACTACGCCAATTTGGACCGGCTCTCTATGCGCCTTTAGTATCACAAGGAGTAGGACGCGGAGTGATTGTGCTTTTTCGCCGTCCAGGAGCACGGGAATTTGATTTACACGATCTCTCAATGGCAGAAAACGTAGCAAAACAAGCCACTATTGCTTTGGAATTAGCAGAAGCTCGCCAAGCACAAGAACTGGCTAGTGAACTAGATGAACGCGCCCGCATTTCACGCGACTTGCACGATTTAGCGATTCAGCAGCTCTTTGCCTCCGGAATGCATATTACTGCGGTAAAAGAAGACCTACAGGAAAACCTCACCCCCGAAATTTCTCGCGCATTAGATAATGCAATCTGGGCAATAGATGAATCTGTAGGACAAATCCGGAAAATCGTACAATCCTTACGAGATAATTCATCTCCAGCCGCCGTAATCGAGCGACTCCAACACGAAAACCAAGTAGCGTTACAATTATTAGGCTTCGCTCCTAGTTTACTAATTAATTGGAACGGGAAAGCTATCGCCAGCGATTTTGACTACACTTTAATCGATGATGCAATCGGATCTGATATTGCCGATGACGTGGTGGCAGTAGTACGCGAAGGTTTAAGTAATGCCGCTCGCCATGCGCGAGCTGCATCGGTAACGGTAGAAATAAACGTAGACCTAACTCAAATTCAAGTATTAGTAAAAGATGACGGAGCAGGAATTACCCCTTCTCTTTCCCGTCGCTCTGGTTTATCTAATCTAGCCGCACGCGCCCGGCGTCATCACGGCACTTTCAGTATGCGTCCCCGCGCTGATGGGCACAGTGGCACGGAGTTACATTGGAAAGTGCCTTTACGGTAATAAAAATATCTAATAACTAATTTTAGTTACCTTGATTGCGCCAACCAGATGCTCGCTGTCCTGCTACCCAAGCCGCCACTTGAGTGCGACGCTGCATTCCCATCTTAGCTAATAAAGAGGTGATATGGTTCTTCACCGTCTTTTCAGCAACGCCCAGCTTATCTCCAATTTCCCGATTCGATAAACCGTCCCCAATAAGTTCTAATACTTTTCGTTCAGACGGAGTTAAATCCGCGGTAGGATCATCTACATCTGCCCGCCGCCGTGTCAGAGTTCGCTCATCTAACAATACTCGCCCGTCTGCTACCGCTTTAATTACTTCCGTAATTTCTGCTCCCCGCACCGACTTTAATAAATAAGCTTTTGCGCCAGCTTGCAGAGAGGACGCTAAAGCGTCATCATCATCAAATGAGGTTAAAACGATACAGCGCGTTTCCGGAGAACGCTCATGCAGTTGCTCGATAATATCAATTCCAGTACCGTCTGGAAGCCTTAAATCTACTAGAGCTACATCAGGAGTCATTAACTCACCGCGCCGCACTGCTTCTGCCACTGATCCAGCTTCAGCAATTACTTTCAAGCCCTCTGCTCTATCTACTACTTCCGCAATGCCTCTGCGCACTACTTCATGATCATCAATGATCATCACCAATACATCTTTTGCTTCACTCATTTTTAATTCCTATACTTTCCTATACTTCGCGCCTTTGACAATGAGGACAGTAGGTAGAGGATCTACCCATAAAATTTTCTTTAATCAAAATTTTGCCACATCTAACGCACGGTTTCCCACTACGACCATACGCATTTAAAGATCTAGCAAAATATCCTGAGCTTCCTTGCACATCTACATATAATTCATCAAAAGACGTACCCCCTACCGCTAAGGCACGTTGCATTACTTCTTTAGCTTGCTGAAATAAATTTTCCAATTCTGGCTGGGAAATAGTGTTAGCTAACCGTGCTCCATGCAACTGGGCAGCCCACAAGGCTTCATCAGCATAAATATTACCCACCCCAGAGATAAACTTTTGCTCTAATAGCAAGTTTTTTATACGCATTTTCTTTTGCATTGCCAAATTAGCTAGTAGGGAAAAATCTAGCTGCGGGTCTAAGAAATCACGCGCAATATGCGTAATAGCCGCCGGAATTGCCGGCCTTTGGCTCCCGTAACCTCCTGCCCAATTATCAATGGTAGGAACCAAATCAGTAATTTGTATATAACCAAAAGTGCGTTGGTCTATAAAAGACAGTTCTGTATTGTCTGTAAAAGTAAAACGCGCCCGCAAATGCCGGTCGGGCACTTTGCCGATACGCAACTGCCCAGACATTCCTAAATGTATAACTACTGCTTTTTCTGCCAGTTCTAACCACATAAACTTTCCCCGCCGAGCAACACTTTGTATTTGCTGACCTAAAAGAGTGGAATCTGGCAAATTTTTTCGCATTACTCGCGGGTGCAATAATTCAATATGCGCAATAGTTTTTCCTACCACGTAAGGTGCTAAACCTGCCCTAATAGTTTCAACCTCTGGCAATTCTGGCATATTGGTAGTTTCTTAACTTTCTTTTAATAACGATTAATTTTGCACGAACTCACACGGCATATTAACTAATAAATTACCCTATTTAACAGCTCTCACTGGCTAATAATTTTTCGTAGGCATCTTTACAAGCTGCCAACTTGGCACTCTTTTGAGAGCTTCCCTGCCCAATACCGCACGCAACTCCCGCAAAACTAACCTCTACTTGATAAAGACGGGCATGGTCAGGACCGCTTCCCGTGATTTGATAAGACAACTCTCCTACCATGCCAGTTTTACGTGCTAATTCCTCAAAAGCAGTACGCCAATCCAAAGCTGGCCCTTTCGCCACTGCTTGTTCAATCTGGGGACGAATATGAGCTAATACTACTTCTTTAGTTTTAGCTAAACCATGGCTTAGATAAGTAACAGCAATCAAGGCTTCTACTGCGTCAGAAAGCAAAGACGGTTTTTCTCTCCCGCCTGTACCTTCTTCTCCTTTGCTCAGTTTTAGATATTTTCCTAAATCCAATTGCAAAGCAATCTCAGTTAAAGCAGCTTCTGATACGCTAGCAGCTTTATACTTAGACATCTGTCCCTCGGTTTCTGCCGGAAAAGTAGCAAAAATTTCTTCTACCGTAATGAAACCAAGAATCGCGTCCCCTAAAAATTCTAGACGTTCATTGCTAGGTTTTTCTTCTTCGTTAGCCCAAGATCTATGGCTCAAAGCATGGTCTAGTAAATCGCTAGGTAATTCCACACCCCAAGCCGTGCATAAAGCCTGATAATCCACCTCTGTATGCACAGTCGTTATACCTCTGCCTGCCGTGACTGCTCTGAGTTGTTTGTACTATTCTGCGTTGGCATACTTTCCTGCACATTTTCAGTTTCTGTTTGTGTAGCAAACTGCGCTAGTAGCGTATCTAAGGCAGCAAAACGCGGATCTAAAAACTCATGTGTGTGGTCTTCCGGTAAATCTTCCCACGCCTGTCCGCACTGAGCACATAAACCAACACAATCTTTTTTACATACTGGGGTAAATGGCATAGCCAGCACTAAAGCATCGCGCAAAATTGGCTCTAAATCTATATGATCGTCCTCAATTATCGGAAAATCTTCTGCTTCTTCATCACCCTCAGCTAAAAGTTGTGGAATTTGCTCAGGATAATACACTAGCTCCGTGATTTTTTCAGAAAAATCTTGGGTAAAAGAAGTTAAACAACGTGAACATACACCTTGCGCACTTGCAGAAATACGACCTTGTACTAAAACACCTTCTGATACAGAATGTAGATCTATCTCTACTTCTAGCTCCTGCCCAGCTGGCACTTTCAGCATTTCCACTCCAAAATCATCTGGAGCAATAAAAGTAAAATCATAGCTTTTCAGCGAACCAGGAGAACGTGGTAAGTCCAGTAAAGAAAGCACAAACGGGGAACGCTTATCCATTATTTTCTCTTTTCATAAAGTTTTAGAAACTCTCTAAAATCTCTGAGCTATTACAGCAACTTATAAGAGCACTTTAGCCTAATACCAACTTAACCTAGATAATCAGCGTTATCTTCTGGGGTATCATAAGTTATTTCTGCAGCTAATTCTCGCCGCTCAGCCAGCACCGTCCGTCCTGCTTCAATTTGCAACTGAATTTGATCTAAATACTCTTGCACTGCAATTAGTTGTCCAGCTAATTCTTCCAAAGTAGAATCCGAGTAATCATTAGCTCCGCCGGTAATCCGGTCAGCCTTAGATTTAGCTTCATCTACGATACGAGTCGCATTCGACTTAGCTAATACCGTAACTGAATCTTGAGAAACTAAACGCTGTGCTTCTGCTTTAGCTTGCGCAATAATTTGTTGAGCATCTGCTTCCGCTAAAGAAATAATCCGTTCTGCCTGTTCTTGGGCATCATCATTTACTCGTTCAATATCGCGTAATACTGAATCAGCTTCCACAATTTGTGTAGGCACAATTTCTCTGGCAGTAGCTAATAATTCTAGTAGTTCTCCCCGATTTACCAGCACTGAAGCAGATAGGGGCATGGCTTTTGCCGTTTCCACTAATTCCACAATCTCATCTAAAACTGCAATTAAAGATTCACCAGTTTCTAGCTCTTTATAACTATTCATGTCTTTAACTTTCTGCCCGTAATTGACTAATTGCTTGCGCTACATTTGCTGGCACAAACTCGGTAATGTCTGCCCCGTGTAACGTTAATTCTTTCACCATAGACGAAGAGATATGAGCTAACTGCGGGTCAGTAGGGAGAAATAAAGTTTCTATCCCTGCTATTTTTCTATTCACCATACTCATTGCGTCTTCGTAAGTGTAATCTTGCAGGTTACGTATCCCCTTCAGAATTACTTGCGCTTGCTGCTGTTTAGCAAAATCTACCAGTAAACCCTTTACTGGTTTTACTTCTACATGAGAAAAATCTTTTAAAGCTACCCGCGCTAATTCACATCTGGTTTCTAAATCAAACCAAGTATTTTTACTCGCATTTTGTGCAACTGCCACGATTACTCGAGAAAAAATTTGGCTTGCCCGCGCAATAACGTCACAATGCCCTAAAGTAATCGGATCAAAAGTACCCGAACAAATAGCGATACTCATGTTCTCTAGTTTATATTGTTTTTCTGCATTATTGCCGTCCACACTCGCGTATCTCCCCATTTACGTTCATCATCTAATTCCAATCCAGCCGGCCAAAGCGGTTGGGCACTACGCACTGCCCGTTCCACCACCACCATTGCATCATCTTTCAGATGCGCTACTAATAGTTCCAAAGTTTTAGCTAGACTTTCTTCCGACAAATCATAGGGTGGATCTAGAAAAACTAAATCAAATTGCTGTGCATTAAGACCTGTTAAATATGTATCCACTTTGGCATTTACCACTTGCAGTGGCAATTCTAAGGCACTGGCATTCGCGGAAATGATTTTCACGGCTCCTCCGTGCGCCTCCACTGCCACTGCTGCTGTAGCACCGCGTGATAAAGCCTCTAAAGCTAAAGCACCAGAGCCTGCATATAAATCCAACACTACACAACCTTGAATATATCCAAAGTGTTCCAGACGGGAAAAAAGCGCTTCCCGCACTCGTTCCGAAGTAGGGCGAGTACCGGATTTAGGCACTTGTATAGTACGACCTTTAGCACTACCAGCCACAATCCGCGTCATGCGCCACTCCTTAATAGTATTTTCTATTCCAAAACATTATTTCATGGAACTTTAACTTAGCACCTAAAAACGAAACAAAATTCTTATCTAGAACTTTACTAGAAATTCTGTTTCTTCTTCTTGGTAAATAGTTTGCACTGCTTGCCACAAACGTGCCTCTTTTTCTGCCTCTACGCCTTGTTGCAACCAAGCAGCTACCCCAATTTTAGCCTCCACAATAACATCTTCATCTTTCCGTAAATCTAAAAACTTCAGATTACTGCGAGCGCCTGACTGCTCTATTCCTAAAATGTTACCGGCTTTACGCAATTCTAAATCAGCTTGCGCTAACTCGAATCCGTTAGTAGTACTAGCAAATACTTCTAAGCGTGCTAAGGCTAAAGAACCTCTAGGAGCTCCATGTACAGCTAAACATAACGATGGATTTTTCCCGCGCCCTACTCGTCCCCGTAATTGGTGCAACTGGGATAGCCCAAACCTATCTGCATCTAAAATAATCATCAAGGTAGCTTCGGGGACGTCCACTCCCACTTCAATCACAGTAGTAGAAACTAGGATAGGGGTTTGACCGCTACTAAAATTTTGCATAATTGCGGTTTTTTCTGCACTACTAAGCCTGCCATGTAATTTAGCTAATTGAATATCTTTAAGGGCGGGAACGGTTTGTAAATATGCAAAAGTACTTTCTACTGCTGCCCAAGAACGCTCACTATCTGCAGTTTCTAAATCTGCAAATAATGTGTCTTTATAAAAAGCGTCATCTTCTAGCTCAAACTGGTTAGCTGATTCCAATAAAGAGTGGGCAGACTGTTCTTGCGAGTCTGTAATACGTGGACATACCACATATACTCTTCCTCCTTTAGCTACTTCTTCAGCTGCCCGTTCCCATACTCGTTTCATCCAATTCTCTAGCCATTGCTCAACTAATATAGTTTCGATTGCTTGACGTCCTGCGGGTAATTCTTGCAAAGTAGATACTTGCAAATCCCCAAAAATGGTCATGGCAATAGTACGCGGGATAGGGGTTGCTGTCATTACGAGCAGATGTACTCCGCGGGCATGACGATCTCGCTGTTCTACCCCAAAACGGTGTTGTTCATCTACCACTACCAGACCCAAGAAAGGTAACTGTACATTATCTTGCAGTAAAGCATGAGTGCCGATCACTAACTGCGCTTTACCACATGCCATATCTAGCAAAATTTGTTTATGTTCTCGCGGAGTTAATTTGCCTGTTAAGAGTGCTACCCTTATTTTTCCTGCCGCAATTAAATCAGCTAAAAGTCGAGTAATACTTTCATAATGTTGTCGAGCTAGCACTTCAGTAGGGGCCAACAAAATAGCTTGCTTACCGGCTTCTATCATTTGCAACATAGCCATTACGGCTACCACAGTTTTTCCTGCCCCCACATCACCTTGTAATAACCGGCGCATCGGCACGCTTTGCGATAAATCTTGTGCTATTTCGTCAATTACCGCTTTTTGTCCGTCGGTAAATCTAAAAGGAAGCTCAGCACAGAATTTATCCCGCAATTCTCCATTGGTTTTATTAGCCTTAGGCGCGGTCTCGGCTTGGGCTTGGGCTAGACGTTTAGCTAACACTAATTGCAATAAGAATGCTTCTTCATATTTATAGCGCTGGTACGCTTCCCGCCATTTACTTTCCGTATCTGGTTGGTGTAAAGCCAGTAATGCCTCATGACGGGACAGTAATTGATGTTTAGCAATAAAATCAGCAGGAAGAATTTCTGGTAAATGCTCAGCTTTAAGCAGAGGCAAGACGAGTGCTATAGCTTTAGCAATATGCCAGCTAGGTATTTTTTCTGCCGCATGATAAATAGGAATTGGAGCATTTACTTTTGCGGGGTCTACCGCGTTTTCGTCCTCTAATAGCTCGTAGTCCGGGTGTGTGAGTTGTAGTTGTCCTCGATAACTCGATACGGTACCAGAAAAAGTAGCTACCTGCCCTACAGTTAGACGAGATTGGTGAAATTTCAATGGCTGGGCAGATTTAGCAAAGAAAGTTAATTCTAAATCATGGGCTCCGTCCGCTATATGCACACTGAGAATGTATCCGCGACGAGCCTGCATAGCGCGCAAACTATGGGAAAGTACTCGCGCTACCACGGTAACAGAATCTCCTACTTGCACTTGTTCGATGGGTAGTAACTCTCCCCGTTTTGCTAAACGAAAAGGAATATGAGCTATTAAATCTCCAACGGTATGTAGTTTTAGCTTCGTGAGTTTATTAGCTGATCGTGCTCCTAAAATTTTTGCTAAAGGAGTATTAAGAAAATCCGTAGGAGTAGAGGCCAACACGGCGGTATCTGCCTGAGGCACAATAAAATTAGGAGAGGCAGAAGGAGAAGGCAAGATTTGTTCAGTACTCACTTTCCCAGCTTAGCTTAGTTCAGCTAATTTCTTAGACATATAAATAGTAGTGCCCAATACCACTACTATTTTAGGTTGGTGTTATTCCCGTTTATTCGGTATCATTTTTAAGTTGCCATCTAGGTGGGCATGATGCCCAATTGATTTAACGAACAAAGGAGATAACCGTGGCCTCTGTATGTGACGTCTGCGGCAAGGGCCCGGGCTTCGGCAAGTCTGTTTCGCACTCTCACGTGCGCACTAGCCGTCGCTGGAACCCAAACATTCAGCGTGTTCGTGCACTCGTAAAGGGCGCTCCAAAGCGATTGAATGTATGCACTTCCTGCCTTAAGGCTGGTAAGGTTACCCGCAATATCTAATCGCGTTTCGCAATTATCTTAAAAAGAGTTCCTCACTTTACTGAGGAGCTCTTTTATTTTATATAAAACCGCATAATAACTCGGCAAAATACCGCATAACACTATGCATTGACATATCACAGTTAGTAGATATGTTTCATTAGCCCATCTTAATAACACCTAAAAATAAGAAAATTTTATTAAGGAGGAAAATGCGCAACGATATTTACACTACAAACATTCCTACCCGTGCCGACTTCTGATTTTAGGAAGCATAATTTTCATGAGTGCAGTTATTGCCTAAGAAATTGGCTTAATTATTCGCTTTTTCCACAGCAAAGAACATAACCAAATAGATAGCTAAACTTACACCGCTAATATCGCGTTAATAGCTTGCGCCAAAGTAGCATTAGCCCGCTGAGCAATTTCCACTACTGCGCTTGGATCAGTTGATCCTGGCGCAAAGCTTAAATCCGAAACCACCGATAATCCTGCTACTTCTACCCCTAAAGCGTGTAAAGTAAGTGCCTCCATAATGGTAGACATCCCCACACAATCTACACCTGCATCTCGTAAAATGCGACTCTCTAACGGAGTTTGATATTCAGGGCCACGCAAAATACCGTACGTACCTACTCGTTGCACATATTGTTGAGCTACCGCTAATAATTGCGGATTCCATAGCGACCAAATATCAGTAAAGAAAGTTCCAGAGAACGGAGAAACTGCGGTGAAATTAGCATGGTCGCTAATTGCCATCACGTCACCTAATTTCCAGTCCCGTAAACATCCATTTGCATTACAAAGCACGGCACGTTTAACACCTGCTCCAACTGCTATTTTCGGTAATACCGTTACTGGATCTGGGCCGTGCCCCTCATATAAATGAGTACGCCCATAAGTTACTAAAGTTTTCCCAAATATCGCATACTTATCTAAATGACCATCTGCCACTGGCGCTAATACCCCAGACAGTTCAGAAAGACGTCCCTGATAATCTGGATCACCCCAACTATCTAAAGCATCTACCAGACCTGAACCTAACACTACCAGTGCCTTTAGCTCTCCTCCGGCTTGGCTTTTCAACTGCTCGCTAACTCCAGCTATTTGCGCAGTAATTAAATGTTGATAAAAATCTTTTTGTTCCATAATATTTTCTCTCCCTACTTTGCAAGCCATACAGCAAGTAATCCTATTAGTCTTATACTGCTGTTCATATGTCTTTCAGTACGCATCTGCTAAATGTTCCCTTTAACAAAATCCGTACTCTTACAACCACTTTGTTGCTTTGTTTATAAAATTTTAACAGCTAAATTAAAGAGCCGGTAAGAGAAATTCTCCTCTCACCAGCTCTTTAATTATTCTCTAACTACTGGCGACTTAGCCTAAGTTAGCAACTTTTTCTGACGCACCTTCTTGCGCACGTACCCGCTTAGCACAAAGTAAGCTATAGCCAAGGAAACCAATTACCAAAGCTACAATAACTCCGATATTACTGCCTGACCATGCTCCTTCTTTACCACCTAAACCAAGCGGGCCAAGCAAGTATCCTTGCCAGTTATTAAAAGAAGCATCCGAGTACTGGTTGATTACCAATCCCCAACCAACTGCACAAGCTACTCCCATGAGTAATAAAGACACCCAATTGAATCCGCCGTAACGTCCAGCACTATCAAATAAAGCGGCCTCATCGTATGGCAACTTACGCATAGCAATATCTGCCATCATAATACCTGCCCAGGCAGCCAAAGGCACACCTAAAGTAACTAGGAAAGACTGGAATGGACCAATGAAACTAGGCGAGAAGAACACTACATAAATAGTGCCTGCACTCAAAATGGCACCGTCGATTAGCGAAGCTAATGGACGAGGAATATCAATTCCCAAAGTGAGTAGAGTAAGTCCAGAAGAATAGATACCGTTGATTGCTCCCGAAAGTAGAGAAAGAATTGCAGTGAGCAAGAATGGGATTAAAAACCAAGTAGGTAAAATCGAAGAAAGTGCTCCAATTGGATCACCACCCACTCCTTCAGCTAGTTCTGGAGAAGAACCTGCTAGCATCAAACCGAAAGTGATTAGCACCGCTGGCCCTAAAGAACCACCGAGAGTGTTCCAGAAAATAATGTGGGAATCCTTTGCATCACGCGACTGATAGCGTGACCAGTCTGCCGCGATATTAACCCAGCCTAATCCCATGCCTGTCATCACCATAGTCATACCGCCAATCATGGCTGGTAGTGAGCCTGCCGGAGCACTCATCAACACATCCCACTTAATAGCTGGAATTACTAAGTAAATATAGATAAGAGTGGTTAAGCCGGTAAGCCAAGTGAGTACCGACTGCATTTTCATGATTACGTGATAGCCTGCTACCGCACCTAATACGATTAACGCCGCGATAATAATTGCCGACACGATATTAATTAAAGTATGGTTAGAGCCCACCAAACCTAGGCGCTCAAAAATAGTAGCGGTAGCTAATACTGCAGTAATAGCAAGGGAAGTTTCCCAACCAATAGAAGTTAGCCACGATACAATACCGGGGACTTTTGCGCCTTCTACTCCAAAAGCGGAACGGGACATTACCATCGTGGGAACTGATCCACGCTTACCACCTAAGGCAATTACACCACAAATCATGAAAGAAAGAATTACTCCAATTACTGCCATGATAGTGGCTTGCACAAAGTTGATACCAAAACCGAGCACCCATGCTCCATAAGACATTCCAAAAACGGAAATGTTAGAGGCAAACCAAGGTAAGAAAAGCTGGCGCGGCTTTGCGGTACGCTCTTCTTCCTTAACAATTTCAATGCCGGTAATTTCAATCATACTATTTTCAGCCAACAGAAACTCCTGTTCTCTCTCTTAAGATATGCCTATCAGTATAAAAGAAAAAACAGAACTAAAAAAACCAAAATATGATTTTTCTTGTTAATTAAAGTTTTCGGCGATTTTATAGCAAGTATCCAAAAGATGGACACTACTTCCCAAAACAAATCTCACAACTACAATACTCTTATCTTTAACCATTCTAAAAAAAGAACTTCGGCGGTATCAATTTACCAAAACACTCCGCCAAGTCAATCTCAATGATTATTTAATGGTTTTAGATACCAATTCTGCTAGTTGGAAATATACCTAAAATACTTTTAAGTACCACGGCAGAATGCAAACAAAATATCCCTTCACATACAGTAAAGGTAGTTAGTTAGTGAGCACAGATAGTAATACTCCGCATACTGCTTTACAACGCCATTTAAGCAGTTCTCAAATTTCCATGATTGCCCTCTCTGGCGCCTTGGGAACAGGGCTATTCTTAGGAGCAGGCTCTACTATTTCCTATGCCGGCCCCTCCATCATCATTTCCTATGCTCTAGCAGGATTCCTTGCACTGGCAGTAGTGTGGGCGTTAGCCGAGTTGGTGTCTGCCCACCCAGTCCCAGGCGGACATGGCGCAATTGCCAATAAGTATCTTGGTAAATTTGGTGGATATATCACTCGCTGGAACTACACTATTACCTTGCTAACCGCAGTGGGAGCAGAAGTGACCGCTAGTGCCACCTACCTACAATACTGGTTTCCAAACTTACATTTAGGTGTAGGTACCGTACTTTGTTCCCTGTTTATTATTGTTTTAAACCTCACCAGTGTCCGCTTTTACGGAAGTTCTGAATACTGGTTTTCCTTGATTAAAGTAACGGCAATTGTAGTTTTTATCCTTTTAGGCTTATCGCTAATTTTATTTGGTTTTCCTGGTAACCAGCCTGCTATTGGTTTTGCTAACTTCACCTCCCACCAAGGCTTTGCCCCTTACGGCATTACCGGAATTTTTCTTGCCATCTGCATGGCTGTATTCAGCTTTGGCGGTGTGGAAAGCGTATCGGTAACAGCCGCTGAAAGTGAAAACCCGCAACGCGATATTCCGCGTGCCGCTAAAACTATGATTTGGCGACTATTTATCTTCTACATTGCTGCCCTAGCAGTTATTATTGCTCTACAACCTTGGACGCAAACAGTAGCTAACGCCGGACA
Source organism: uncultured Arcanobacterium sp. (assembly GCA_945874735.1). GTDB lineage: Bacteria > Actinomycetota > Actinomycetes > Actinomycetales > Actinomycetaceae > Arcanobacterium_A. The sequence continues at coordinate 11,454 of CAMCHI010000018.1, read as the reverse complement.
AGCCGCAGCTTCGCCGTTTGTAAAAGTGCTAGATACAGTAAATATCCCTGGAACTGGACACGTGATGAATGCGGTACTAATCATAGCTGCTCTTTCCGCCGCAAATGGCTGCCTCTACGCAGCATCCCGCATGGTTCATTCTCTTTCCCTAGACGGCATGGCTCCTCGTTTTGCCGCTCGCACTTCCGCATCTGGCACTCCTCGTTATGCAGTAATGCTCTGTGCACTCTGCTTCTTTGTAGCCTCTGCTATCGCCATCTGGAATCCTGGCAATGCGTTTATGAGTTTATATGGTTGCGCTACCGTAGGTGTATTAGTCACCTGGGCTCTGATAATGCTTACCCATTTACGATTCCGCAAAATACATCAACAAAGCGGGCTACCCACCCCTCCTGCCCGTATGTGGGGCTGGCCGGTAGTTAATATCGTGGTAATAATTAGCACCCTAGCTATTTTTATTGCCTTGCGTACCCTGCTACCCGTTACTTGGAGTGCTGGTATTCCATACCTCATATTGCTATTTGCCTCATATGCAGTATTAGCAAAAGTGAAGCAACTACCTAACGCCGAGCTCACAACACATTAAACTCAATACTCAACATAAAAGGAGAGGTAACCTAAAGGTTACCTCTCCTTTTCTAAATACTGTTTAGCGATAAATTTTCAGGATTTAGCTACAAAATCAGCAAAAGCAACTATCCAATTAGCTAAAAATTCTCGTGTATCTGGCTTCACTTCCCCGTCTGCTAAACCGGTAGCAAGGGCGTTAATATAGCCTTCTGGTTGTCCCATCACGCGAGCATTAAAGAAAGTAAGCATAGAGCGTAAAGGTTGCTGAGCTGCACCCGTAGCAAGAGGTGAAATAGCCGCTCCGATGGTAGCTACTGGCTTTCCACCTAGTGCCCCCTGCCCCCAAGGGCGAGAAAGCCACTCGAGCGCATTATGTAAGGCTGCTGAAAAAGAACGATTATGCTCAGGAGTAATAAGAATAACTCCATCTGCTTGTAAAATCTGCTCCTTAAACTCAGTAGCTACTGCTGGCCAATTTCCGTCATAATCTCGATTATACAAAGGCAACTCAGCAATTTTCGCTTCCACCAACTCTACATTGTCAGGGGCTAATTCTGCTAATAATTCCGCTAATTTCCGGTTGAGAGATTCACTGGAAAGCGAGCCTACTACGTATGCTATTTTCATCTTCACTACTTTCACTTACAAGTATGTTCCAAGAAAATTTACTATACGACAAAACTGGAATGATTCGTAAAACGTTTTCCATTAGCAAAATTAATGCAAGCCAGTACCGCGCTCCAATGCTAAGCTAATTAATTCATCTACTAACTGTGCATAAGACATATCCGTCTTTTCCCACATCACCGGATACATAGAAAACGGAGTAAAGCCAGGTAAAGTATTTATTTCGTTTACCAAAATTTCCCCTGCATCAGTAAGGAAGAAATCTACGCGCGTCAAACCTTCACAGCCAAAAGCATTAAAAGTATCTATCGCCAAAGCTCTAATTGCCGCGGTTTGCTCAGCAGTAATTTTAGCTGGCACTTGCATTTCTAACCCAGCAGTAGAAACATACTTATGCTCAAAATCGTAAAAATCAGCATCTGGAGCTGCCATTACTACTTCTCCAGGTAAAGAAGCTCTACATTCCGCATAACCTCTACCACCTAAAACTGCGCACTCAATTTCACGTCCCGCAATACCTTGTTCAATTACTACTTTCGGGTCATGGGCTTGGGCTGCTTCTATTGCCGCAACCAGTTCCGCATAATCAGTTACGCGCGTAATACCTAGAGAAGAACCAGCTCGCGCTGGCTTCACATACAAAGGGAAAGCCAGGTTTTGCACTTTTTCCAGCACTGCTTCCCGCTGAGTTGCCCACTGTCGAGCAGTCACCGCCACATAAGGCCCTACTGGTATGCCAGCTGCTTGCAACACTATTTTCATATAGTCTTTATCCATGCCAGCTGCTGATGCAAATACTCCGCACCCTACATAAGGGATACCAGCCATCTCAAACAAACCTTGAATTGTACCGTCTTCCCCAAATGGACCATGTAATACCGGAAAGAGCACGTCAATTTTTCCTAAAGACGTTACTTTTAACTCTGTGCCACTACCTGTGATTGCTAAAAGTTCTTGCTCCCCATTCCCAGGGGGAAGCACGATAGTGGTATCACTTCCCTGTACCTCGGTAGTAGCTCCATTTAACTGCAGTTTAGAATAGTCACTTTCTCCAGGTACCCATCTGCCGTCTTTGCAAATACCGACGGGAATTACTTCGTAACGCTCAGAATCTAGTGCCGACATTACCGCTCCGGCGGTAGCGCATGAAATAGGGTGCTCTCCTGAAGCTCCTCCATATATTACTGCTACTCTAATTTTTTCCTGCATAGTGTTCATGTCAAAATTTTACTGCTTAACAGCCTCTAAATATACTAAGCACACCTAAACTATTTTTAGCATTAACACTAAATACCCTTATTCGCTTAATGCTTAAAACTCTAAACACTGGTTAGGACTATCAGTTAAGTAGCTAAAGTACGGTAAAATAATGTCTAAATACTATAAATAACTTTATGAAGTTTAGCTCTCACAATTAGGAGTGAAAATGAAATCCAAAATCCATAAAATGCTAAAAATTTCTACTATATGCTTAGCAAGTGCTTTAATTTTGGGAGCTTGTGGTAGCAGTGAAACCGAAAACTATGCCAAATATACTGCGGTAAACTCTGCCCCAGCTGAAGATGGACACACCAGTGAAGTAGAGTTTCAAGAAGGACGGTTAAAGTCTGATAACTGGCCAGATATTAGCGCGCAAGTAACTTATGTAAATTACGGCGTAGGTAATAATGAAGAATTCGATCGAGTAGTAGTGGAATATAGTGGCGATTCTAGTGTGCCTCTTTCTTTCTTTAGCGATGGCTGGACTAATAAAGTTTATGATTCTGGACGCGGTGAGCCTTTCGAGTTAGACTCGGTACACGCAATCCAAATCAAAGTAGGCGGAGTTAATTACGATTTTGAAAATCCGTCTGAAACTCAGAAGGTAACTATTCCAGAAGGTGTAAATCTTAAAAACGTAATTATTGAAGCACCTTTTGAGGGACATCAAACCATCAATATTGGTAAAGATACCGTAAGTAAAGTGCGGGTATTTACTCTAGAAAATCCGACGCGGCTAGTGATAGATATTGCTAAATAACTAACTGTTAGCCTATAACTAGGGGTCCAGCAGAATTTTAAGGCAAGAACCCAAAAGCAACTTTTAATCTTGCACTATTTTTTCTGCCTGTGCCCCTAGTTTTTGCAGTTTTTGCATAAAATGCTCATAACCACGATTAATCAAATCAATGCCGGAGATTACTGATTCTCCCTCAGCTGCTAAAGCCGCAATTAGATAAGAGAAACCACCGCGTAAATCCGGCACTTCAATATCTGCACCATGCAATTTAGTAGGACCTTGGATAACAGCAGAATGGAAATAGTTTTCTAACCCAAAACGACACTTTTTAGATCCTAAACATTCGCGATGTACCTGAATTTGTGCCCCCATCTGATTTAAGGCTTCAGTAAACCCAAACCGATTCTCGTACACTGTTTCATGCACAATAGACACTCCAGTAGCTTGAGTTAAAGCCACCACCATAGGCTGCTGCCAGTCGGTCATAAAACCGGGATGTACGTCTGTTTCTAGCGGAATAGAACGCAGTTCTCCTCCAGGATGCCAAAACCTGATACCGTCGTCGAACACCTCAAAAGCTCCCCCGATTTTCCGAAACACATTTAAGAAATTCATCATATCGGCTTGATTAGTGCCCTTAACGGTAATATCACCTTTAGTAGCTAAAGCCGCACACGCCCATGAGCCTGCTTCAATACGGTCTGGAAGCGCAGTATGCCGATAGCCATTTAGCTTTTCCACTCCTTCAATATGGATTGTGCGGTCGGTGTCTACCGTAATTAACGCTCCCATCTTTTGTAATACTGCGATGAGATCCATAATTTCAGGTTCAACTGCTGCGCCTTTCAGTTCAGTAACTCCACGAGCTCGCACAGCAGCCAGTAATGTTTGTTCTGTAGCTCCCACAGACGGGTAAGGTAAATGTACTTTACGTGCCTTTAAACCATCTGGGGCCAATAAATGTAAACCAGCATCTGTGGCATTACGGCGTGCTCCAAAATCCTCTAGCACTGCTAAATGAAAATCCACAGGACGGTCGCCAATATGGCAACCTCCTAAATCTGGAATAAATGCTTCTCCCAAAGCGTGTAAGAGGGGGCCACAAAACAAAATCGGGATACGAGAAGTTCCTGCTAATCTGTTTACTTCATGTGGATCTGGCAGATGCAATTTACCCGGAGTAATACGCACTTCTCCGGCTTCTTGGTCATAATCTACCGTAGCTCCGTGTGCCCGTAAAAGCGCCGCTACTACATCTACATCGCGTATTAAAGGCACATTGCGCAACACAGAAGTTTCTTCCGATAGCAAGGCTGCCACCATTGCTTTAGATACGAAGTTTTTCGCGCCTCGCACCCAAATTTCCCCTGTTAGAGGTTTACCACCGATAACTTTTAATTTAGTATCCGACATTTGATAACTCCTCTATATCAGGTAGGTAAATAGATTAAAACTAACTCATTTCAGACTACCGCGAAGCTGGGCTGGAACAAAGTATATTCGATATTGGCGAAGTCGTGTTTTATATAAATTACTTATGGCTCTAAAACTTAAGCGGTTTGCATTATTCTTCGTACGGTTGCATCTCACTTATTGATATGGCAATATCAATTCATGGATAGCATTGAATCTGGGAGCGGAGTAGGCGTTCTCGATAAAGCAGCTCACGTGCTCAGCGCTTTAGAAGGTGGGCCTTTGACGCTGGCACAATTAGTATCTGCTACCAAACTTGCCCGTCCTACCGCACACCGCTTAGCCGTAGCACTTGAGTACCATCGGCTAGTTGCCCGTGATATGCAAGGACGCTTCATCCTCGGCCCACGCCTTGCTGAATTATCCTCCGCAGCCGGCAAAGATCGCCTACTAGCTGTTGCCAACCCAGTGCTATTAGCTTTACGCGACCATACTGGGGAATCAGTACAACTCTAACGCCGACACGGTGAAGAAAGAATCTGTGTAGCTGCCGCAGAGCGCACTATGGGATTACGAGATTCTATTCCCGTAGGAGCTACCCTTCCCATGCAAGTGGGGGCAGCCTCACAAGTACTTTTAGCTTGGGAAGAACCAGACCGCCTGCATCGCGGTCTATACAATGCCCAGTTCACCGCCACGGTACTTTCCGCGGTACGCAGACGCGGTTGGGCTCAATCAGTAGGAGAACGTGAACCTGGCGTTGCTTCCATTTCCGCACCCGTACGTGGCCCGTCCGGAAAAGTAATCGCCGCCCTCTCTATTTCTGGCCCTATTGAACGCATGGGGTTAAAACCTGGTATTCAGCACGCCGCTTCCTTAGTCGCCGCTGCTAACCGGCTTACTGAAATGTTAAAAACTACTGAAGTATCCTAAACGTATAACTTTACGCTACTGCGCATTACTCTATTTACCTAAATTTTGCTAACTAAAATTAGCAACTTAAATCCTTATCCCAAATTCCTTACAATAAGAATTATGACTAATACACCTATTACAAATAACCCATTATTAACCCGCTCAACTTTGCCGTACCAAATGCCAAACTGGAGCGAAATAAAACCAGCCCATATCATTCCTGCTTTTCAAGCTGCGATGCAAGCACAACGTGAAGTTTGGGAAGAAATAGCTACCAATCCAGATGCGCCTAGCGTAGCAAACACAGTAGAAGCACTGGAAAATGCAGGGCGTACTCTAAACGAAGTTTCTAATATCGCTTTTACTTTATTTAGTTCTATTGGAGGAGCAGAACTAGATGCCATCCAAAGCGAGATAGGCCCACAAGTTTCTCAACATTTCACCCGCTACTACCTGGATCAAAGAATATACCACCGTCTAGAAGAATTATTACAAACAGAAGGGCAAAACTTAGATTCGGAAACCTATCAGTATCTAACAGAAGAAATAGCTACCTTTAAACGCAGTGGTATCAACCTAAACGATACTCAAAAAGCTCAACTCACTGAGCTAGACGCACAACTAGCCCAGTTGCAAATCGAGTTTAATCAACGTGCTATTCAAGGCATGACCGATGCAGAATTAGTAGTAACCGATTCACAGCTCTTAGCTGGTCTATCTCCCCAACAACTAGCAAAATATAAGCAAGCAGACGGCTCTTTCCGCTTACCAATTGAAAACTACTCCCAACCATCTTTACTAGCAGAACTGAGCAATTCTGCTACTCGCGCCCAGCTTCTAGCCAACTCCTTACAGCGCGGACTAGATGGTAATCCCCTATCCGATACGCAAGAATTAGTATTAAACCTTGCCAAATTACGAGCAAAACGTGCAGAGCTCCTCGGATACCCACATCATGCCGCAGCCGTAGCTGATGCATCTATGGCGAAAAGTTCTGCAGCGGTTATTGACTTACTTTCCACCGTTGCACAAAAAGCTATCAAAGCTGCCCAAAGCCAGTTCCCTGCCCTATTGGAAGCTGCTGAAAGTGATGGAATTACTGAGTTCCTCCCCTCAGATTGGGTATATTATCAAGAACAGCTACGCAGCCAACTTGGAGTAAACGACGCCACCCTCGCTCCGTATTTCGAGTTAAATAACGTGATGGAACGCGGGGTGCTATATGCCGCTACCCAATTATTTGGCATCACTTTCCATGCTCGCACTGATCTTCCTACCTATCTACCTAGTGTAAAAACTTGGGAAGTACAAGATGAGAACGGAAAAGTTATCGCTATTTTCCAAGCTGACTTTTATCGCCGTCCCGGCAAATACGGAGGAGCTTGGATGCACTCCATCGTAGAAGGCTGCCAATTAGACGGCACAATCCCTGTGATTATGAATAATTGCAACTATCCCGAACCAGCTGACGGACAGCCTTGCCTACTTAACTGGGATCAAGTAGTAACCTTGTTCCACGAATTTGGTCACGCCTTACACGGAATGCTTTCCCAAACTCGTTATCGTAGTTTAGGAGGCACTTCAGTACCGCGCGATTTTGTGGAAACTCCTTCACAAATGAACGAAATGTGGGCAACTCACCCACAAGTACTAGCCAATTACGCTATCCACTACGAAACTGGCCTACCACTTTCTGCCCAGCAAGTAGAGCGCGTTATTCAAGCCGCTAATTTCTCGGCTGCTTTCGACACTACAGAACAATTGAAATCCGCCTTATTAGACCAAGGCTGGCATCACATAACAAGTGATACTGAAATAAGTTGCGTGGAATCTTATGAACAAGAAATTTTACGCCACTATCAAGTAGAGTATCCACTTATTCCTCCCCGCTATCGTAGCGGCTATTTTAGCCACACATTTGGCAGTAGCTACGATGCTGCCTACTATGCCTACACTTGGGCAGAGGTACTAGCAGCCGATATAGAGAATTGGTATCGCACTACGGGAGCAAAAGATAACGACGGTGGGCTTAACCGCACTGCCGGAACACGCGTGCGAGAAGAAATTTTAAGCCGAGGCAATTCGCGTCCACCCATGGAATCTTTCCAAGCCTTACTAGGGCGGCCTCCCCGTCCGGAAGCAGTATTAGAACGACGTGGTTTGGCGTGAGGAACCACCGCATCGCTTATCTAAAGCGCTAAAGCTTAAATAAATACGTAGGACCCCTACTACACCCTAGCTTAGCTACTCCGAAATCATGAACATCAATGATACGGTTATCAAGTGGTTATTGTTGCTGGCTCATAACCAAATCCCTAATCTTAAGAAAAATATATATACAAAAAACACCTACCATCACTTGTGGTGCTGGTAGGTGTTTATTATATCAAGTGAAGATAAGGAGGTTTATCTATCATTGGGTTTCAAATAGGTTCTAAACGAACTTCTTTATTAATTCTTCAACTCGTTTCGTACTTGCAATTTCCCCAAAACAACACAAACCTTCCCACATCGGTTGTAACGCAACGCATATTCTTCCAATACGTTTCTTTCAAAATCTCAACCATAGGAACCCCCTTTAGTATCACAACAGATTATTTCAAAAAATAAAAATAGACACGGGGTTTAGCCCCGTGTTAAAAAGCCCGACATATGTCGGGCTTTCAAAGGTAGGTTTTTAAGGTAATCTACCTGTCTTGTAGAATTCACGCATAGCGTCCATTGCCTCTTGACTTCTGAATAGATCGACTGGGCCTGTATGGTCAGATGCAACTATATCAGTACTTACTTCCCACGGTTGCATATTCATAATATAAGCAGAGCGTTCACGCATTTCCTGCGTTACACATATATTAAATCTTTGCGACCATTCACCATTACAATTTGGATTATGAGCAGCAGTACGAGTAGTCGATGGGCCAATCCAACCACTAGCAGAAGCTGCACCACCACGGCCAACAACCACAGCATTACGCTCATTATGATAATCAGTAATGGTAATCTTTAGCTCTTCCAAATCTTCAGTCAACTTAGTAATCTCAGTAACAATAGCTTTAGCTTTATCAATAGACTCAACAGCATCTTTATAAGTCTTAGTAACTACAGTTGTAGACAACTTAGCAGTGGCATCATCGGTAGCCTTAACCTTATCATAGGCCTGTTTCACTTCATTATCAGAAGCCATATCAGACTTAGAATCAACTTCCTTAATATAAGATGCTACCTCTTCATGAACCTTAGCTAGATTAGTCTTAGCAGACTCCATAGTATCCTTAGCCTCTTTGGTCGCAACTTTTAGACGATGCTTATCAACGTCTTTATTAAAAGCCTTAGTAACTACTTCAAACTCATCAATAACTTCCTGACGAGACTGGGTAATAACTTCAATCTTATCCAACTCAGCAGAAGAAGAACACTTACCAACAGTATCAGAAGAATGCTTCTTCAACTCCTTAGCAACATCTTGCAAAGCCTTAATATCCTTAACACCTGCCTTAGACTTATCAAACTCAGCAGTGTGAGGTAGAGCCTTATCACCAGTTACATTACCAATACTAATATCAACACTCTTAATATTAGACTTAATCTCATTAGACTGAGACTGGAACAAAGCCAAAGAATCCTTACACCCCTGCTCCACAGCATGACTATGATAAGCAAAACCACCAACTATACCAGTAGCGATAAGAGCAGTAGTCAAGCCAAAAGCTGCTAATTTAGCCTTCTTAGACAAAGGCTTAAAAGATTTGTTCATATCACTCATAATAAAAACTCCTTACTACTTATCATCGTTTTGCACATCTGATTTTTGTGCCGAAGAATTATTGAAACGAAGCACATATAAAGACAAGAAAACGATAAGAGCTATGTTAAAAAGAAGAGCGAACCAGAAACCGACGCCAAAGTGAATGTATTTACCAACTCCGAACGACTCTGCCAAATCATTTATACGTACCGCAAATAAAAAGATTATTAAAAGTGAGGTTATGCTAAGCACCAAACTTGCGATGCGCATACCCTTACGAACACGTGAAGCTTCCAAAAGTATCAAGACAATAACTGCTAGGATAGCAAAAACTATAAAAATACCGTCACCAACTCCGGCAGGGATAACTGGCTCCAGTTCATCACCCCTATAAACATAGTTAATTGACACCGAGTCATCATCTCCAGGAAGACCCAACGTCAAGAAGGGCATGAAATTACTAAGCAGAAATAAGCCAGCTAAAGCAATAATGACCACGCGCATACCAGAATCAGTAAGATTAGCTAGTATAGTTTTATTTTCTGCCCCATGATTATTCTGAGCATCAGCAGTTTGCAAGTTCGTAAAAGACTTTTTCATCTGAGTTATCCCAGATTCTATTTTTGCAACAATAGCAGTTGTAACTTCACCAGCCTTTTCCGCAACTTCACTGTGCACAGTAGACGGTTTCACAGATACTTCAGAAGACGCTACTGAAGTAGTCGAAGGAGTAACTTCATATGACGTACCAGCACAACGAGAACAAGAATTATCTTCTAGCGATAATTGGGTGCCACACGACGAACAGGAATTCATTTCCTCCCCTTTCCAGAAAAGTAACTATTTAGCGGACAAACATAATCTATCTCCCCCCCCTGTTACGCAAAAGATAAACGGAAGTCATCTAAACATAGAACTTACTTTTTCGAGTGTTCCTAAAAATATGTAACTAGACAATTCAGGTATGACACATAGTTAGCTACTTAGGCGCAAACGCCGGTAAGTACCCAAAAAACGAGGTAATATTAACGTTTCCAGATTGCATTATATTTTTTCTACTAAAAACACAACAGCGCTTACACTCCGGAATTACCGAAACTAGAGAAAATAATTAACACTCACATCACCTTAAATATGTCTAATATCACTAAGTAAAATCTTCTGGCTCGCAAAATCGTAAAAAATAATTAAAAGATATTCTACTAAAGCAGTGACGTGTGAGTCGTATGCTAATAAATTTATTAAAGTTAAATCATTCCCTTAAAACCATGTAGTTAAGTACGCAAAACCAATGCAAAAATTCTAATAAACAACGCGACGTTTACTAGCCACTAAAGCAAAGTAATACTTCCACCACTATCATGATATTTCACAAACAGACCACTTCGTTACGCCATAAGATTTACAGTACACAGAAAATCATCACCAGCATTATAAAACGTCATCTGTAATGCACCATCAACACTTATCAACACATCATACTTAGCAAAAATACCTGCACCGAAGAAAGCTCACATACAATCTCACCTTACGAATAACTTTAGCTAATCGCTCATACGGCAAATAGCAAAGATTCTCAATCGGATACCTTTTGTACACTATACAAACAATAGTTCCTAGAATTAAAGAAACTCATCTTAGTTTGTTACGCTAACTACAACAAGATTTAGGGCAGTAAGATCTAATATCTCTTCAATCAATACAGGCTATCTTTGACACAATCACAATACTCCCTACTTCACCTAGTTGGAATAAAGGAAGCTTGAACCATATTACGATAGCGTACCAAATCTAATGGAAGTTCAGACATAATTTTTTGACGATAGCCCGAACTCTTTAACACAAACCTATACACCTTTGATTCTCCAGCTAGATCCCATGTTAATTTGTAAATTTTTAGCCCTATAATTCCAATTTTCTCACTGCAAAAAATAAAGACCTTTAGCTATTTGCTAAAGGTCTTTTATAGTACCCCGTACGGGATTTGAACCCGTGTTACCGCCGTGAGAGGGCGGCGTCCTAGGCCGCTAGACGAACGGGGCCTAGCTATATAAAAGTGTTGTTGAAAAACAACCATACAGACTTTGAGTAACTCATTATCTGTAAAGTACCCCGTACGGGATTTGAACCCGTGTTACCGCCGTGAGAGGGCGGCGTCCTAGGCCGCTAGACGAACGGGGCCTAG
>CAMCHI010000017.1 GCA_945874735.1 uncultured Arcanobacterium sp. | reverse complement strand
CATAAAAAGCTGACACACTATTGAGATTCCAAACAACACACCCACACCCGAAACAAGAAGCCATTTGACTCCCTGCCCCGAAGAGGCAACTTGTCCATTCTAGCAACCAATTTTGCATCTCGCAAATTTTTTGCTTATGAACCACATCACCATATTTTACTCGGTAAGCAATTAATTAATTTTCTTTGCTTACCGCCGTCTTGGCGACAAGTAAATACTTTACGAATAACTTGCCCAGAGAGCAAACTGTTTTGACGTGCCTATCGTCACAAAGCATTTTTTGGCTTAAAATCAAGGGTTTTTCTCCACAGACACAGGTCACAGTCAAGAAATTTGCTTTTGTAATATAAAAAGTCTATTTATTGCTCCTTCTATATAAAGCAAAAGCGACAAGCCATTAAGTAACCCGTCTTAATTTACTCTCACGGTTACTTTATCGACTCATCGCTTCCATAAACTTAGCTAATACACTCTACAAACTAGGCATTTCCTTATAAAGGAAACTTCCGTTGCAAGTAATCAGCTATCAAGTATTAAGTATTAGCGGTAAGGCTGAAGTAGTCAGCCAAAACTAACTACTCACCCTTACCGCTACTGAAACTACTGCATCACCCGTTCCATTACTAACTCACGCACGCGCGCTGCATCGGCCTTACCTTGGGTAGCTTTCATTACTGCTCCCACAATCGCGCCCGCCGCCTGCACTTTACCATCACGCACTTTCTCTACTACGTCTGGTTGCTCTGCCAAAGCCGCATCAATAATTGCCAACAATTCATCATCATTGGAAACTACTTCCAAGCCACGTGCCACTACTACTTCACTAGGTGTACCTTCACCAGCCAGCACTCCCTCTAAAGCTTGGCGCGCTAACTTATCAGTAAGTTTACCGCTAGTTACTAAACCATCTAGCTCCGCCACTAAAGCAGGCGTAATTGGTACCGCATCTAGCTCTAATTCTTGCTCCTTAGCGTAACGAGCTAACTCACCCATCCACCACTTACGAGCACCTGCAGCACTAGCTCCTGCCAATACCGAGTCCTCAATCAACGTCAAAGCTCCGGAATTTACCACATCGCGCATCTCTAGCTCTGAAATGCCCCATTCTTGCAATAGACGACGACGCTTAGCAGCTGGCAACTCAGGCAAAGAAGCCTGAATTTCCGCCACCCATTCCCGAGAAGGAGCTAAAGGAACTAAATCTGGTTCAGGGAAATAACGATAGTCGTCAGCATCAGACTTAGGACGTCCTGGGCGAGTAGAAGCATCACTTTCCTGCCAATGCCGAGTCTCTTGCAACACCGTCTGACCTGCCTCTAAAATAGCTGCCTGCCGACGCATCTCGTACTCTACTGCTTTCTCAATAGCACGGAAAGAATTTACATTCTTAGTTTCAGTGCGAATACCCAAAGGAGCATCAGCCGCAGCACGCAACGATACGTTAATATCGGCACGCACATTACCACGCTCCATACGAGCCTCTGAAACACCTAAAGCTCGCGCAATATCCCGAATAGTTTGCACATACTTCGCAGCTACTTCTGGAGCACGTGCTCCCGCACCGGCAACAGGACGAGTCACAATCTCCACCAAAGGCACACCAGCACGGTTGTAGTCTACAAGCGAGTAATCTGCTCCGTGGATACGTCCCTCGCCTCCCACATGCGTATTCTTACCCGCGTCTTCTTCCACATGGGCGCGTTCAATCTCTACTCGGAAAATTTCCCCATCTTCTAGCTCTACATCCAAATAACCGTCATAAGCAATCGGCTCATCAGATTGAGAAGTCTGAAAATTCTTACTCAAATCTGGATAGAAATAGTTTTTCCGCGCAAAACGGCACGACTCAGCGATCTTACAATTAAGAGCCAAGCCTAGACGGATCGCATACTCAATAGCTTTCTTATTTACTACCGGCAAAGCACCTGGCATTCCTAGAGAAACAGGAGTCACAAAAGTATTTGGTTCCCCTCCAAACTCATTTGGGGCAGCATCAAACATTTTTGTTGCCGTGCTTAACTCTACGTGTACCTCAATACCTAATACCGGATCATATTTTGCAACTACGTCAGCGTATTCCATTAATTCATCCATTAGCATTCTCCTTCTAATGCTTCCAGTGGACACAAAGTTGCCGCTGGAGTTGCTACTGCTTCTACCATAGCTGCGTACTCGTACATACGGGCATCTTCATGCGCCGGCGCAATAATTTGCACTCCGACAGGCAAACCAGCAGTTAAACCACCAGGAATAGAAATTGCTGGCACGCCAGCTAAATTAGCTGGAATAGTAGCAATATCGTTTAAGTACATAGCCATTGGGTCGCCAATGTTTTCTCCGAACCTAAAAGCTGGAGTAGGAGAAGTAGGAGAAAGTAAAACATCGCATTGAGCAAACGCAGCATCAAAATCTTGCTTAACTAGTGTGCGCACTTTCTGCGCCGCCCCATAGTATGCATCATAGAAACCAGAAGAAAGAGCGTGTGTACCTAAAATTAGACGGCGCTTTACTTCTGTGCCGAAATTAGTGCCACGAGTAGCACTCATCATGGTTTCCGCAGTTACCGGCCCACTGGTAGGCAAAACGCGATTGCCGTAACGCACCCCGTCAAAACGAGCCAAATTAGAGGAAACTTCTGCTGGCATAATTAAATAATAAGCAGCTAAAGCATAAGCAAAACTCGGGCAAGACACCTCGACCAGATTGGCTCCGCGTGCTTTTAATGCTTCCACCACTTCATTAAAGATACCCAACACTCCTGCCGAGTACCCCTCACCCATTAACTCTTTTACTAACCCAAAAGTAGTGCCAGAAAGATCCGAAGTAGTAGAGCCAGTAAGTGCCTTCTGCCATAACTGCACATCTACATCAGGTAAAGAGGTAGAGTCTAACGGATCGTGCCCACCAATAATGTCTTGCAAAGCAGCAGCATCTTCCACGGTGCGCGTAACTGGCCCGATTTGATCTAGCGAAGAAGCCATTGCTACCAAACCATAGCGAGATACTTTTCCGTACGTTGGCTTTGCACCTACCGTACCGGTAACTGCCCCTGGTTGCCGGATAGAACCACCCGTATCTGAACCTAAAGCCCAAGGAACCATACAAGCTGCTACAGCGGCAGCTGATCCGCCCCCTGAACCTCCAGGGATTCGTTCTAAATCCCATGGATTTAAGGTAGGACCAAATGCGGAATGTTCGGTGGAAGAGCCCATAGCAAATTCGTCCATATTAGTATGGCCCACAATTGGCAAACGTGCTTCTTTTATCCGTAACACCACAGTGGCATCATAAGGAGGACGCCAACCTTCTAGCATTTTAGAACCACAAGTAGTAGGCGCTCCCCGATGACAAATATTATCTTTCAACGCTACTGGAACACCAGCAAAATAAGGCAACTCTTTACCAGCTGCTCTATCTGCATCCACCTGTGCCGCTACTGCTAACGCGCCTTGTGAATCCACATATAGAAAAGCATTCAATTTCGGATTGAGCTTATCGATTTGCTCCAAACACGCAGTGGTAAGCTCTACTGAAGTAATCGTTCCGTCTTGTAATAATTTAGCTAAATCCACTGCGGATTTACGTAATAAATCGTTCATTTATAATTACTCCTCCCCCAAAATCTGTGGCACGGAGAATTTACCGTCCTCATGCTCCGGAGCTCCAGCTAATACTTCATCACGATCTAACCCCTCCCCGATTACATCTTCACGCCACACATTAGTGAGCGGAATCGGGTGAGAAGTAGCTGGAATATCACTGGTAGCGATTTCTGAAATTTTAGCTACCGCGTCAGAGATTACCCCTAGTTCTTCCGCAAAACGGGTAATTTCCGACTCTGTAAGAGAAATACGTGCGAGATTAGCTACGCGAGCTACCTCTTCTTTAGAAAATGCAGACATACCTCTATATTACTCACAAGATAGGAAAAGTACCGATTTTAGCAGTGCCCTTTTAGTGTTTTTCATACTCTCTAACGATTTATCCGCTCATTCTGATTTTAAGTTACAACAAGTGCTAGGTATTAGACGATAAAGCTGTGTATGATTACGCCATGAAGCGCAATAAAAAGTTTAGAGTACCAGCTAAGCTGGGCACTTCAGATATTCCAGTGAGAAAAATTGCCCGTTGGGGATTAGGAGCTTTCTTAACAGCCCAAGCAGCCGCTATTGCCAGCGTGATCACTATTGACGAACGACGCAAGCGACGCAATCCTCCTAGCGGAAAATTCCCAATAGTACCTCCTAAAACAATTAAAATAAAAGACTCTGAACTAACCGTATACACTTACGGAAAACACGTATATGAAGCCCAATTAGCGGCTATACGAGCAGCTAAAAGTCATATTTTCTTTGAAATGTTTATTATGAAAGATGACGTAATTGGGCACGAGTTTCGCACAGAGCTAATTGCAGCTGCTAAACGCGGTGTAAAAGTGTACATAATTATCGACACCTTCGGGAATCTAAATCAAAATCCGCGTTTCAGACATTTCCCCTTACACCCTAACTTGCATGTAATCAGGTTCCCGCTATTCCGTCCAGGAGTATTTACTGGAAATCCGCGCCAAAAAGGACGCGACCATCGCAAAATTTTATGCGTAGATAGCAAAATCGGATTTGTGGGCGGATACAATATCGGCATGTTGTATGCTACCCACTGGCGTGATACTCACTTGCAGATTGTGGGTACGGAAGTAGCAGAGCTGGAAAATGCGTTTATTGATATGTGGAATATGTATCGCAACCATAAAATCCAGCCCGCATTACCTGAAGTAACTAAAAGTAATTGGAATCCACTCTTACGTGCTATTTGCAATACGCCCGCGTTTAACTCTTATCCAGTACGTGCCACTTATTTAGATGCTATTAGCCGCTCTAGTAGTAGATTATGGATTACGATGGGATATTTTATTCCAGATGAAGGGTTAAAAATTGGGTTAATTCAAGCTGCACAACGTGGAGTAGATGTGCGCGTGCTTATTCCAGCTTTTTCTAATCACATCGTGGCAGATTGGGTGGGGCGTCCACATTACACTGAGTTACTTAGTGCCGGAGTGCGTATTTTCCGTTATCAAGAAGCAATGGTGCACGCTAAAACCCTTACCGCAGACGGGGTATGGTCTACCGTGGGCACTACCAATATCGACCGACTCTCTATGGCGGGAAATTTTGAGATTAACGTAGAGATTTATGATAAAAATTTCGCGCAAGTAATGGAAGAAATTTTTCTTACCGATTTGACTAATGCACGAGAGTTGCAGTTAGAGAAATGGGAGCAACGCGGTAATATAGCACGCTTAGGGGAAACTATTCTTCGCCCTTTGGGCCCTCTTTTGTAGTACTGCTTCTTGTTGTAATAATCCGCTGCACTTTATATTTCTAAAGTACAGCGGATTAAGCCGTGTCCGTCATGCTATGCATTAAAACTTAAGTGCTATGACGAGCATTTAATACCTTGCACGCACACTGCCCCCCCCCTGCGGGATTCATTAACTTTTCTAGGAGCAGCTATACGGCAGCCTACCTAAATCACCACACTACAAAACTGAGCAGACAAAGCGAAAAATTCCCAACTCCATTAAGGCAATTCACCAGTTTGTAGTAAATGCAAAAATTGGGTTTCATCTAGAATTGGCACTCCTAATTCTTGGGCTTTACGAATTTTACTGCCAGCTTTCTCCCCTGCCACCACAATCACTTTGGCAGATACCGAACTACTTGCTTTACCACCGTGAGCTTCAATCGTTTCTTTAACCGACTCACGGGTAAAGTTTTCCAGCTTTCCAGTAGCCACTATTGTCATACCGGCTAAAGTAGCTGGTACTTGCTCCTTCACCGAAGCAGAGCTGTCAGTTTCTCGCGCAAAACTCACTCCTGCTTCTTCCCACTTGGCTACTATTTCCTGATGCCAATCTTTTGCAAACCAATCTATAAAAGATTGCGCAATAGTTTCTCCTACTGCCGGAACTTGTGCTAAACGCTCCACGCCCACAGTCCGCATTTCCTGCAAACTGCTAAACTCTGCTGCCAAGGCTTTCGCAGCTAACGGACCCACGTGTCGAATATTTAACGCCACAATTTTGCGCCACAACTCTTTAGTTTTTGCCAACTCTAGTTGCTCTAATACTTGCTGTGCCGTCTTAGAAAGCTGACTAGCTTTTACTACTTCTCCTTTATTATTAAAAGTAGGTTTAGTCCAAGCCGCTCGCACATAACGATAATTGCCGGTAGGTTGCCCATTTTCTTTAATTTCTTGCCATTGCCAAATATTTTGCAAATTTTGTGCAGTTAAAGAAAATAATCCTGCTTCAGTTTCTAATACCGGAGTTTGTAAACCAGGTATTCCTAATTCATCTTGCACCGACAAAGGAACAATCTGCTGGTCGTCTAAAATGATCCCCTGCTTATTTACAATCCCTTTGGCAATCCGTTCCGTTAAAGACAAAGATACTTGCTTTACCACTCCCGTAGCTGGGTTTTCTAACTCCACTACTCCACCAGTAGCTAAAGCCAACAAAGCAGAACGCCGTAAATGATTAGGATTAGCTAAAAATATAGCAGTTGCTTCCCCCAACGCATTCACATCTAACACGCCTCGTGTCCCAATATGCGCAATTCTTTGCACTAACTGAGCCGGGCAAGAACGAGCATTCACACATCGTTGATCCACATCTCCCTCTTTCAAGGAAGTAATGGGTGCTCCACAATCAGGACACTGCGTAGGCATTACAAAAGCTCGTTCTGTGCCATTACGGACGCCAGCTATAGCTCCTAATACTTCCGGAATAATATCGCCTGCTTTACGGATTATTACCTGATCCCCGATCAATACTCCTTTGCGAATCACTTCACTAGGATTATGTAAAGTAGCCCGCGATACGGTAGAACCATCCACCATTACTGGTTCGAGAATCGCAAAAGGAGTCACTCGCCCAGTGCGTCCCACTTGTACTTGAATATCTAGCAGTTTGGTTTGCACTTCCGTGGGAGGAAATTTAAAAGCTACCGCCCATTTAGGAACACGGGAAGTAAATCCTAAAACTTGTTGTAATTTTCGATCAGCTAGTTTAATAACCACGCCATCAAACTCATGCACTAAAGCAGTACGAGCGTGTTCATACTTATCCAGATAGGCTTCTATTTGTTCCAGATTTTCTAGCACTTTAGTTTCCGCAGATACGGGAATTCCCCAATTCCGAAATTGCTCATAAACTACTGCTTGATCTTGCATAGCTTGCTCAAACTCTGCACTTACTCCCTGCAATACCCCTAAGCCATGCGCTTGGAAAGCCAATGCTCTAAGCGCAAATCCGGTCACATCATCTTGCCGCAATGAACCAGCTGCCGCGTTACGCGGGTTTACAAATGTCTTAAGTTTATTTTCTAATCGCAAGCGGGGACGCTCTACAGTTATTCCTTGCTTTTTTGCTTCCCGATTTGCTTTACTAATTTCTTTATTTTGTTGTCTTATTTGCTCGTTGCGTTTTTCAATTTCAGCGTTACGCAACTCCACTTTGGCATTAAATTCATGAAAATCAGCTACAGGGAAAAATACCTCTCCCCTAATTTCTACTAATTCTGGAATTTCTTGTTGCTCTCCAGTGCTGGCAGAAACTCCAACTAATTCTTGTGGAATACTAGCAATAGCTAAAGCGTTACGGGTTACATCTTCCCCCACTATTCCATCTCCGCGCGTAGCTGCCGACACTAATTTTCCGTGCCGATAAGTGAGATTAAGAGCTAGTCCGTCTACTTTTACTTCCGCAGTAAAACGGCTTTCTACCGGGATTTCTTTTGCTAAATTTTCCCACCATAAACGCAATTCGGAGCGTGAAAATACATCTTGCAAAGAATACATTCGCTCGGCGTGCGTTAATTTAACTGCCTCACGCGACACTTTTGCCCCCACCCGCATTGTAGGAGAATCCACGCTCCACAATGCCGGAAATTTATCTTCCAACACTCGCAACTCATGTATTAGACGATCATAAGTGGCATCCACCATTATTGGAGTTTCTAAATCATGATAGGCGATTTGCGCTTCAGTGAGCAGCTGGGCTAACTCGTGCCAGCGACTTTGCGCTGTATCAAACTCGGCCTGCTGCACTTCCTCGACTGCGGTATCAGCTAATTGACTAAATAAATCGTAGTTTTCCCGCATAGTCATTTATTTTCGCCCCGTTTTCATTTTCATCATGCTCGCACTACTCTACTTGCTCGCACAAGCCCATCAATATTTCCTTATTCTACCTTGCCTACTAAGCAGAATTCATGCCACAGACTTAAAGCTGTGGCAAAAAGTTTCCCTAAATTAACGCTATGCTAGAAAATATGAATATTCGTGAAGGTAACAATACAATTTGGGGACAGTTACACACTGGCCTGCTAGCGTTACTTATCTCGATTATATTGTGGCTACTTTCCACATCTTATGACGCTGATACACTCTCATCTATCCAAGTGTACCTATTTTTACTAGCCGGTACGCTAGCTTCCACTGCTTTTGCAGTACTACACCTACAACCAGCTTTAGCTTTACTCCTAATTTTTTTCGCGTATTTAGGGCGCTGGGTGCTTATACCTACCACTTTTTTACCCGCAGACATTATGTTGCTTTACGTCCTCTATTGGGTGAATTTACGCGCTTCTCTAAATTTACGTATCATATCTCTAATTGCCACTTTATTTTATAGCTTCATGTTTTTTATTCCGTTAGCTATTCAAGATTCTTCTACCGGCACTTATTTATTCTTTGCTTTAACCGTTACTTTAATTCTCACCACGGTTTCTTTCGCGCAATTACGCAGATATCATATCTCCCAAGTAGCAGCCCAAGAACTAGAAAAACAACAACAAGCTACCGCAAAGTTGAAAAGTGCTGAATTAGCGGTAGTGGAAGAACGCACCCGTATTGCCCGTGAAATGCATGATATTGTGGCTCATACTTTATCGGTAGTTATCGCCCAAGCAGATGGTGGGCAATATGCCGGAGCTAGTAACCCACAAGCAGCATTGAATGCTTTACAAACCATTAGCGAAATGTCCCGAGCAGCTCTAGCAGATATTCGCTCCATAATTGGCGTGCTACGAGATCCGAAAGAACAAGATAAACCGTTACGTCCCCAACCAGTAGATGCAGATTTAGAACAATTAGTTACTCAAATGCAAGCCACAGGTGCCAACATTTCTCTAGTAAAACTAGGCACTCCCAAAGCCTTACCGGCAGGTTTAGGAAACGCAATTTATCGTATATGCCAAGAAGCACTCACTAACACTCTGAAGCACGCTGGCCCGTATGTGACAATTTCGGTGATATTGAAGTGGAAAGAAAATACGATTTCTTTAGAAGTTATTAACGATGGTCGTATCGTTACTACCACTGGGGACGGAAAAGGAAATGGCCTTATTGGTATGCAAGAAAGAGTAGCTGTATTTGGCGGTATTTTAGAAACAGGCCCCCGTCCCCAAGGCGGTTTTCGTGTCAAAGCAATTATTCCTATCCCCCCCCCCGCAAGGAGCTAGACAAGCATGAACATGCAAGTAGAAAATAATGCATCGCCTAAAATCCGCGTAGGTTTAGTAGACGATCAAAAATTAGTGCGTGACGGCTTTGCAATGGTGTTAAACTCCCATCCCGATATAGAAGTAGTGTTAGAAGCTGGTGACGGCGAACAAGCCTTACAACGTCTTGCTTTAGTGCCAGTAGACGTAGTAATTATGGATGTGCGAATGCCTAAAATGGATGGTTTAAGTGCTACAGAAGCCATTAGCAATAGCACATTCCCACACGGAGTAAGTCCTAAAATAATTATTTTGACTACTTTTGACTTAAATGAATATGTAATGCGGGCTATTGAAGTGGGTGCTTCCGGTTTTCTCCTGAAAGATGCTTCTCCTGCTGATTTAATCAATGCAGTGCACACAGTATATGAAGGAAACGCGGTAATCGCTCCTACTTCTACTAAACGCCTTATATCTCATTTATCTACGGAAGCTAAATATATGGCTCAAGTAAATCCAGATTTAATTGCTTCTTTAAGTGCGCGTGAGAAAGAAGTATTATCTTTGGCAGCTCAAGGATATAGCAATACCCAGATTGCGGAAGAACTATTTTTAGCAGAAGCTACCGTTAAAACACATATCGGACGAATTTTCAATAAATTACAGGTGCGTGACCGGGTACAAGCAGTAGTAGTGGCTTTTCAGGCTGGTTTAGTAAAGCCAGGTGACTTCTAACAGTGAGTATTTTCGGGAATTTTTCTTCCACTTCTCTCTCTTTATCTGATGCGGAAAATATTTTAGCTACTGGCCACGATATTCATTTAACTACGATCAAAGCAGGCTATCCAGTGGCAGTATTAAAAGACGTGTCACTTAAAATTCCGACCGCCCAGATTGTGTCTGTGTTGAGTAATTCTGCGACAACCAAACTGGCTCTCTTGCAACTTTTTGCTGGATTAAACACTCCCACCCAAGGATATATAGCAGTAGACGGGCAACGAATCGACCACCTAAGCGCCAATAAATTAGCCCAGTACCGCAAACAAGAAGTAGGGTGGGTAGCAGAAAGCCAGAATTTACTTCCCGCATTGTCTATTGAAAAAAATCTGCATTTGCCGTTGTGGATAAACAATAGCGCCGTAGAATCAGATTTTTATCAAGAAATAGTGGATTTATGCGAGTTATCCCCCTATCTAAAATGGCTACCGGAAGATGCTTCCCCGCTAGTCTGCCAAAAAACAGCTATTGCTCGCGCAGTACTTAACCGTGTAAAACTTTTAGTCTGCGATGAACCTACCGCCAACATGGACACTAAAGATGCTAAAGAAATTTTAGGATTGTTAGACATTATTGCAAAAGAACAGAAAATTTCAGTACTTTTAGGCACTACTAATCCAGTAACGGCTAGTTTTAGCTCCTATATGTATTTACTGCGGGACGGAATAATTGCTGGAGAAATCAATGCTCCTAATCTAGAAGCCGTATTAGTGGCTACCCAAACTTTTGAGCTGGACTTCTCATGATATTTCAGACCCTCCCCTCACTGTTCACCCGCTATTGGCGCAGCTATTTTTTACCGTTTCTTGCCATTTTTATCGCTGCCACAGGTATTTTCTTGGGTTCCTTTTTGGCAAATATAAAAACCACTACCCTTAGCCCTAACCTAACTTTTCACACCTCTAATGCACATTTAGCGTTACGTAATACGGATACTTCCTATGGTGAACTAATGTCCGTATTAACATCTCATGAGAAAGTAAAAAATTTTTATTTCAATGCTTATCGTGAGATGACACTTTTACATTCTCAAGGTGCACACACAATAAATAGCCGTTTACTACCCCCGGCTTCTTGGAGCTATCCAGTAATTAACCGTGGCACTTTCCCCCAAAACGCGAAAGAAGTGAGCATTTCGCACGCTTTAGCACAAAAATTAGCCCTAAATATCGGTGATTCTCTATTTTTATTACACACTCCTACTACGCACACTAGTAGTAAAAAGTTTGTAATTAGCGCTATTCATGCCAATACTTTTTTAGAAAATACGCAGCAACAAAGCGATATTTTTCTAAAAGATAGCAACTTTTTTTATGGAGAAAACTGGTTAAACCTATCCCCACACCCCAGTGACGAAATAGAAATAGCATTAACTGACTCGAAAAGTATCACTGCCACTATCCAAGAATTACAAGCACGACTTTCAGGCACTTTTTTGTCGCTCTCTGAGCTAGTAAAACGCAATATCAACCAGCAACAAAATACCTTTAAATATCTAGTTGCTACCAGTAACTGGTTAATCGCAATTCCTGTCCTGCTTTCCCTGCTAATACTAGCCTTTTCACTAAACCAACAGATAACAACTCGTCGTCACGAAATACGGCAACTATATATAGCGGGAATATCGTATTTACGCTTATTTACTTTAGGTATTTTAGAATTCTTCCTCATTTTAATCAGCGCTATCCTACTAGCTTGTATAACTAGCGCCAGTATTTTCCGAGAACTATTCAAGGTATTAAATCAAGCCACCGCTGGCAATCCTCTCTACATTACTCCTAATTTTTCCCTTTTGCGGTTAGGGGTTACTAGCTTGCTAGTAATAATTGGCATAGCTATCTTAGCCAGTATAGTAATTGGGATTGGTTTACATAAACAATATCAGCACTACACCCGCTCTCAACCATTTACTAGCCTGGGATTAACAATTAATTCTGCTAGTTCCACGATTTTTACTACTATATTTTTAATAGGAAGCGCAATTATCCTTTATCAGTGCGTGATCTCTAGCGAAAACTTATTGAACATTGCTTCTCTTTCGCAAGATGCTAGTAATTTCAATCTCCTAGCGACTCTAGCACTGCTACTTTTAGCCGGTTTTGCTATTTATTTACTATGCAAATCATTAACAAAAAAACTCTTAGCCCGAGTATTTCCTAATACGCAAATTTATAGTAGCAGTATTCCTCTTTCTACTTATAAGACCTCTAAAGCGCTGTTGTTTAGTAAACTGCTCGTGTTTAGTACTGTTGCGTGTTTAACGGCAGTAAGTAGCGCTAACAGCTATACCACTAGTGCTTTTAATGATTTCATGGTTCGCTTACAACCATATGATGTGCTAATCCAAAATAACCCTGAAAATCCTGCCCGTATCGACCACACTATATACGCTAAGCTCTTAGATCTACCACAAGTTTCTCGCGCGTTACGGCTAACACCGGCGACCGGCAGCATCACCCTACCGCATTCTCAGGGTGAGCAAAACACTATACACCACTTTTTACTTACCGACCGTATCTCTACAAACCGATATTTCCAAAACTCTACCCACTATTTTCCATATCTTGCTAACGAATCTTTTGTCGGAGGCGCTAGTCCCCAACCCCAATATCCGCAAGTTACCAGCAAGGTTAAAGTAACGGCTATGCCGTTAGGACAAAGAAAAGTTCCTAGTGAAACCACGGAATTTAGCGGGCGAGTAGAGTTAGCAAAATCTGATTTACAATTCCAAATTTTAGCCCTAAATAATGTAGACAACTACGAAACATTTACTGCTCAAAATGCGGAAGAATACTTATGGCTCTCTTTAAGTGAAACAGCTAAAGCAGAACTACCCCAAACTATTGATACTTTACTGGATACTATTAATTCCAAGCCCAATAATTTACGTTTAGAAGTACAAACTAGCTATCCGAATAACCTTTTCCATAATTCACTCGCTTTAATAATCACGCTTAGCTTATTAGTAATTACTGCACTATTAGGGCTAGGAAATTTGGCTAATCAGTGCATTACCCAAAAATATCAACATCAACAAACCCAAAAAATTCTGATAAGTTTAGGTTTTACTGCAGAGCAATTGGAACAGGCACTAATTTATCGCGTGATTGCTAAAGTAGCTCTTTTAGTAAGTATGGCCTTAATAGTTGGAACATATAGCGGAATTTATATTAGTCATGCTCACTTTTTAGCTACAGAAAATACCAATTTAGCTTTCCTTCCGGCAAGCAGTTCAGTGCTAATACTTCTTAGCGCCATTACTTTTGTGGGAGTTTGGTTAAAATTGCGTTTAGCTCTACGTAAAAGAATAGGAAACTACTAAATTTTTCTTATACATACACGGCATATATTGTGAAATAATTGTGACAAGGCACAAGAAAGACCCTACGTAAAGTGGCTAATAATCACAATTTTATCTCTTCACTACTTGCTAAAAACCTGCGAGAATTAATAATACATTTTTTCCAAAGGCGCACCCACTAGATGGTGCGCCTTTGAAACGCAATTTAAGGAGTTTTATAAATGGATTGGCGCCACCGTGCCGCTTGTTTAGACCATGACCCCGAACTATTCTTTCCTATTGGAAGTTCTGGGGCTGCAATGGCGCAAACAGAAGCCGCGAAGCGTATCTGTAACTCCTGTAGCGTAATAGATACCTGCCTAAAATGGGCACTTGATACCAACCAAGATGCTGGCGTATGGGGCGGAATGGCAGAAGATGAACGGCGAGCTATTCGCCGACGCACTCTCACTCGTCGCTAACTATACTGTCTTGCCCGTTATATCTGTAAATAATCACTAATTAAACTGATATAAAAGTCGCTCATTAACCCTATACACGCTTAATCCCTGCACACATCACGCATATAGCGGAAAATTTTAATGTGTAAAACTAGCGAACCTATGCACATAACTAAATAAGTTACACAACACCATAAAGCACATTCCTATAACTAGGCTTTACTGCAACCTAATAGTTGCCAATACTTCCGTGCCACCCTCAAGACGCGGTTTCCAATTTATCTTGCCGTTCAACTCTCCTTGCACCAAGCTCTGCACAATCTGCGTGCCCAGCCCTCCACCAGGTTCTTTATCTCCAATCCCCGTACCATTATCCAGCACGCGCAAAGTAAGAAGTTGCTCGGCACGTTGAGCATGAATCTCCACCACGCCCCCATTTGGCAAACCATGTTCGATAGAATTAGAAATTACTTCATTCAATACCACTGCTAAAGTAGTAGCTTGCGCAGCCCGCACTTGCCCGAAAGTGCCAAAGAATTGAATATCTACCGGATAGTCAGTAACCGCAATATCACGCACTGTGCGCAATAAATTACCAAACACTTCATCAAATTCCACTACTTCATCAATGTTTTGCGACAATCCCTCATGCACAATCGCAATCATCGACACTCGCCGTTGCGCCTGCTCCAAAGCCTGCTTAGTTTCAGTATTAGTAGCTCGTCTGCCTTGTAAACGCAACAAGGCTGATACCGTCTGTAAGTTGTTCTTCACCCGATGATTAATTTCGCGGATAGTGGCATCTTTAGTCAAAAGCTGTTTTTCTTGGCGACGCAACTCAGTAATATCACGAGTTAAAAGCACTGCCCCTAATCTCTGACCTTGACTCTTTAACGGCAAAGCCCGCATGGAAATCACTACTCCGCGTGAATTACATTCCGTCATCCAAGCAGCTCGCCCCATCAACACCAAAGGCAAAGACTCATCTGGCACTGAATAATCTTCAATTAATTCCGCTACAGCTTCTGCTAATACTAAGCCTACTAAAGACTGTTTAATTCCCAATCGCCGATAATGTGACACCGAATTAGGACTAGCATACAACACCACTCCGTCTTCATTAATATGAATCAACCCGTCTGAAACACGCGGAGTGCCATGCCGAAAACCAGTAGGAGTACCCTCCATTGGGAATTCCCCTGAAGCAATCATATTCATTAAAATCGCAGCAATATCCTCATAGTTTAAATAACGCTGTGAAGGTGCTCGATCCTGGAACTTAGCCGAAAGCACTTGCAATACCGCAATCGCTACACCTTGATGCACTACTGGCACAAAAGTAGTAATGCGTGTGCTGGAAGCAATCTCCATAATCCGTAGAGTACGCATCGTGCAACGCAAATCCGTAATCACGCTTTGCTTAGCATATTCTCCTACCAGATCCCCTTCAATCAAAGTAGCCGCAGTGGCAGGACGGGTCTGCGCACCTACACGAAACTCTTCTCCCACTGGGATATATAAAACCAAATCAGAGAAAGACAAATCCGCAATAGTTTGCCAATCCCCCACCAATAAATGCAACCATTCAGACTGCGCAGCGGTAAGGTTTTCACTGGTAGTTAAAACATCTTTTAATCTAGGCACATATACAATCATATGCGCGTAGCGAATTAGATAATAATTCTCCGCCCAAATAGAGTTTAATAAAAATATGAACTTTGATGTAAACCTTGAATTTAATAGTTCCGCAAGTCAATTATTGCACACCCTTGCTTCCGCAGATTTAGCCGGAGTGCGCTGTGGAAAACTAAAAATAACTAACTATACTTTTCAGCAAACTCCAAACAATGTGCCTTTACCTAGCACCACCACCTTAACTGCTACCGTAAATACTGCTGGTTTGCCGGAAATAGTACAAAAATTTGCTGGCTCTCATTTTAGTGCACAACTTATTTCTCACTACCATGCCAGCAATCCTGCTCACTTCGCCCATACCGTCAATTTAGGAAAACTACCAGTGAAACTTAATATAACTGGTGAACTCACCCCCTTAGGTGAGCAGAAGACGGCACTGCGTTACTACGGAGAAATACAGGTTAAAATTCCTTTCCTAGGCAAAAATATAGAGAACCAGTTAATTAAACAACTGCCGAAACTTTTAGAGCAAGACGCCAACTTAATAAAGCAACTGTTACAAAAGTAGTCGTCTAGCACCCTGCCAACACCCCAAAATACCCTTAGCACACCAGCTACCTTAAACTGAAAATTCCTGTCCGAGGTTTAGAATTAAAATATGGCTATTATAAATCGACAATATGAAGACCTCTTAGCAGATGTGCTAGAAAACGGCACTTACAAAACTGACCGTACCGGCACTGGCACTCTCTCTGTATTTGGCAGACAGTTGCGCTACAACCTTGCCACTGAAGGATTTCCTCGTATTACCACTAAATTTGTAGCCATGAAAGCCATCAAAGGCGAACTACTATGGTTTTTGCAAGGCAATACTAATATCGGTTGGCTACATGAAAACGGCATCACCATTTGGGATGAATGGGCTGATGAAAATGGTGACCTTGGCCCAGTATATGGCTATCAATGGCGGTCTTGGCCTACCCCTGACGGACAGCACATCGACCAGATAGCCCAAGTAATTGAACAGTTAAAAACCACTCCTGACTCTCGACGCATGATTGTGTCTGCTTGGAATGTAGCTGACCTATCCCAAATGGCATTAATGCCTTGCCATGCATTCTTCCAGTTCTACGTAGCAGATGGAAAACTTTCTTGCCAACTCTATCAGCGTTCAGCCGATCTGTTTTTAGGGGTACCATTCAATATCGCCTCCTATTCTCTGCTCACTCACATGGTTGCACAACAATGCGACCTAGAAGTAGGAGAATTTGTGTGGACAGGTGGAGATTGCCATATCTACTCTAATCATATCGAGCAAGTAAAAACGCAACTTACCCGTGAACCTTACCCGTTCCCACAGCTAGAACTAAAGAAAGCTAGTTCTATTTTTGATTACCAAATGAGTGATATTGATGCTTCCCAAGGCTATCAGCATCACCCTAGCATTTCAGCGCCAGTAGCGGTTTAAGCGTAAAAGTAACAGCAAAACCTTAAGTTTAACTGTAGTGACGCAAAAGCGCTTTCTTAAAAAGAGGGAAAATGATTGGATTAATCTGGGGGCAAGCACACGACCGCGCAATAGGCGCAGATGGCAAACTTCCTTGGCATCTTCCTGAAGATTTAGCTCTTTTCAGACGAGTCACCTTGCACTCCACTGTAGTGATGGGACGGAAAACTTGGGAATCTCTTCCCGCCCGTTTTCGCCCGTTACCGCATCGAGAAAATATTGTGGTAACTACACAAGCAAATTACGAAGCAACTGGAGCACAAGTCTGGCAAAATCTGCAACCTTTAGCAAAACAAAAATCTGCAGAATTTACGTGGGTAATTGGCGGAGCACAACTCTACCAGCATGCAATCAATCTAGCAGACGTACTGGTAGTTACTGAGCTTGATTTACCAGTATCCCAAGCTGACGCTTTTGCCCCCAGAATTGATTCTTCTTGGCAAATAGCATTTTCTTATCCTGACCGAGGCTGGCTACGCAGTGAAAATGGCATAAACTACCGCCTAACCGTCTACCATAAACCACAAGGCGTTACTTTTTCTTCCACTTGCGAACTTTCCCCTGAGGTATCCCAAGTGGTACAACGAGTAGTTCCTAGTTTCTAGCATCTACATACAGATAAGTATCTTGATATTATGCACTCTAAAACTCGGCGCGATTATAAAAAATTTTTCGTAGCTATTTTTCCTGCAACGATAACCCTAATACCTTTAGCAGTTTCATCTACTTTGGCTACTACCTCTGTTACAGCTATTCCAGATACCACAGTTACTATGAGTGCTTCGTTCAGCCTAGATAACAATCAGGCAGAAAATCAAAGTAACTATCCGTTTTATTATTTATCGGATCTAAATCTAGCCGGTAATCAGGCAATAGACTTTCTAAACGGCATTACGGAAGAATACATAGACCCGCACGGAGGCGCAGGATATAGCCGAAATCGGGAAAAAATATTTGGAAGTGCTTGGAAAGATACCGATAAAAACGGCTGCGATACTCGTAACGATATTTTACGGCGTGATTTAACCAGTATTGATTTAGATAAAAACCAAACTGGATTGCAAAGCATTGGACATGGAAAAGGGGTAAAAACTTGCCCTAATGCCACTGTTTATACTGGCATATTACAAGACCCTTACACTAATACAAGTATTAATTTCATGCGCGGAAAAAATACTTCTAAAGCCGTACAGATAGATCATGTCGTTCCGTTAGCGTATGCCTATATTTTTGGCGGCTGGAAACTAGCTAAAAATGGGGAAAAACGAGTTTTAGAACAGTTTGCCAACGATCCGCTAAATCTATTAGCAGTGGACGGGGAAAGTAATCAAAGCAAAGGCGCCCAAGGCCCTAGCCAATGGACACCACCTGTTACTGATACCGACACCCAATGCCGGTATGCGCTACGTTTTAGCGCAGTAATTGAAAAGTACTACCCCTACGGTATTTCTGTAAGTAGCGCAGATAAACAATTCTTAATAAATACAATTACGCAAACTTGTTTAAACACGCCAACTTCCCCGACAAATTCCACGCAAAATACAGACGATAACGTATTCTACGACACGGAAAAACCACTCGGCCTATTCCGCATCTGGTTTCGCCTAAAAATCAATTTTCAAAGCTGGATCAGCTTTTAATGATCTGAACTTTAGATAAGCACCTATCAATCTTCTACAATTGCTTTCTTAAAACAGCTTTACCAGCTTACTTTCCTTTACGGTATACGGTAAGTAGTGCACGTTTCAATAACCTGCTTTAATTGCGGTAATAGTTAGTTCTCCTCGATTGTTAAAACCTGTTCGCTCAAAAATTTCTGACACATAAGAACGCACTGTAGCATCTGATAAATGTAAAGCTCTAGCGATTTGTTTATTAGTTTTAGCTTGAATAAGGAGAGAAAACACTGGAAGCAGATATTCTGGCGTACTAATGTTTATTGCATTATGTATGGGAGGATACGGGTGACAAGTATCATTTTACCGGGGGCAGGAGTACTGCTATACGCATATTTCGTGATTCTGACTCATGCAATACAAAACGAAGAAGAACCAGAGTAACTCCCGGATAAAGAGGAATAGGGGAATCGCATATGGCGCAATTACTCAAGGCATATTCTCCTACCTGCGCACAAAATATGCACCGGGTCCAAATCAATGCGGAGAAATTAAATTAATATGGGGATTCTTTGGTCCTGCAGGTTACAAAGTAATAAATAAACCATGTAATAAAATATAAAGCACTGAGGAGGTCGATTGTTCAGATACTATCGTTTAAAACTTTTAGGACAGCTAATAACATTCATGGGTGCTTTACTTTTGTTTTTCTCTTACATAAAGCTAGGCACTCCTTGGATATTGGCGATTAGCATCACCCTACTGGGAGCGGGAATACTGCTGTATGCATATTTCGTGATTCTGCCTCATGCAATACAAAACGAAGAAGAACTAGAGTAACTCCCGGATAAAACTACAACAATTAGAAAAAGCAAGGAGTCCTTATCAAACTTGATAGGGACTCCTTGAGTTAGTTGCGGAGGCAGGATTTGAACCTACGACCTCCGGGTTATGAGCCCGGCGAGCTACCGAACTGCTCCACTCCGCGTCGGTACGTTCTACAATAACTGAAAAACTAAACAGAATACAAAATAATGCAGGGTGCCTTTGCTCACGTACAGCAATAGACACCCTGCAAGTAGGACTCATCTTTACGTTTTGCTTCCTACTTATTTAGCTCCTCTTGGGCCGTAATAGCAGCTTGGATAGCTTTAGCTAGACGCTCTTGAGCAGTACCATACGCCGCCCAGTTACCGTCCTTACGCGCAGTTTCGCTATCACTAAGTGCACTGCGTGCATCTTCTAAAGCCTTAGTTAGACGCTCTTGAGCAGTACCCGTTCCTTTGCTACTGTCTGCACTATCTGCGGCACTATCTGCAGCTGTGTCAGGGGTAGTTTGCGTACCTGTATCCGGCTTCGTGACACTACCTGCCCCATTTTGGATTGGCGCATTCTTATCCCCCACAATCGCCGCATCGCCTGCTCTTACCCCGGAATCACCACCAAAGACTTGATCTAAAGCCTCAGTTAAAGTAGGAGCAAAACCTACTTGATCTCCAAACAATGCCAACACATATTGCAAAGTAGGATACTGCGTACCAGAAGCTGCTTGCACATAAATTGGTTGTACATACAGCAATCCTCCACCCACTGGCAAAGAAAGCAAGTTACCCTCTCGCACATTAGTGCCGCCTTGTCGTAGCAAGTTCAGCGCAGTAGACACATCTGGATTAGTAAGCATCGTGTTTTCAGCTTGACCAGGCCCAGGTACCGTCAAATCACGCGGAGTTTCTAACAACCGCAGCTTGCCATAAGAGGAAGCAATCTTTCCTTTTTCATTTCCAGCATTAGAATCCGCCGCCAAGAAACCAGTCATCACATTACGGTTGGTATTTCCCCCCGGAATATAAGAAGTGGTAATCGAGAAAGAAGCTTTATCTTGCCCAGGCATTTGCAAAGTCATATAGTAGGCTGGCTGTGCCGGAGTGTTAGCAGATGCTTGCATAGTAGGCTCACGCGGAATCTGCCAGAAATCTCCACCAGAATAGAACGACTTAGCATCCGTCACATGGTAACGAGCTAATAAAGAACGCTGCACCTTAAACAAATCCTCAGGATAACGCACATGTGCAATCAAATCACCCGGCATTTCCTTCAACTCAGTAATCTGCCCTGGAAATACTTTCTTCCACGCATTAATAATCGGGTCTTTTTGATCCCACTGATACAAAGTAACTTTTCCATCGTAAGCATTCACAATAGCCTTCACAGAATTACGAATATAGTTAATCTGCTCAGGACCATTAAGATGATTAGCATCGCGATTTACCGCATCTTGCGTAACAGTATCCAAGGTGGAACGTGCCGAGTATGGATAGTGGTTGGAAGTAGTAAATCCGTCCACAATCCACACTAATTCTTTCGGAGTATCTGGATTAGCATCCATATCCACCACAGCCGGCAATGCTTTAGAATCTAAAGTTAAATACGGTGCAACTTTCGCGATACGCTTATGCGGATCTCGATCATACAAAATCTGCGATTTGTCCGTTACACGATCAGAGAAGAATAACTCTGTGGAACGGAATTTAATAGCAAACAACAGCTTCTCGAAAGTATTAGTAATCTTTGGCCCACCATCACCAGTAAAAGTGGTATTCATCTGCCCGTTAGGAGCTTTATCATCTGGGTAGTCCAATTCCCAAGGTTCAGACCCTGCAGGAGCACCTACGATTGAATAGCTAGGAGAATGTTGTCCGAAGTAGACACGCGACTCATATTCTCCCATTTCTCCCGCAGATGGAATACCAGCCTCCCAGAATGCCGGATCTCCCTTAGTAGTCATCGTATTACCATACGCTGCAGCCACCCCAAAACCATGCGTAAATACTGTATGGTCATTCACCCAAGAACGACGAGAATCATCCAAACCGTCTAGATTCAACTCTCGTACCGCAATCACAGTATCGCGTGTTTCCTCCCCAATTTGGTAGCGATCTACCGATAGCTTCTCAGTGAATTGATAGTATTGTCGATTTTGTTGCAACTGATTAAACGAAGGAGAAACAACAGTAGGATCTAGTAAACGAATCTGGGCTGCGGTTTCAGAATCCTGCCGCAACTGTCCGCTTTGCGCATCCGTGCGTGCCGCATACTGAGTTTTCTCTACATCTTCCAAACCATAAGCCGCTAAAGTGGCATCAATGTTGCGCTGAATATACTCAGATTCTAGTTCTGCCGCATTTGGATTAACCTTAAAGTTTTGTACCAGCATTGGATATAAATTAGTTAAAACTAACCCACAAACCACTGTAGTAACTATTCCTACTACCGCTGGCTTCCATGTGCCACGCAAAGCACTAACTACTAGCAACACTGCTACCAATAGCACCGACACCGTTAAAATAGTTAAAGCTGGCAAATTGGCATTCACATCAGTAAACGAAGCACCCGAAAAACGAGTACGATTTGCCAATAGTAAGTCATAACGCGCCAACCATAAATTACCGGCTACCACTAAAGCTAAAGCTGCTAAAACAACCGCTAAATGTATTCTGGCACGCAAGCTCAACTGCTTACTTTCCTTATGATAATCTTGCACGCCATTTAGCCAGTACCCTACTAAACCAGCGACTGCTGATAATATAATTACTCCCAAGAAAAAGGCAAGTAACTCTTGCAATACTGGCAAAGTAAATACGTAGAATCCGACATCATTACCAAATTCCGGATCTGTTTTACCGAAACTGCTACCATTCCACCACAGCAAGAAGGTACGCCAATCATAGCCAAGATTAGCACCAAAGAATCCACCCACCGCTATAGGAATCAGGTAAAACAGATAACGCCGTCCACTGTTTAAATACTGCGCTAATTGCACTTCAGTTTTACTAGGCGGATTAGCTACATCGGCTGGTTTCAACTCAAGTTTTGCTACTTTTTTCCCCAAAGCTGCCCGGAAAGATAGCGAAACTACTAACGCAGAAAATACTGCTCCCGCAGCTCCAAATAAAATTCCAGCTCCATACTGTGTCCAGAAAACGCGCGCTGCAGCAAGTTGCTCAAACCACTTCAGTTCCGTCCAAAAATCTGCAAAAGCTACCACGCCGAGTACTAATACTCCTAGCACTAGCAGGGTAGGCACAAAAGCTCCTACGCTTATCCCGCTATTTTTAGCAAAATTGACAGATTTAACTGAGTTAGCATTAGTTGCCACTAGATAACCTCAAATTTCTTACGGTTCATAAAATGTGCTGAGCACTTTTATGAGTTTTGTTTTATCTACATTCTCAGATTAGCAGAGTTCCTAAATACCCGCTTCAACTTAAATATGTAAAATAGCTGTTATGACGGTGGAAAATGCTTTACGAAATGTAACCCTAGAAATCGAAAAACACGTAGCTAAAGGCGGTTGGGACGCCCCATTGCGACTTTTTGCTTTAATTAAAGCCCAAGCAGCTCTGGCAGCTAATCCGCAACTAGCGAACGAACTGCCTGCTGATGTACAAACAGCCGCAATCACCGATCCTCATACTTTATTTTCGGTAGAGCAAGAAGAACTACCAGAATTTGCTAACCTAAACGAACTGCTCAGCACTATTACTTGGCCACCCCAAGTAGACGGAGCAGCTATCGCGGTAGAACGGATCGTACTTCCTCCTAGCGCCGAAGTGGGGTTACCCGACGACCCCCAAGCTTTAGAAAAAGTTTTACAAACTCACCCGCAACGTCAAGATGTGCGCATGGTGGCAGCAGTAATGCGAGATGGAAGTACTTGGAGTGCGATTCGCATGAAAGAACACGACCATGACGATATGGTTTTATCAGGGGCAAACCTTGTAGAAGGATTAATTACGGCCTTAAAAACAACTTTTAGTGACTAATTTTAGCACTAGCCACCATTACCCCTTTACTTTGTGCTACCACATCTTGGCAGGTAGTTAGATTAGCAGTATCGTTTTTCGCAATAGCTTCTACCACCTTAATAGCTTCCACGGTGGAGCGCACTGCCCATAAACGCAAACCAGCCGGTTCGTAACCCACGGTTTCTAAACAATTAGTAGCGGGAACAAGAAAATCAGTTGCCCCATCTCGCGCTGCTCCTTGTAACTTATGGTGAATGCCTCCAATGGCTCCCACTTCTCCATTCCATGCCACAGTTCCCGAACCAGCAATACGCTTATCTCCCCCTAAACTACCGGGAGTGAGCTGGTCGTAAATATTTAGGGCAAAAATATTGCCAGCACTTGGCCCGCCAATTCCTGGCACTAAATAATTAACTTGCGATGGCTTTTCGATATTCTCTATCGTAATGTGCACTCCAATCAATGACCCTGGATGCGTCCAACCTGTATCGTCAGCTTTATAAGGACGGGTAGCAAAAGATACTTCTACAATCTGCCCTTGCCGTTCCACTTGTAACCAAATAGTTTTACCAGGCTGCACTTTATCTAACACTTGTGCCAACTGGTAATGCGATTTAACTTCCGTAAAATCACCAGTTTCCGTGGTGCGGATTCCACGCAAAATATCATTAACCTGCAAAACTTTACTAGAAGGAGCATCTGCTACTAGCTCTACCACTTTTATATCCATAGAAACTGGCATTCCTGCCAATTCTAAAGCAACAATTTCTGCTGCTTCTTGCGAATTTGTCATCATTTGTTGGTTATGCTGACTAACTACTTCTTCCGTCACCTCTGCTGGATAGATGTGCCGTACCGGAATTATTTCCGCATTTTTTTGAAAATAGGAACTAAAAACCATGGCACCACTAATTCCATGGTCTGCCGTACCATAGGAAGAAACCGTGGTGAGTAAAAACTGGGTATCACTTTGATAAGTTTGCGCATTATCTATCTGCACAATAGGCTTACCTTCTAAAGTGGAATTTACGTTTAAGGTAAGACCAGGAGTTTGCACTAAATACCCAGAAGGCAACACTGCCGCCACTCCCAAAACAAAAGCAAAACACGTACCAGCAGAAACCTTACGTAATCCCCGCCGTTGCACTCCAGTTTTCTTTCCTAAATTATCCATAACCCATTCCCTTAAACTAGCGATTAAACGATAAGCCTGCAGAAAAGTTCTTAAATACTGACATTCTTAATTTATACCCTACTCATATAAGACAAATTATCAGCAGTTCCTTCAGATTAGCACTATAAACTTCTTTACCGTATTTAGTACTATCTGACAGGCACACTAATCCTTGCCAAGCGCTGTATCACTATCTACACAAAGTAAAATCAATGCTACTTTTCCCAGCAGTTTAAAAGGAATGAAAAGTATTTTTCACTACCATAATTGAATTTTCGCCAGACGCTTAAGCCTATATATTTTATCTTTCTTCTAAAAACACATAGGCTATTAAGTAGCATGAGGAGGAATAATGAATTTTAACCCAGCAAACGAAGACCAGCCGCAAAACTGGGAAGAAATGCTTCGAGCCATGTTTGACAGCCAAAACCTGGAAGCATTGAAAAGACAGGTGGAAAACGGAGAGCTAAACATTCCCTCCGAACTGGCTGATATGTTGAAAGACCAAAACTTGGTAGCTATCGGACATCAACTCCAACAGCAGATGCGCTTTTTACTTGCCAACTCTGATACTGCGGTTAATTGGAAACTAGCCCAACAAGTAGCACGCGAAACTATTAACTACAAATACTCTGAGTCTTTATCGCCTGAAGCTACTACCGGAGCCCGCACCGCTTTAAGCACTGCTTCCCTTTGGCTAGATGCAGCCACTGAGCTAGGAGCAGTAACGCAAGGTGCACAAGCATGGTCGCGTTTAGATTGGATTACCCATTCTGCAAGCTCTTTACAAAAACTCCTAGACCCAGTAGGAGAAAACATTTCTCGTGCTTTAACTCAGGCTTTAACTACTCAACTATCGGAAGTACCTAACGATATGTTGCGTTTTATGGGAGATCCTAGTCAGTTAATCACCAAACTCACCTCTGCAATTTTAGGTACGCGTTTCGGGCAGGCCTTAGCTGATCTAGCACATACTTCCTTTGGCAGTACCGATACTGGTCTTCCGCTCTTGGAAGCCCAAACCGCTGCGCTAATCCCTACTAATATCACCGAGTTTGCAAAAGATTTAGATATTGCAGAAGCAGAAATTTTATCCTATATTGCGGTACGAGAAGTAGCGGCAGCTCGCCTCTTTGCCAATGTCACTTGGTTACGTCCCCGCATTTTAGATACCGTGGCAGAATTTGCGCGTGGTATCCAAATAGACACCCAAGCTATTGCTCAACAAATGCAAGAAGTTACTTTCAACTCCCCTGAAGGAGTGACGGAAATAGACTTATCTAATGTGTTTGTGATGGAAATGTCGGAAACCCAGTTAGAAATTTTAGCTCGTCTGGAGCACCTCATTTCCCTAGTAGAAGGTTGGATATCAGAAGTTTCTGCACGGGCAGTAGCAGCACACTTACCTAACGCTGTGCCTTTACGAGAAATGTTTAACCGCCGTTATGCTACCAATAATCCGGCTAAACACGTTTGGGTGACCCAACTAGGAATGAACTTAGCTCCTAAACAGTTACGTAACGCAGTAAAGTTCTGGCAATTAGCTGAATATAAACTAGGCATTGCACAGCGCGACGCTTTATGGAATCACCCAGATTTACTGCCCACCCCAGCTGGGCTAGAAAATCCAGAAGATTTTTTCCGTTCCACTCCGGAAAGTGAAATTGCGGCTGAGCTAGATTCTTTCTTAGCCAATTTATTTGCCACAGATTCTTCCAGTCCAGATTTTTCCACAGATTCCACTCCTCCAGACGTATCTGATCCCGATACTGTGGATTAAAATCTCGGCATACTTACCAAAGTTATAAACTAATCCCAACATCACTGGCGGCTTAGCAAAAACTATCTTTTTCAGTGTTTACTAGCTTCCAGTGTGATAGTACTACAGCTAAATTTCCTTAGTTTTGCTGTAGCTACTTACCTTCTTCAAAGTAGCTACCCCACGTACTGTCACCTGCCTAGTTTTAGAGTTTGGGATAAAGTATGCAAATAACACCTGGAATAAATTTATATTGGCTCACCCCGAAACAGGCACAACTGAGTTTAGACCCTGATTTTTGCCCGCAACTAGCTGATTTTTCCGTGCCTGAGTTGAAATTAGTAGATGCTTTGCAATACCCACTTAGTCAAGTAGAATTTTTCCACCTTGCTCAAAAACTTAAAGTAAACACAACACGCGCCCAGCAAATCCTACAAATCCTCAGTTGCACTAATCCATCCGCTTTACTGTCTTCTCTAAGCACACCTGCCAGTATTAGCCAAGTAGTAGACTGGCGTTTATACGGAAAATCTCCCTATCCCCCAAGCTCGCAAGTAAGTCTTATAGCTTCTCCTGCCTTTATTAACTCACTCTTTCCCCTGTTTATTGACAATGAAATTGCGGTTACCCAATACCCTCTTACCACCTCTTGGTCAGACTTCCCATTATCACCTCAAACCCCCTCTCATTTATCAGAAAATCAAACAACCACCCCTAATAACACCGACTTGCTACAAGTAATTTGTGTGCCACGTTTTCTAACTCCACCTCAAATCATGGCCTTAAATTGCAGCACTCAACCATATCTACCTGTCTGGTATGAAGAGCAAAATATCTATATTGGCCCTCTAGTAACTATTAATTCTCAGATTTGTATTAATTGCATATATTTGGCCAAACTAACCCGTAATCCTTATTTTGCCCACCTTATATCTCAAGGTGCTCATTATCCCGACATTCCTTTAAGCACCGATATGCTACAACTTTCCAGCGCGTATATCGTGCGCGAAGTGCGTAACTTTTTCCAACACCAACCAACATTGATTGACCGCATTCTCTGTATTCCACCTACTCCACAGGAAATACAACTAATACGCCCTACCAGCCACCCACAATGTGCCTGCCAAAGTCAAAATTAAGTTAAAACAACTTGCAATTAATAACTAAAACAATTGCTACTTACGCCCACTTTATTTAGGCATTATTAATAAAATCAGTAACCACTTGCAAAACAGCTAAACCATAGTGGGAAAGTTTTGTTTGCCCAATCCCTTTTATCGCTTGCAAGTCAGGTAAAGTACAAGGTTTATGCACCGCTATTTCCCGCAATACACTATCAGAGAAAATTTGGAAAGCTGGCTTACCAGCATTTTCAGCAACTTGCGCTCGCCATGCCACCAAGGCGGAATAAAGTCTTTGCTCACCTTGTGGCAATTGCGCAAAATCAGCTATCGCCTGTTGGGCTCTGCGCCGTTTTAAAGTACTTAAAGATACCGGAGCAGGCCAAAGACCAGCAAAAAATGGCGAAGCCTGTCGTGCCATTCCCTCTCGATTATATTTTGCGAAAGAAATATGCAGTTCATCTTTAGCACGGGTAATGCCAACATATAATAAACGTCGTTCCTCAGCTTGCTTTTCTGCAGTATCAGCAAAGTTAAACGGCATCATTCCTTCATACATCCCTGGCAAAAATACCACGGGCCATTCCAGTCCTTTAGCCGAATGTAAAGTAGAAATAGTGACTGCTTCCATCTGCGGCGCATTATCATAGCGAGCGCGTTCTTCCAGTTCTGCCACGAAATCATAAATTGTGGCACGACGATTTTCCCACATTTCTCGCGCTAGATTTACCAATACTTGTAATAGTTGCCACCGTTCATGCCCTGCCCCCATAGTTTCGGGCGGATTAGGACGCCACCCAATACTATAGAAAATACTCTCTACTAATTCTGGTAGCTCTAACTGTTCTACCACTTTAGTGCTTCCGCGCAATAAAGCTAAGGCTTCTCGTACCGCCGGACGGGTAAAGAAACGTTCGCTGCCTTTAATTTGATACGGTATCTGCATTTTCTGTAATGCTTGTTCATATAAAGCAGACTGGGCATTTATGCGCAATAAAATAGCAAAATCAGCTAGTGAACGGCCCGCTTTATGTGCCTGCCAAATTTGGGCAACTACTTTTTCCGCTTCGGCCATGTCGTCATCATAAATTTGCCAAGTAACCCCAGCACCAACAGGACGTTGGGCTTTCAGCGTTACAGTTGCTTCATCTTTACCAGCAGCTATCACCGCATTAGCTAGGTCTAAAATTTGCGGAGTGGAACGATAATTACGCTGCAACACCAGTTTCGTAGAACGTGGAAAATACTTAGTAAAATCTGCTAAAAATACGCTGCTGGCCCCTGCAAAAGAATAAATTGTTTGGGAAACATCTCCCACTACACATAATTCTTTACTATTCCCCAACCAAAGCTGTAGTAAACGGTATTGCATAGGGGAAACATCTTGAAACTCGTCTACCACAAAATAGCGATATTTAGCCCGAATAGTGCGAGCAATATCTGGGCGTTCCCGCAAAATGCCTATCAGCAGCAAAAGCACATCTTCAAAATCGATTACTCCGCGTTCCGTTTTTACTTCTTCATAAACTTCCCACAGCCGCACAAAATCACTAGCTTTTATTCCGCCTGGTACTTCTCGTTTTAAGGTTTTAATCCGCGCTTCATAGTCTTGCGGCGCAATTAAAGAAACTTTCAACCATTCAATTTCGGCAGCTAAATCGTAAATAGTGTCTTTATCTTCTGGCAGCCCTAAACGTGCCACTGCCGCCAATACTAAGGGTTGTTTAGATTCAGCAATAGGTGGCAGATTTCCGCCTACCGCATTACCCCAAAATTCTCGCAGTTGCGCTAAAGCTGCGGCATGAAAAGTTTGAGCTTGCACTCCTATTACACCTAGGTCAGCTAAACGGGCACGCATTTCTCCCGCTGCTCGCACTGTGAAAGTAAGAGCTAAAATATTTTCGGCTCGCAGTGTCCCTGAATGTACTGCGTAAGCAATTCGATGGGTGATAGCGCGCGTCTTTCCCGTTCCCGCACCTGCCAGCACGCATACTGGGCCGCGTAGTAAAGTAGCCACACTTAACTGCTCGGCATCTAATTTTTCCGCTAAATGTTCCACAGTTAAACGCATACTACTCCTTCCTTTCCCGCATTTTGCACCATCAAGCACCCACTATTTACAGATAGAAAAATAATTAAATTTTATTTTCTATTCTAATGGGTAAAACAACTAGTAACGCACCCCAAATACTTCCACACTCCCCCAAAAAAGTAACACAATTATAACTTGTTACCTCCCCTTATCTATCTGATAATTCACAAGCCAATTTGCCCATATTATCTAAAATAAAATGCGCAACATTAAGCAAAACTGGCAAAATGAAACAATGAGTTTCGCTAATTCTGATTTGCATTTACCGCTTTTTCAGTTAAACGATACGGTACCAGAACCGCCTTTAGCTATGGCATATCAATCTGCCACTCCTAAATTTGGGCCAACCCTGATAACTGATGCAAACGGCGAAGTACAAGGTACTGATTTTTGCGTCTTTGCCACTCATGCCCACAAAGTAGAATTAGCACTTTTCCAGGAAACCGAGCAAGGTCTTAGCGAAACCCGTTACCGGCTGCATAGCGCTCCCCACGGAA
>CAMCHI010000016.1 GCA_945874735.1 uncultured Arcanobacterium sp. | reverse complement strand
AAAGCTCCTACGGGTCGGTGGGATGCGGCGATGCTGCTCTCTAGCATATACCCCAAGGGGGTATATTTTCAAGGGGTGGAGGGCACGGCCCTCACGCGAGGCAGGGTGTGGTCACCGAGCAGCCTCCTCACTGTCGGTGGACGCTGATCCAGACCTGCCCGCCGGCCGAGGTTTACCGTAGCGCGTTCGACAGGAGATTGCTCATCACCTGGCCGAAGCGTTGCCGGTCCACGAGCACCCGGGCGGTGTCCGTAATGGTCTCGACCTGTAAATCGACGCCTTTGTCAGCATAAGCTTCCCCCGCGGCAGCATCGGCGGTTTGGAGCAGATCCCCGAGCCCTTCCTCCGCCAGGTCCAAATCGATCCGGTTTTCCTGGGCCCGGGAGTCATCGTCGATGTCTTCCATCAACCACCTCTGCTCTCGAGCCAGGATGAGGCATTTGAGGCATAGGTATATGCGATGAGGAAGTTGGTCGGTATTGCGACTTCCAATATCCCTCCGATTGGGGTAGACACTTCGGGATTTGATGATCAAGTAGTAGCTACGGGGGTTTTTCTGGATAGGCTACTGAATCATAATTGCGGCGGTGAAGTGCTCACACTCGTTACCGCAAGTGTACTCAAGCTGCATTTCTCGAGTGATAGCCGCTACCTAGTTGAGCCTCACAACCTGAATCAGAGTGGAGCATCATCTCGCCAAGTTTCAGATCTAGATGTGTATCATCAAGATTCGCTGTTTGCGCTATTTGAGTTGAAGGACAAAAATTTCTCAGTGTCCGATGTGCGTCACGCTGTCAAAAAGCTCCAGAGGCCCAGCAGAATTCACTTAACTTTGTTTACGGTAGGCATTCGGATTTCGA
This sequence comes from uncultured Arcanobacterium sp., assembly GCA_945874735.1. Taxonomy (GTDB): domain Bacteria; phylum Actinomycetota; class Actinomycetes; order Actinomycetales; family Actinomycetaceae; genus Arcanobacterium_A. Next base: position 30,866 of record CAMCHI010000016.1, on the reverse strand, counting down.
TAGAAAAGAAGTAGATGATTATCGCAAACATTTAATGGCTGATGGCTTCATTCTTAATGTGGTTTCAGTAGACTCTTTCATTTTTGCAATGCTTACGATCATCGTCGATCTGACCCTCCAAGAAAACGTGGAATCATTGATTCAAATAAATGAGGAATGCAGGTTTTCTGCAGATTCAACGGATCTAGTTTTTGAACTGTCGCAAGACATAGGTGAAGAGTTCTCGAAGGCTTAGTGGCATAATTGGAGTTCACCCTCACACGGAGCTTGAGCCAAGCTTAAACTAAAGGATCTTTGTTTGGTCCCGTTTGGGAATAAGTGTCGGAGGCTTGCCACTGCAGCCTAATTGATAGTCACCTTTAGAGTATCTCTAATGATCGAGAAGCCCCCTGTTTTCTAGGCTAAATGCCTGGTCTGTCTGCTCAGCTAAACCTAGTTCGCTTGTATCCTTAATGGAGTGCAAACAACTTTTTGTGCCTGTTGCGCATAAAATTATTTTATTTGCACGGGTGTGTTGGTAATGTTTTGGAAAATCTAGTGATTTTTCCTGTGGGGAAATGCAAAGTGTGAGCCGTCAAGTATCATAAACGTACTTAACGGCTCACGGTTTAGATAATGCTTTTACTTTTGCAACTTCTCGTTTACTGCTTTGATAGTTTGAGAGGTCTTTTGATAAATCACTCCCCATATAATTGCGTAAATCAGGATAAATAATAGGCTAAAAGTGGCTAGTCCTCCTAAAGTGACTGGGAACCATTGCAATACTAAGCCAACCGTGCCCACAATGCTACAAATGAGGAGTAGGTGGCAAATTGTGGCGGTAGTGAGGGAAAGCTTATCGGATTCATAGATTTTAGAGGCAAGATAAGAAAGGATGCCGATTAAGGCATAGCAGCCCTTAACGATAAATGCAGCCAAGAGTGTGTTGTCCTCAAATTGAGCAAGAAAATCTGGGGTAGCCCATACGAAAATGTTTACTGAATTATTGTAGGAAACAATTACAGATACTAATAGTTCTACTAGGGTGCCAATTGCTAAACCATATACGCTAGCTTTGATAAAGTTTTTCATTATTTTGCTCCTTCTTTGTATATAACTGGATTAATGGGGGGATTAGATACCTAGTTGTTGCTTAAAATTTTTCAAGCATCGGCGCGACACGAAAGTGGTGGTTCCATCTTTTAATTTCAAGGAAATAGTGCCGGCAATGGAGAAATCTAAAGACTGTACAAAACGCAGATTGACAATTTCGCTTTGTGAAATACGGATAAAGTGTTTGGGATTTAACCTTTCTTCTAGTTCAAAAAGACGCTGACGTATCTGGAACACTTCTCCCTGTGCTCGTACGCATACTCGTTTTTGTTGTGTAAAAAACAACGCAATCTGTTCAACCGGTAGTAGCTTGTGTCCAGCTGGAGAGAAACCTAGTATCTGGGTTATCTCTGGAGTTGCTTGGGCTACTTGTTCAATTAAACGGATCTGTTCTGAATAAGCGGGAGCATATATTTCAACTCGCGCATCAGTTTCGGTGCTATCGATATGTAGTAGCACTTTAAATGTGTTGTTGGTAGGTGTTTTCGTGTTCATATTTTTAGTGTACTTAAGCGGTTAGGAGGAGAGAACCTAGCGGGACTATGCGGTAGTTTTAGGCTGCTATGTGGTATAGAAAGTAGGAGTAGTTGAGGTGTGGGTGGTTAAGATTTGATTGGTACGGTTTTGGATAGTGTGGAGGTTATTGTCGTTGTTTTGGTTGATAAATGATTAGAATTAAAAATAGGCTTATAAACCATGGCAGATAGGGTAATAATGAGTGAGCAAGAATCGCATAAGAGTGAGGTTAATGATTCTGAGCAGGCTGCTTTTATTTCTCCGGAAGTGATAGGCGAGCGTTTAGAAAAGCAGGAGATGGCGATAGATAAAGCTGGCGAGAAGTGGTCGGGTTTATCTGAGCAAGAGCAAGCACGTTTGCGTCGTGCGCAGAAACGCAACTTTATATTTGCGATTATTTTTGGTTTAATTTTGGCTTCCTTTGGGTATTTTGCAGGGCAAAATTTCCGGAAAGGGCAAACTGAGTCGCTGGAGTATGTAGAGTTGCATACGGTGGCTGTTTCTAGAGTGGTGGAAGTAGAATCCTTGATTTTGTAAATTATATTGCAATATAAAAGTCTAGTTTCATATTTTTTAAGTTGCAGGAGGGGGTGCAGTGTTTAGTAGGCGTAAACAGCACTTGCCGGAAGTAATTTTGCGTTATCGAAAGCAAAAGCCGCTAGGATATAGTGCTTTGTGGGAAAGTGCGGATGCGGGACGAGAAACGACTGTGAAATGGTTAGCTGCTTGGAAAGAGCAGTTAGTATTTTTTGGAGAGTCGGAATTGCTCTTTGCAGTAGAATGGGCTGATTTTGCGCGCGCAAAATGGGATGAAGAAACACGTTCTTTGACTTTAGTGTTTGTGGATAGTGCCAAGCCTAGTTTAGTGTTCCAGTTGCCACTTGAATATAGTGCTAGTTTATTGACGGTGATTAGAGAGCGAATAACCGCTTCGATTGTGTGTCAGGTGGTGCGGGAATTGCCTAATGGAGGAAAGGTATATGGGCAGGTAAGGCGCAATGCTGATGATACGCTATTTACTCAAATTACTACCGAGAATCCGGGGATGGAAGTAGATAGGTTGTATGTGGATCAGGTGGAGGCAGAGCTACGCGATACAGTTGGTTTATGATAACTGTATGTTTAGGAACAAACTTTGCTTTATGTGAGGTGTGAGCTTGGAATAGAGATTAGTTGTGTGTCTGCACACAAACTAAGAAAAATCTTATTTAGATTTGACGGTTGAGGGCATATTCCATTACTCTAGTTAAGTCGCTTTCCCGCGTAGCTCAGTGGCAGAGCATCCGACTGTTAATCGGACGGTCGTTGGTTCGAATCCAACCGCGGGAGCAAGGATAGATGAGCCGCCGACTTACGGCGGCTTTCTTCATACTCGGACGGTTTACACAACTGCCAAGGTTCAAGCCCGAAAAAACCAGCTAAAATCTCAATTTCTTCAATACTCCACGCCCGTACCCCTTTCATTTTATGCCCAACTGACGCGCGTGTAATTCCCACAATTGCGCCAATATCTTTTTGGCGCAAACCAATCCGCCCAGCTTCTGCACGGATATTATCTGCAATTACTCGCTGAAAATCGCTAGAGTGATACGACGTATTCAAATTGTAAACAGTATTCATATACACATTGTTGCATTTTCGCTACGCTTTGTAAAGAATTATCGAAAGAAATTAAGAATGACACGCCATTAAGGGTAAATATTTTTACCAAAAAGCTACATGGTGTAGCCTTTTGAGCTATGGAGTTTACATTATCTGATTATGAGCTTTATCAACGGCGTGTTTCCGCGGCTGTACGTAACTTTCAGGAACGGAACAGGGTTAGCGCGCGGGATTTAGCTAAAACTTGCAACATGGTTCAAGGCACGCTTTACGCAAAGCTTTCTCGCCGTCGTGCGTGGACTTTGCAAGACATTATTACTCTTGCGCAAATAGGTGTGCATATCCCGCCCCTCCCGAATGCTTTTCCTCGTCGTTTTGGTATTGTAACTCGCCCGCAAACTGCATTTTGGGAGGTGCGCTAAATCTTGGAAACTTACACAGCCAATCAATTAATAGAAGCGTACATAGCGCGCAAATTGTATCAATCTATTCTGCACAGGCAACGCGCTCATGAGATGAGTCTTTACCCCGCGCAGTATTCTAAAGCGCAAATAAGAGCGCAGTTCGTCCACGCGCGTGAGTTGGCAATGAGTGCTTACCGGCTTGCGTGGCGTCTGCACGGCTCTGACGACTTTCTTGCCACTATGCCCACTAATGATGAGGAAGAAAATCATGAAGAATTATAAAATCAACTACCTAAACCTAATCCTACTATTGTTAATCTTTACGTCTACGGCTTTTATTATCATTTTAGACGGCGCGAGCGAGATTATGGGTGTAACTGGCTTAGTCGCCGCGCTTGTTTGTTATCGCTTTGAGAACGGGGTGGATTAGTGAAAACCCCGACTCCTTATTGGAAGACTACCCAGCTAGTTCGCGCACTGAGCTTTGCTGGCTGGGGGGCTTTGACCGGCAGGGAATATCAAGGAGCACGCTCAACGCTATATGCGTTGGTAGACCAGCTCCCGCACGGCTCAGGCTGTGGGCTGGCAACTGTTAGTCAAATTTCAGACCGTTCAGGACTTTCTGAGCGGTGGACACGTCACCGCTTACAACTACTTGAGGATATAGGACTTATTGAATGGCGGCGCGGGGCTATCGTTAATGGCTTCCCGCAACCTAGCTATTTCAAGATTCTTAAAAATCGTCTGGTAGAGCTGATTTATGAAGCGCGCGCGAAAATTGGTGATATTTGGGCGCTCCGCCGATTGAAAACCGCTGAAAGGCTCTCAGCTTTTAAAGGCAAGACTGTTCTAACCCACCGGCAAAGAGCATATGCGCGGGGTAGCAAGACACGTTTAGAGTGTTTCCGCACTTCAGAGCGTGCGGAACTCAGTACAGCCCCCCACCCCTTATCAGGGGGAAGTATCAGCGGGAATACTTCCCGCCTGAATCTTTTAACTCAAGAAGAAGAAAGATATATCCCAACAGAAGAAGATAAGCGGAAACTGTACGAGATACTTTCACCAGCTCAGCAGTTAAATATGATTCAGAAAAGAAAAAGCGTTGATTTAACTAAAGCCAAGCGCAAAAACACTGTGGAAGAAGTCAAAGAGTTAGAGAAGCGACGCGCTGAATTTGTAGCGATGCTGGAACGGTTAAAAAATGAAGAAAGTAGCTAAGCAAGTACAGCCTTATGAGCCTATCACTATACTAGGGGTAAGGATATTTATAAGACTTACCCTCGCTAGAATGACCCTTAAATACTTGAACAGTAAAGCTAGGAACTCATCTTTAGAATCAGAGATTAGTAAAGTGGTTAAAGAGCTAGGTAAGGCGTTAGATGAGGTAGAACAAGCGTTGATGGAATGGGAACTAGAAGAGTGACACGCATCATATATAATAAGAATCAGCGTAGGAAAATACTCCTACAGCTCTTTGATATGTACGGGTTGCAGTGTTATAAATGCGGGCAACGCATTAACCCTACGCTTAAGTACCCGCACCCTATGTCTGCCAGTATCGGGCATCAACTCCCTGTATCAAGAGGGGGAAGTGAATCGTATTCTAATATGCGTCCCGAGCACCTAAAATGCAATGTTAAAGCAGGAAATAAACTAAAATACACAGAACGAACTCCCGAACGTAACCCTCTTTTTTTCCTATAGCAGGTGCAGTCTACCCCGCCCCTCCCGAAACTTTTCCCCCCAAAAACCAGAAAAACAAGCGGGGAAACCCTTAAAAACCAGCGAAAACACAACAAAACCAGAAAAAAATAAAAAAAATAAAAAAATGAACGACACTTTATTTGAACTCCCAGAACCAGAAGAAACTAGCGGAGAAAATACCCACGCTTTAGAGCAACTTCTCTCCGAGTTAGAGAGTGCAGGACTATTAACAGGTAAAACCGCTGCACTTGCTAAATCTTTAAGGGTTACAGCGCGCGCGCTTGACCGTGGACTTGCCGAGAAAAAAATATCAGTAGCAACCACCACGCTTAACCGTCTTTTTCTCGACGGTTTAGCCCAACTACCGGAAGCCCGTACCGTGTCCAATGATGATTACGATACTTTAAGTATCGTTATCGCGGAAATGACTAAACGCCAACTATCTGGTGCAAATATAGCGAGTGAAGAAGTCGATTATTAAAGATGAGTGTTAATAAGCAGGGTAGACCTAAGTATTTTACTCGGCGTAATCCCGCGCGCCCGACTCTAGGCGGGCTAGTGAACCAAGTTTCTAAAGCCGTGCGCGGTTATGAGCTTATGCCTTGGCAAAAATACGTAGCAAATGTTGCGTGGGAGTTAGACCCAGAGCATATTGGGGAACTCTATTATACTGAGGGTGATATTACCGTACCGCGACAGGCTGGAAAGTCTGATTTGCTAGAGGCTTTTCATATCACTGGCGCGCTTATCTTTAAGGGCTGGCATTCTAATATGACCGCGCAAACCGGCAAAGACGCGGGTAAAAGATGGAGTCAGCTCGTGGAAAATCTAGGGTTAATCCGTCAAAACCGCGCTCAAGATTGGAAAATTTTAAAAGGTAAAGGAATGCAGTCGGCTATATATCTCCCGCAGATGGGGACTATCGCACCCTTCCCTCCAACCCCTGACGCTATACACGGTGACCATACCAACTTTGCCAGCATCGACGAATATTGGGCTTTCAGCCTAGAAGAGGGGGACGCGCTGGAAACCGCGATAAAGCCTACTTTTTCAACTGTGAAATTCACGCAATTAATCCGTGCTTCAACGATGGGTACAGCTAACTCAACATATATGAATCGGAATTTGGAGATTGGTCGATTAGCTACTCTTGACCCTACCTCGCGCCGCTTCTACTTTGAATGGAGCGCAGACGAAGAAGAAGCGGATAAAAACCCGTACAGTGATGCTACTCTTAGTTTTCACCCAGCTATTGGATATACTCAGTCCGCGCGTAAAATACGTGACCTTGGCGGTGATATGAATCTTGGTCAATGGCGGCGCTCGTTCCTTAATCTGCTCACTCAGACCGACGAAACCATTATTGACCTTGCCAAGTGGGACTCTCTCAGGTGGAATTACGATAACCCCGCCGCCGTGATTTCTCGTTATCGTCCAGCTCGTCCCGAAGACCAGATAATAACATGGGACATTGCTAACAACGGCGAATCTGCGACGATTATCGCTAGCTGGCTTACCCCTGAGGGTATCCCCGCTGTAGAACTAATAGCCACCGATAACGGTACGTACTGGCTACCCGATGTTTTAAAGCAACTGGCAAGTAAGCCTTATCGCGCGATACTCGCAGACGAAGCAGGTAGTAATAAAACCATGATTCAAGAACTCGCTACCCAATATATTCCGACAACTCCAGTCACATATGCTCAATATTCCCATGCTTGTCAATCGTTTTTTGACCGCGTACGCACCGGCGACCTTGAACACGACGGGCACACTCTCTACACTGAACAAATAAAGAGTTGCGCGGTACGGGATAGCGGTAAGTATCAAATTTTTGATATTAAAAAATCAGCAGGAAGCCTAGACGCTCTCCGCGCGGTAGCTATCGCGCAAGACGGCGCGATGCGTCTACTATCAACGCCAGTTCTGCAAATTTTCTAACACTATGTAAAACTTTCCCTACAAAGCGTAGAAAAACCGCGCATTATCTAAAAAACGTGGGTTAAGTTAAAGGCGTGAACAAGCTAACCCGTATCGCAGCTAAAGCAGGTATTCTTACCCGCAACAGCGCCGACGCTTCACCAGTAGTGGACGGCGTTAGCGTGCTACCACGCCGCGCTACCGCGTATGAGCATTTTACCGCGCACCCCGCCGTGTATCGCGCGATACAAATTCTTGCTACTCAAGCACGGCAACTCACAATAGATATATGGCGGGGCGGGGAATTAATCCCCGCGGAGCAACACGAGCAGTGGATACGCAGACCGTCTATGCAGTTCAATAGTTTTGGCGCTTTCACCGCTGCCACGGTCACCGCGCTAGCCGTTCATGGCAACGCTTTCTGGTATATAAACCGTGACCCCAAAGGGTTAATTAACAATCTTGCTTTGCTGGATAATTCCCGCGTAGGAGCATTCATAAATAATGGCTATCCGTCCTACACGCTTGATGGAAACCCGATAAATAAGCAAGAAATTATGCATTTGCGTTTAACGCACGATATTAAAGAGCCGCTGGGTAAATCTCCACTACAAGCGTGCGCGACAACTTTGCAAGGGATTTGGGATACTGAAAAGCAGGCAATGAACTGGACTCGTACTGGCGGTGCGCCCGCCGGAGTCCTGACCACTGACCAAGAACTATCCCCAGACCAAGCCAAGCAGTGGAAAGAAATAGCCAACAAAACCCTACAATACGAGAACGGGATAGCAGTTCTGGGTAAAAACTTAACGTATTCTAGGACTATTCTTACTCCCGCAGAATTACAATTCAATGAGTCGCGTGCCTCCGATGTCGCGACAATTGCGCGAATGTTTGGGATACCAGCGAAAATGCTCCTAGCGTCCCTAGACGGGGGGAGCGATACCTATTCCAATGCTGAGCAGGAAAACCAGCAATTTATAAGGCAAACCCTTATGGGGTATTTAGCGGAAATAGAAGATGCTTTCACTTATCTAACTGTGCGTGGGCAATACGTGCGCTTTAACGTAGACGGTCTATTGCGTTCCGACACTAATAGTCGGTATTCCGCGCATGAAATTGGTTTGCGTGCAGGATTTTTAACAATTAACGAAGCGCGCGCAATTGAGGGACTTCCACCCCTACCAAACCAGCCAACTCCTAGCATGGAAAGTATCGAATAATGGAGATTTTAACCCGTAGTATCGCGTTAAATAACGCAGAAATTGCAGAAAATAGCCGGACTTTCACGGCGCGCGCCGTCCCCTACAACACTGTTACCGAAATTTGGGACGGATATACTGAAGAATTCACCCGCGGCGCATTAGAGCCAGCCGGTCTAGGTATAAAACTCCGTTTAGAGCACGAAACTACTATTGGGGTGGTGGAAAAGGTAGAAGACCGTGAAGACGGGGCATATATCACCGCGCGCATAAGTGAAACTAGCGCCGGTAACGATGCCTACGCGCTCTTACGTGACGGCGCGCTAAACGCAGTATCTATTGGCTTTCAACCCCTAGAGGATGAAAAAGACCCCGCCAATCCGCGTCACGTGATACGTAAACGCGCCCGCCTCCACGAAGTAAGCCTAGTTACTTTCCCAGCCTATGAACAAGCAACAGTAGAAGAAATCAGAAACAACCAACCATTAGAAGCAAAAACAGAAAAGGACACAGAAAAAATGGAAAACAACTTTAGCGCTGATATTAATGAGCTCCGCGCCGGTTTGGAAGAAATCACGCAAGAAATCCGAGCAGGACTCACCCCACCAGCCCCAACCACTCACCCCCTCGCCGAGTACCGCTCAGCCGGCGAATACGTAAAAGCCTACCTAACTACCCCTGAACTACGCGAAGAAACCCCGAATCTTGGAGTTTTAGCAGATTCACACCCTCGCCCTAACTGGTTAGAGCGAGAAATTAAACTAATGGAAGAAACCTTAGAGCTAACTTCTCTTTTCAACCACGTTAAAAACCTACCAGCTACCGGCAATACCTTAGAATACCCAGAGTTAAAGACGAACACGGTTAAGGTGGGGAAGCAAGCTAAAGAAGGCGATGTACTCGCTACCGGCAAACTTGACTTCACAACCAAGACCACGAGCATTGAAACATACGGCGGGTACGTGCAGCTTTCACGCCAAGCAGTAGAACGCAGCGCAGCTTCCTACCTATCCACCATTCACAAAGCGCAGGCCATCGCTTATGCGAAAGAAATTGAAACCGCCACAGCGAGCCTATTCAAAGAAGTCTACGCCACCCAAGCAAGTAGCTCCCCGATTACAATCGCTAAAACAGCTACGACTTTCACCGCAGATGACCTCACCACCGCGATTATCGAGCTCGTAGAGCACTTCAAGAAGAACGTACTTTATCCGTTCACAGGGCTAATCGTGTCTAACGATGTATTTAAATATCTGGCTACTTTACGGGAAGACCGCAAAGCATTCCACTTCACTTCCCAAGCAGACTCCAAACATGGAGAGCTAACCATTCAAGGGTTAGGAGGACAATTCCTAAATATCCCAGTAAAGGGCATTTCCTCCGATATTGGCACAGGAGTCCTTGCTGGATATACCAGCGAAGCACTGGAAATCAACGAAGACGGACGCGCGCCAATGCGTCTAACCGACCGTGACGAAACCCGACTAACCGACGTATTCAGCGTCTACGGCTACGCAGCCCACTACGCACCCGTACCGCAAGGAATCGTACCAGTCAAATTCACCGCATAACCCCTGAACGTCTTTTCTAAGATAGGTATCTACCATGCTGCCATTGGATTCACGCCCACTACTCGTCTACCTTATGCAAGAACTAAACCTTGACATGACCGACGAGCAGGAAAAACAGCGGATAACCAAGAATCTTACAACCGCTATAAAGCTAGTAGATACTTATCTTGGAAGCGCCCGCGAAAATATCCCCGACGTTATCAGGGACGAAGCTTTGCTAACCGTTGCGCGTGAGCTAGAAACGCGGACAAAAGCCCCCGGCGGCGTCTTTGCCGCCTACGGTGAACACGACGCCCCAATAAGACTGGCGCGCGACCCGCTAAACCTCGTTTACCCGTTACTTCGCCCGTTTGTAGGGGGTGGCTTTGCATGAACCCGCTCACCCTAGATAGACAGGCTATTGCTAAAGCTTTAGAAGCAACTGGATACAAAGTCATAGAATACCCCAGCGAGATTATCAGTCCTAAACAGATAATCTTCAATAGCACTAGCGCAACTATCGCAGAACGATTTGGGCAATTAGAAGTCGTTTACAAAATACAAGTCGTCATGGGGGCGATAGACGCTAAAAGCTCCATGCTAGAAGCCGAAAAACTCACAACCAGCATCTATAACATCGTCACCGATAACGACCTAGCAGACCTTGAACGCGTCAGCGAAATATACAACTTTACCGACACAAGAACTCTACTCCCAGCATTCACTATATCCTTAAAATCCACTATCAACATGAAAGGCTAAAAATGGCTTCAACAGTATCCAGCAAGCGCCTAAAAGGCACAACTCTTGCCCTACTAATCGACGGCAAAAACTATATCGGCGACGTAACTAGCTGGGGTCTATCAGCAGAAGACAAAGACGCCGACGTAACCACATTCTTAGATGCCCGCAGTGGGAACCTCTCCGCATTCACCCTATCTCTTGGTATGGTGCAATCCACCGACCCTGAAAGTCTATTCATGAAATTTTGGGAATCCACAGGTAGCGAACTCAAATTTGCTCTAGCCCCGCACGGGAACGAAGAAGCAACCGCCGACCAACCGATTTTCACAGGAACACTCATCGTGCCAAATGCGCCAGAAATGGGAGGAGATGCAGGAAATAACACCTACACCTCAGAAGTAGAATGCCAGCTCACCGCCAAACCCGTAAAAAAGGTGACAGGTCAGCTATCCACTCTCTTAGATTCTTAAAAAAATGCGGGGTACGCAAAAATGGTATTAGGCGAAATCCACATAAAACAAAACGCTGTAACCCTACGCACGCAGGGGCTAGGGGCGTTACTACGGCACTTTGAACAAGCCGGAGCTGACACGCAAGACATGAAAGACCTCATGCACGCTATCGGCTCTATGGTGGTGGAAGACGCTAAAAAGCGCGTACCCCGCAAAGATGAAAAACTTGTTAAAACTCTCCGCGCAGGACGCGGGAAAACTAAAGCAGTGGTAAGAGCAGGCAGTAAAGCCATAAAGTACGCCGGCATTATCCATTACGGCACATTCAACGGATATACAGATGCCGGCGGGCGAGTAATGAAAATAAAACCGACGTTATATTTGACAGAAGCTCTTACGGCTCAGCAAGAAAAAAGCATTGAAATGTTAGAACAAGGCATTAAACAAATAATGCTTAAAAACGATATCCGCCTCAAATAAAGAAAGTACCTTAATATGCTAGAAAACGATTACGAAGAAATATCCAAAGCATTCTCCCAGTCCCTAACCGCGGCAGAAACAACACGACTCACCGCGAATGCAGGAGAAGACACTGAAGCTCAAATCCGCGAATCAGTATATATCGCTGGTGCACGATTTGGTAAAAATCTTACCGCCAAAGACTACGCGACCCTGACAATGGACGAAATCTTTACCATACTTAAAGCCGCGACCAGTAAGCGCGTAGAACACACTAAAACAGTACGTGACTTATTAGGGGTTATCGACCCAAAAGCGTAGAAGCTTTAGCTAAAGAAATGAGTGAATTCGTAGTATACGCTCATATATCACCGAGCGAATACTATCAGCTCACCGCGTTAGAACGCGAAGCAATAATAAATGCCTTAAATAAGAAAAATCGGCGACGATAAAAGGAGGGGGAAATTGGCTGGAAATAAAGTAGTTGTATCAGTGCTTGCTGATACGAAAAAGTTCCGCAGAGCTATGGGAGAGCTAGGAAACGAAACCGGTTTCACCAAACTAGCCGCAGGCGCGAAAAATCTAGGCAAAGCCCTCGCCGTTGCCACCGCCGCCGTCGCCGGAATCTCTATAGTAATAGGACAAAAAACCGTTGAAGCTGCCGCAAAACTTGAACAATCAATAGGCGCAATAGACGACGTTTTTAAAACCAGCGCGGGACAAATGCACGTTTTTGCAAAAACTGCTGCCACAACCGCCGGTCTATCCGCCAATTCTTACAACGAACTAGCAACCGTGCTTGGCGCACAACTTAAAAACGGTGGGACAGCCATAGACCAGCTAGGGGCAAAAACTAATAAGCTAATCATGCTAGGCGCTGACCTCGCCGCCGGATTTGGCGGAAGCACCACCGACGCAGTAAACGCTCTATCCTCCGCGCTAAAAGGGGAGCGTGACCCTATCGAAAGATACGGCGTAAGCCTCAAGCAGGCTGCTATTGATGCTAAAGCTGCTGAACTAGGCTTCAAAAAAGTCGGCAACAGCTTTGACAATAGCGCTCAACAGGCAGCCACCCTCGCTCTCATCATGGAGCAAACTAGCGATATGCATGGCAAATTTGGGAGAGAGACAGGAACGCTTGCCAATCAACAACAGGTGTTATCCGCTCAGTGGGAGAATATGAGCGCGACAATTGGAAGTTACCTTATCCCAGCTATAACTCCGCTATTTAACTGGCTAAACGACAAACTACCCAACGCCATGACAGCAATTAAAAAGTGGATAGAAACTAAAGCCATGCCAGCTTTTGACAAGCTAAAAGAAGTGCTAGGCACGTATCTTCCGCCAGCGTGGGAAAAAGTAAAAAAAGCCGCGCAATCCCTCGGCGTATTCATCACCGGAACGCTAATCCCAGCCGTGAAAAACATTATCTCCAAAATCATAGAGTATAAAGATGTTCTAATACCTCTAGGGGTCACTATCGCCGGCATCGTTACCGGCATACAAGCCTACCTTAAAGTTCAAGCCGTGTGGGGGGCTACGCAAAAAGCATGGGCAGCCGGCACCGCTCTAGTAACCGGCGCACAAAAAGCCCTAAACGTGGCAATGAAAGATAACCCTATAGGAATTATCATCACAGCGATAACTACCCTTATAGGAATTTTAACCACCCTGTATGCCACTAATGAGAGTTTTAGAAACAAAGTCAATGAAGTCTGGGATAACGTTAAAGGCGTTATCTTAGGGGTCTGGAATATCTTAAAACCAGTTTTCACAACTTTTAACGATATTGTGAAAACCGTTTTAGTGGGCGCGTTCAACATTCTTAAGACAACCGTATCTGTGGTGTGGAGTGCGATAAAAACCGCTATTAATGTGGCGTGGAATATAATTAAAGGTATTTTCTCGGCTATAGAAATAGCTTTAAAAGTCCTATCCACTGCTTTCACCGCGAGTAAAATAGCCATTTCCGCAGTATGGGAAGCTATAAAGTATGTTATCTCCACCGTGTGGGGAGCTATAAAAGCCACCCTAAATACTATAATGAATTTCTTGACGGGCATTTTTAGTGGGGCGTGGAACACTGCTAAAGAAGTAGCTATAAATGCTTTCAACGGGTTAAAAAATGGGGTAACTGGCGCGATTAACGCCGTCAAAAACATTATCAGCAGTATCGGTAGCAAAATCTCTTCATGGATTGGAAATCCGCTATCTTTTCTTAGAAACGCAGGCGCTAAAATTATCGACGGATTTATTAACGGTATTACCTCAGGCTTTAACGCGGTTAAACGAACTTTGAAAAAGCTAACAAGCTGGCTGCCAGACTGGAAAGGCCCAGCAAAGCACGACGCGACTATTCTTACTAACGCCGGTGAACTCGTAATATCCGGCTTTGTTAAAGGGCTAGAAAATTCTTACCCCGAGGTGCGCAAAACCCTAACAGGTCTAACTAAACAGATACCGAGCTATTTTGGACAGCCAAAACTTAAAGCCAGCCTTGACTTTAATCCCACTAATCCAGATAATCCGCCGGCTAATCAGATAGTGATAAATATTCAGGCTTTGACCCCGACCCCTGAGATAGGACGCCAAGTTGTGAACGCGATTAAAGAATACGAAAAATTGGCAGGACGTAGATAATGAAAACTTTTCTTTTAAGAGAGACCGAAACACTGGAGGGAGCAAGTCGCGACGGGGATACCATCACCGCCACCGCTCCTATAGTAACCGGCGCTTTCAACTACCTAGACCCGTTAAGCGAATATACGGTAACCGTTACCGTTATTAGCACTCCTAACGGTGGTTTGACCAAAGTCCGTGCGCTCAACAAAGGCGGACTTATCAAAAACACAGGTAGTCTAAGTCTTACAGGTTTAGCTACCTATGGTGGTAATTTCAAAATCTACACCACCCCAAATACCGTATTCAAAATCACAATCACTAACAACACGGCATACCCTAGTACTTCCCGCTTTGGAGTCCTTGCTTATATTGAGTGTCCAGAATTGCAAAGCAACGTGCTAGGCAAAGCTATACTTGGTGGGTTTGCGCTTTCCGGCGCAGAAAACACTCATGCTTTCAAGCTAGGCACTTCAAGGCTTGGGGAAGCCCCTCTAGCAGGTGAAACACCGATGTTGAAAAACTGGGTACAGCTTGCCAGTGCGGGAACTCAAATCAACCTTTCAAGAGGAGTCACTTTTAATAACCTATCTGCGCGTGCAGACCTTGGAAGTCTAACCATAAAAATTTTCAACAGTTTCGACCCGCGCACAATCCGTATCAAAAACGGCACACCAATAATCTTGGTAGACCATGAGAACCGTGCACCACTTTTTACTGGCAACGTGTCCCGCGTATCTTCTAGCGAAGATAAAGACGGTACGTACACGGTAGAAATAAGCGCCGTGGACAAGCTAAGCGAAGTGTCAAAAACTGCTAAATATCAAGACACTAGAACAAACGGCGCGCCGTGGCAAGAAGTCATAGAAGCTTTAAATAAAAGCTTCCCAATTGAGATTATCCAAGACCCCACCGCTACACCAACACCCCTTATAGGCTCAATTGTCAAAGAGTCAAATCTCGCAGAATACAACGATATTCTGTGCGCAACCGTGGGGGTGTCATGGTTTGTCACCAAAAACAACTCTATAAGATTTACGCAAAAACTGGCAGAAAAACCTAAAATTCAAATCTTGACTTCCAACACCAACTATACTGGTGAGCTACCAGTGGTTTCACCAACCAGCGTGCAAGCCCGTTATGATTCAGACCAAGTCATTTCAGCCATCAGGTTACAAAACCACTCCTACACCCAAGACGATGAAGGCAATTTCCAAAGCAAAACCACCCCAACCACCATAACTAATGAAAAGCACCAACGGCTCACGGATAATATCGTTGAGCTTGAAACGATGTCTTTTAACATCAGTGAGTTAGCGCCGTTTTTTCAAGACAGACTAGCCGACTATGAACCAATACAACAACTTCAATCGGCTACATTCACCACAACCTACAACTATCGGCAACTCGATAATACCGACCTATTACTACCTCTAGAAATTTGCGATGTAGTAGCTTCCGAGTATCGCGGCACTAAAACAAATCTCCTAATAACCCGAATAGAGTGGAATATCACCCCCGCGAGCGCATTCCTAACCCTAAACTTTACACCTATTAGAAAGGACTAAAAAAATGGCATTACACGTTTATCAAGACGGCGAGATTATGGCTGCCGATGAACTGAACGGTAACTTTAATGAACTAAATAACAAGATTAACTCTGTCGGGGGCGGGTATCTTGAGGTGAATAAAGACAGTGGCGCACTATTTCAAGCTTGTGGCTATCAAAAACTCACCGTTCCTAAAACCATTTTTACAAGAGCCGCGGGAAACGGCGTCTATAAAGCGACTTTCCGCGTACCTTTCCCGAATACCCCCGCTAACGGTTATGAATACATCTACCAGTTAGTAGGGGTGCGCAACGCCGCCTCTCGAATGGACACAAATTTAGATGTGTGGCTATCGCCGCTTTTCTCAGCGAACAACGCTACTTTTGTAACTCTTTTCGCCCTATCGGCTACGCGCGCAGTTTCAACAGATTTTGAGATTATTTTGCGCTGGGAACTAATTCAATCCCAACTAATCCGCTCCGCAAACTTCAACACCTCTTACGATTCAAATTCAATGTAAGGAAAAAAATGATTACCATCGACAACACCAGCTATATCTCTAAGAACTGGGCGCGCCGAATTTTCGGCGTAAAACCAGAATTTATCGTTATCCACCACTGGGGAGGCTTTGGACAGAAAGCGGAAAACGTCGCGCACTACCTAGCCACAAATAACGTCCCTGTATCAGCTCATTTTGTGATTGATGCCACCCACTGCTACCAGTTAGTAGACACGATGAATCAAGCATGGCACGCCATGAGCGGGAACGCGAAAGGCATTGGCATCGAATGCAGACCGGAAGCAGACAGCGCCGACATTGAAGCCGTCGCCCAGTTAATCGCCTATCTGTGGGGTAGGTACGGGTATATGCCGCTGCGGCGACATAACGAATTTACTGCTACGGCTTGCCCTGGGAAATGGCAGGCGCTAATGGGCCACCTTGAAACTCGCGCATGCCACTACTGGAGACAAAACCCAGCAGGTAAAAAACCAATCCCTAACACTGCTCCAATCCCGTTAGCTCTCCGCGACCTTACAGGTGAAGAGATTGAAAAAATCGCTTGGGAAGTCTACCGCGGGCAACACGGCAACGGAGAAGCCCGCAAAGCCATTCTGGGAAAAAATTACAACGCTATTCAAGCTCGTGTAAATGAAATCGTCTATGGGAAAAAACAGCCCCCAGCCCAGCCAGTGAACAACTATATTGAGATACTGGCTCAACGGGTAATACGTGGCGACTTCGGCAACGGGGAAGCACGCAAACGCGCCCTCGGCTCAAATTACGCCGCTGTACAGGCAAGAGTAAATCAAATTTTAGGGGGCTAAAAATGGGAAAACACCACAAACCCCGCGAAAAAGATATTATCCCACGTCAAACCCGCCTATATATCTATAACATCTCCCTCGCGCTAATCCCACTTCTAGTAACTCTCGGATTTATTACCGAGGCTATCGCGCCATTCATCATCGCGCTAACCTCGGCAATCCTTGGACTGGGAACAGCACGCGCACACCTCACGCAGGAAGAAACAAATGAAAATACACGAGATAATTGACGCTATATCCTCACTAGGAGGCTTTGCAGGACTCGCCGCGATAGTCACCGCGCTAGGCGCTACCCGCCGCATGAGCAATGCATCGGCAAAAATCACCAAAGAACTTTCCCCAAATCACGGGTCAAGTATCAAAGACGCTTTGCAACGGATAGAAGAAGTACAGCGAGACCACGGAGAACGTCTGCATGAGCTACGCAAAGACGTGCAAACGCTCCAAGTCAAGGAACTATTGAGCTGAGCTCCTCGTCCTCGTAAACTGCGACCCCCTCTATCCCCAGCAGGTAAGTCTGAAACCACGCGATGCGCAAAAGCGCGTTATACTCAGCCTTAGCCGAAGAATCTTCCGCGCCTTTTAAAAAGCGAAAAGTATAAGGCGTGGGAGATGACGCTGCCGCGTCCACTATTGCTCGAACAGCGCTGGCAAAATTTTCGAAAATCTCGCTAAACTCGTCCTCGATACCCCACGGTATCGGAGATTCTTCGTTCTCCCAGCGTTGAACAGTGCGCGGATTAACCCCTAAAACCTTGGCTAAATCTTCTCGAAAAGCACCAATCAGCCGGCGCATCGCTAAAAATTCCGCAGCGTCCATAAATTTTTTCCTTTCATGCGTGGTCTAGGGGTCACGCGACCCCTAGACCAGTCTTTTACTCATATTCATGTATTAAATCGTATAGCTTGAATACGCTCACTTTGCGTAGTTCTTTGTTTGCGTAAATCTTGTGGAGTGCTTCAAGGCGCGAAGCACTGCGCTCTTTAATGTATTCCAGTCCCTCAATGATATCTTCTATGCTGTAATAATCAACGCGGTTAAAGAATTTTGAAGTATGGTGCCATTCGCTCGCGTCAATGAAGTTGTATCCGATAAGCCATTTGATAAAAGCTGCCTTTTCGTCGATACCGCCAGCCTTAAGCCAATCGTTTGTAATCTTTGACTTCACCCGTAGGCCAGCTTCTTCAGCACGTACAGCGTTGTTGCTCTTGCCGGCTGCCCAATTGTATCCTGCCATTGTTTCGACCTTTCTTTGCCGTGGGCTTAAGACCTTTTGCCTTGCCCTTATATAAATAGTATATGTCTATTGATTGGACATTGCAAGCCATAAAGTAAACCTTTTGTAGTGTTTCGCATCACACTAAGCGGCGCTTATTGCCACTTCTCGCAGGCGCTCTCTACCAGTCGCGACGTATCTTTGCGTTGTGTTCAGGCTCGAATGCCCTAGTAATTCTTGTACGGAGCGAATGTCGTAGGTGCGATTGTAGGCGGTGCTGGCAAATCTATGGCGCAGCGTGTGCATTGAATAACCTTTGGGTAGGACTCTACTAATTTTTTTCGCTATACAATCAGCGGTTAAATGCTTTCCAGTAATGGGGGAGGGAAAAACCCAGTAAGAACTACCCGCAAAAGTCATTACTTCTCTAGCTAAAGAGTCGGAAATAGGTATAACTCGAATTTTGCCGCCCTTGCCATTAACCCGCAGAGAAAATCCTAGTAAATCTGGCTCTAAATCAGACGTCTTTAATCTAGCCACCTCGCTTCGTCTTAGCCCAGCTTCACCCGCAAGACGTAAAGCCAAATGCACCAAAGGCTCAGCTTCATATAAAGAAGTTCGGTAATACATCTCTGGCAAAGGCTTGGGGCAAGGGGTAGATTCTTTAATTTTGGGAAGTTTTAACGAAGGGTCATCTTTACGCAAACCGCTGTCTTTAGCCCACGCAAAGAAGTTAGCAAGTGTTGAGCGCGCGCTTCGTGCAGTTTCCCGCGCCCAATCATTAGACGCAAACCAATCTTCTAAATCTTTAGTTTTGACCGTTAAAAGGTCAAAATCTCGCTCCAGTCTTAATAGGTAGTATTTACGGGTACGGATAGTTTCAGGGCTTTTCTGAGCCGCTTTCAAAAAATTAAGGTAATCACTAACAATGCTCATAGTTACCCACTTAAGCAGATTTTTTGTAAAGCCAGTCTGAAATGTGGACAATATCGCTGAGCTGGGACGTCGTATAATCGGACGGTCGTTGGTTCGAATCCAACCGCGGGAGCTGTAACCTCCGAATTATCGGAGGTTTTTGTTTTATTTTATTGTGCATGCTGTGATTGTCAAATATCTGGTTTGTATCTCAAGCTGTATGTATGTTTAACCCTTGATAGCTGCAAGAAGTTTACTGTATTCATTCCAATAAATGTGATTTGCTATACATTTTTACTGCGCTTGGGTAGAGTGAAGTACGTACGCCTATCTTTCCTTTAAGGGTGCCAAACCTTGGTGATAATGCTGCGTCGAGGTTTAGCAGCATTGGGGGAATACTAGACTAGAGTTAGGAATATAGTGAAACGGGCATTTATTTCTCGAATATCTGCATTAGCATTATTAGCCGCTGTTATCGTTCCTTTGAACGGCTCTTTTGCGCAAGCTGCCGTGCCTGCTGCGCCACAAGTAGAACTAGTTTCCGCTACCTGCCACGCTCCAGAAAATTTGGTGAAAATTGCAGGGGTAGATGCTGCTAGCGTTAATAATATGCGAGTAGTGATTACAGTAGGGGAAAACGACCCGATTTTTATTCCCAAGGCTTACACTGCACTCGCATTAGCTGAAGGTACTAAAACTTTTGAGGACTACTTAGCTACTTTTGGTAAACAAGCCAGCCAGTACTATGGGCAGAATCTAAAAGTGGCTTTGTATTATTTTGACAAGAATCGTACAGAAGATCCGTCTTTATACGATCCAGATATGCAAGCACGTAATAAAGTGCGTTTTATTAAATTAGCTGAGCAAACGGTAACTCCCGTTGATCCAACCTCTGTATGTGAAACGATAAAACCAGCTACTCCTACAGTAGTGGCAGAAGTAGTAGATGACTTTACCCAGATTACGGTAAGTGGTTGGGATAATAATTGGACGGCAAATTATCGTTTTGTGGTTACTGTAGATGGGGTAAGTAAAGCTGTGCCAGCTGCAGTAACGGCAGAAATTTTAGAAGCAGGCGGACAATTTATCTTAGAAGAGCTATTGCCAAATGCTGCTGACTATTATGGTAAAGAAGCTACGGTAGATGTTTATTTCTTTGATAAAGAGAAACGGTATGCACAAGATGCTTATGTGGATCCGGCGTCGGTAGGAACTGCGCAACCTAAAGTACGTTTTATTAGATTAGCAAGTACTACGGTTACGCTAACTGATCCTACTCAAGGAGAAACGGAAACTGAGCCAGCAGTGCCAGAAACTGAGCCAGCAGTGCCAGAAACTGAACCTGTTGCACCAAGTACCGAGCCGGTAACACCAGAAATCAAACCAATACTAGCTTTAGATAAGGAAGCTACAATTGCTACGGATAAAGTAGTGATTAGTGGTAGTGGTTTTGGAGCAGAAGAAACATTACGGTTAGAGTTACATTCTACGCCAGTATTTTTAGCAGAAGTAGTGACTACTACTACTGGAACTTTCTCGGTAGAAGTAGCAATTCCTGCAGGTACTACTCCAGGTAAACATGATGTGGTAGTGGTACGTAAAGCAACTGGAGAGAGTTTGGTGGCACTTAGTTTAGAAGTATTAGCATCTTCTGCTGTGCCAGCTCCTGCGCAGACTGTGCCTAGCACTCCTGCTAAATCGGGAGCAGTGCCACAGTTAGCTAAAACTGGTGCAGATAACCTCTCGCTATTCCTGGTGGGATTAGGATTAGTTGGATTAGGTGGTATGGTATTACGACCACGTACACGTCGTAGCTAAAACTTAATCCAGTATTACACAAAGTAAAGTGGGCGGTGTTTACAAAAACACTGCCCACTTATTTTGATGAGTAAACAAAGTACTAAAGCATATTGCCTGCAAACTAATAAAATACACAGTAATTTTTTTCTTGTATTTTTTGGAGAGAAGGGAGGGAAATAGACTGATTTTATAGAGTATGTGTGGAAAAACTATTAATATAACAGTTATAGCTTTTCTAGAAAATAGGGAGAAAAATATGAATAACTCAAATGTTCCGCCCGTAAATGGGCAGTCTAATTTCGGTTTCAGCAATCCGGAACTTTCCGCTAGTGTAAATTCTGCGTTTTCTTCGAATGCTAATCAGGTACCTAACCCTTACGAAGCGTCAGTGCCAAACCATTTCGGGACAGCTAACGGGCAAATACCTCCCTACGCACAAGCGCCCAATGGCAATATGCCGCCGGTAATGCCTCCTTATGGTGCATCGGAGTATTCTCCTAAATCAAAGATAGTAGCTGGTCTGTTAGGTATTTTCTTAGGTGCTTTTGGCATCCATAATTTTTATCTAGGATACACAGGTAAAGGAATAGCTCAATTATTGATTACGGTATTTTCTCTTGGTATATTGTCGTTTATCTCTGGTATATGGGGATTAATTGAAGGTATTTTAATTCTGGTTTCAACTCGCGGAAAGTTTTGGCATAGAGACGCGCGAGGTATAGAGTTATACGATTAAATAAAGGACTTTAACCAATAAAATGAGGGGTGAGTTTGGATTATCCAAACTCACCCCTCATTTTATTGCTATTTTAAGCAGACTTGCGTAAGCGCAAGGCTGCACCTACCCCGAACATTACTATTGCAAAAGCAAAGAATGTTGCAGTGTTTGCGCCAGTGTTAGCAAGCTGGTTAGCTGCTGCTGGCTTAGCGACTGCTGGCTTAGCTGCTGGGATAGCAGGCTTAGCTGCTTCTGGCTTAGTCACTTCTGGCTTAACCACTGGAACAGGCGGCTGTACTGTTGGTGCAGTAACTTTAGGAGTTACGGTTAGAGATACCTGAGCACGATTAGTGCCACCGGTTTCAGTTAAGTAAACCGTGTGTGCTCCGGTAGCAAAGTTTTCAGGTATGGTTACTCGGAAAGTCACTGTACCGTTCTGATCAGCAATTTGAGTGCCGATAGAGTAAGGAGTGGAGTGAATTTCACCAGCCACTTCTGCACCTGGAGTGAAGTTGCGACCAGTAATTACCACTTCGTCACCTACTGCTACTTGTGGTGCAGAAATATCTGCCTTAGGCAAAGTTTCTGGATCTACATTTACCACTACTAGGTATTTAGCCGTGTAGGTATTGTTAGCTAACGTGGTAAGTACTACCGTTACTTTCGTTTCGCCCTTAAACTTTGGAACAGGGGTGAAAGTAACTACTCCGTCTGCTGCAATAGTGAAAGTACCAGTATTTTCAATTACTACTACACCCTCAGTATTTGCGCCTTGCAAGCTGTAAGTTGCTCCCTTAGGAGTGTTTGCAAACATTTGTGCAGGAGTTAAACCTTCCGAACCGTTTTCGGTGCTATTAGACGTCTGCGTAACACCCATGAACGCTACAGTCATAGCGTCATTGGTTTCTACTGGGTTAGCTTCTTCTGCTTCACGAGAATCTTGTGCTGCGTCTGCTTTCAGCACCTCTGCTAAATCATTCGGATTGGTTTCATTAACTTCTCCCCAGCTCGGATCTGCTACGTCAGTGCGAGGCACGCTAGATAGACAGGTCCAGTCGTCAAACTTGTTGTTTTGTAGTTTGAGTGTGCGGAGGTTACTGTTGCTTGCCCAAACCGAAAGTGGGCAAGGATTGGTGATGAAGTTGTCGCGTAAATCTACACGCTCAATTGCTTCTATACTGGTGAGTGGGTTTACTTCCACTAGACGGTTGTTGCGTAGATTTAGGTCTAGCAAGTAAGGAGTAGTGGTGAAGCCCAAGCCGCTGATATCAGCGATGCGGTTATTCTCAGCATAGAAAGTCTTAATGCGATAAGGTAAGCCGTTTACATTGGTTAGACGGTTGTTATTTACCTTTACCACATTCAGTTCTGGAATATCTTTTAGTGGTTCTAGCGAAGTAATCTTGTTGTTGTCAGCAGTGATGTTGAGTAAGGAATTTACATTAGCTAGTGGTTCTAGCGAAGTAATCTTGTTGTGGCTCACATCAATGGTGTGCAACTTGGTTAGATTCTGTAGTGGGCTAAGATCGCTAACGGCATTGTATTGTAAACGTAGCCAGCTGAGGTTGCGGGCGTGCTCTAGACCAGTTAGATCTTGAATTTTTTCTGCGTCTGTCTTGGCAGCAACGTTGATACAGGTAACGCTTTGTAGCTGCTGTAGTACCTTATTTACAATTGCGGTGTTTTCTGGAATATCTAAGGTACGGAAAATGCACTTACGCAACATTGGGTCTGGTACATTTACTTCCACAGTCGCTTCGTTTTCATCTACTAATGGTGGACGGTAGAAAGGATCATCATACTGCGTAGGGAATAGTTTCCAGAATACGGGGAGTAGACGATCTGGGGCATCTGGGTCGCCAGTGTGGATTTCGAAAGTAGCTAAGAAAGGTGCACCTTTATCGCCCTTATAGAAGCCTACAATTCTTTCTGAAAGATCCTTGATGATTGGGGTATGGGAAACAATAATTAGTGTATTGCCTCGTACTTCCCACTTTAGATCCTTTAGGTCTACCAATTCGCCTTGGGTGGCACTAGCAGGGCCAGTACCAGCCATAGTATTGGCGGTGGACACATCAACTAATAGTTGCTTATTTCTAAAGTCGATGGTGATGTTCTTCATGTGTACATCAAGAAAGCCGCCGTACTTATTCCAAGCCGCGTGCCCAGTAAAGTGTAATTTATCAGGGTTGCTTGGGTCGAAAGTTTGGTTAGGTTGAGCTGTCCACTGAATATCCTTTGTGCCTGGCACTAAAGAGGCGCCTTCGCTGAGGGTTTCATTAGAGGCACTTACATAGCTACGCCAGCTGTTAACAAAGTTCCAGTTGGCAGAACCAGCTACCAAGTTAAGTGGGGCAGCGTTACTCGTGCCACCAGGAGCGGTATTGGTATTGTTAGGCGTGGAATTAGTGTTGGTAGCTGTAGTGCTATTAACACCACTAGGCTTGTTTTCGGAAAGGTTGGTTTCCAAGGTAGGGGCTGGGGTTTCGCTGGTAATGCTGTTTTCTGGAGCATTTACCGCAAAAGCCGAATTCATGTTTGCCGAAAGGGAAACCAAACCGAAACTCATAGCGACAGCAGTTAATACTGCGCTAGTTTTATATAGTTTTTTCATCGGTGCTCTTTCTTGTTCACCATTAGTTTCAATGGAATTAAGTAAATTTGACACTTTCCAGATAGTTTTACAACTTGGGGACGGTCAAGATTAACTTAGGCAATCCTAACTTTAGAACAGGTGTCGTGAAAGTTTCAAGTGATGAGGGTCTAATTAAAGGATATTTTCCGAAAATATCTTGTTAGCCGATACTATATAAATATGACTTATCGAGATATTCGTATTATTGGTGATCCAGTGTTGCGCACAGTGTGCGAACCAATCACAGAGATTACCCCTGCTATTCGGCAATTAGTAGATGATCTAATGGAAACCGTAGATGAACCGGGACGAGCTGGTTTAGCTGCAAACCAGATTGGGCAAACCTATCGGGCTTTCTCTTGGAATATTGATGGCAATAAAGGCTATATTCTGAATCCAGTAATTGTGGATTTGTCTGAAGATGAATACCAAGATGGAGAAGAAGGTTGCTTGTCTGTGCCTAATCTTTGGTATCCCTGCAATCGGGCTTGGTATGCAAAAGCAGAGGGTATCAATTTAGACGGTGAGAAAGTAGTGGTAGAAGGAGAAGAAATCTGGGCGCGCCTCATCCAGCATGAAGTAGACCATCTAGATGGACATCTCTATATTGACCGTTTAGAACGGGCACAACGCAAAAAGGCCTTAAAAGAAATGCGGGAACTGGGAATGTAATTGGGTCTTTCATGATGTTTCTCGGAAGCTGGCAACGCGCTGTTTGGTAAGTTGCCAGCTTTTCTTCTATATTTTCGCTAGAATGTTTGTAGCTTTATCTATTATCTGCTGTGGGTTTAGTGGGTGTCACGGGGAATTTCACCTATTAGCAGCAACCGCAGGAGGTAAAGGTGGATATAAAAGACGCTACTAGAGGCGTAATTTTTATACATTCAGTAACACCGGCTGTTCAACCGCATGTTGAATGGGCGGTGACTAGTGTGCTTGGATATCCTGCGCATATCACTTGGACAAAGCAGCCAGCACTGCCTCAAATGAACCGTGGCGAAATGGCATGGGTAGGTGAAATAGGTACGGGTGCAGTGTTGGCGTCCGCATTAGGTGGCTGGGAACATCTTCGCTTTGAGATCACGGAAGAAGCCACGGCCGTTTCAGATGGTGGACGCTGGTCTTGCACTCCTGGACTAGGAATCTTTTATGCACAAACCGACACCATAGGTAATGTGGTTGTACCAGAGAATCGGGTGCGGGCAGCTATTGAACAATCCGCAGGGAATGCAGAAGAATTACGACGACTTTTAGATGTGGCTTTAGGGCAAGCATGGGACGATGAATTAGAGCCATTTAGATATGCGGGAGCGGGAGCTCCGGTGCGTTGGTTGCATCAAGTAGGATAACCAGTCTTAAGGAAATAAGTTCTTTTTTCTGGGCTGTAACATTGATTAGTTATTAAACAGATTGGCTAAATCTGCTACAGCTCCTGCTAAGTCTGATTCAGAGGCAGGATTTAGCGCAGTTTTGTTTGTATCAGAAGTTGAATTAACTGCGTTTATTTCAGCTGAGTTCACAGCAAAACTTGCGGTGTTTTTATTCTTATCTGCTGGGGATATAGCATGCTGATTATTCGTCCCTAGCTGTGCTAATACTAGATTCATTAGATCAGCTATCGTTTTAGCTTGCTGTATATCTGCATCTAATAACTCGGTGTTGGTTACTTTTTCTAAATTAATGGCTAATACCCAGTGGGTAGTGAGGTCTAGCTGTAAGTCTTGGGTGAGATGTGCGCTAGGGACTATTTCTGTAGCAGAGATTTCTGGGGCATATATTTGCAAAATTTCTTTTATGTGTGCAAGTACTTGGGTATCTGAGACGGGACACGAAATAGACATGGGTGACTTTCTCTAGACGGTATGACTAAAGCATTAAAGTATTGATTTTCTATATGGTTAGCTTAATTATATAGCTTGCGTTAAGTTAATTGGCAGAATGTGCTGTCTGCTGGTGCTTAAATTTCTGCCATTTTTGCACTTTATCTGGTAGATTAATGGCAAATAAAGGAGAAAATATGGCTAAATATATAGATATTCATCCCGAAAATCCTCAAGTCCGTTTATTACAACAGGTAGTGCAAGTATTAACAGTAGGTGGAGTAGCTGCTATTCCTACTGATTCTGGTTATGCGTTAGTGTGCACCATGGGTAATAAAGATGGGTTAGAAAGAATTAAACAAATCAGACAAGTAGGGGATAAGCACCATTACACTTTGCTATGCCATAACTTTGCACAGTTAGGTAAGTTGGTAGTGCTTGATAATGCACATTTTCGCACGATAAAAGCATTAACCCCTGGGGCTTATACGTTTATTCTGAAAGCCACTAAAGAAGTTCCGCGTATTACTTTACATCCTAAAAAAGCCACCATTGGGGTGCGTATTCCACAGCATGTTTTTACCCAAGCATTAGTGCAGGAAATGGGGGAGCCTTTAATTTCTTCTAGTTTGATTTTGCCTGGAAGTGAGGAAGCCTTGCACTATGGTTGGTTAGTTAATGACGAGCTAGGTCATCTTTTAGATGTAGTAGTAGAGGGAGTGGTAGGAACTGAAGGGGTAACTACGGTAGTTGATTTCTCTAGTGGAGAGCCGGAATTAGTGCGCGTAGGGGCAGGAGATACCAGCTTATTTACAAGTTAGAAAGTTTGTTAAGGATGTAAGTAAAGCTGGAAAGAAATAACGAAGCGAATTTTATTGCTTAAAGTTAGACACGCTTCTTCAGTATATATAAGGTGGGACGGATAAAATGCAGGCACATAATGGGATAAAAGCAGTACTATTTGATTTAGACGGTACTTTGGTAGATTCAGCGCCGGTAATTTGTACCGCCATGCAGCAAACTTTGCAAGAACTCGGTGGACGAGTTGAGCCTTTAGAATATTTTCAACAGTTTGTAGGGCCAGCACTTACTTATAGTTTTGCGCAAATGGGAGCTAAACCGCAGGAAATCCAGAGCTATGTGGAGCATTTTCGCAAGCTATATTATGCGACTATGCTAGATTCTCCGCTTTTTCCGGGCGTGGCTCAAATGTTACAGCGACTAGCAGATAATGGAGTGAAGTTAGCTTTAGCTACCGCTAAATTAGAGCCAATGGCGCACACTATGTTGCAACATTTAGGGATAGCTCATTATTTTGATTTCGTATGTGGCACTCTAACTAATGTTGGTCATGCTGATAAATCAGAAATTATAGGACGGGCACTAGCTCAGTGCTATCAGGCAGACGTGTTAAGTAAGGTAGTAGATACTTCCTTTTCTACGAGTAGTGCAGATATGCAAAATGGTGGAAAACTAGGTGGGGAACTACCTCTAAAATGGCGAACGGACGTCTTAATGGTGGGGGATCGAATTTATGATGTGCAAGGGGCGCAAGCCCATAGAATCCCCACAGTTTTAGTAGCTTGGGGGAAAGCTCCTGAATCAGAACAAGCAGCAGCTTGGAAAGTAATTACTCAAGCTGAGCAGTTATGGTCGTTAATAGTTAGCGGGATAGATAGTTAAGTAGGTAACTATCTATAAATAGTTACCGTTAGAAGTAATTATTTAAAAGTGCAGTTAAAAGTACATTTAAAAAATTAGATGGCATTTTTACCATGCTTTTTGGTAGGAGGGGGAGGCTTACAATTTTCTTTTCTGTTTTCCGAACCTGACATTTAGTATAAAATACGATTAGTATATACAAATTGTATTTGCGCATAGGCAAAGTTTTCTAAAACGTGAAAACATGTGGCAAGGTAGGAAAATCTTGAAAAATAAGCTAAATAACGTAACTAAGTTTATAGCAACTTTACTAGCATTTTTGCTTTCTATCGGTATGGTAGCGGGAGTGGCAAATGCTACGACTGACGAGCCGTTACCTCCTGGTAAAGATGCTAAAACTCCTTTAGTGGATCTTAGCTTATATGAGCTGGTTTATGATGAGAATATTACCCTAAATGGTGTGCCTTTAGGGCCTATCAGTACTACTCGACAGGATCCAGGTTTTAGAAAACTGCCAGACGGTAGCTACGCTTACTATTACGACTTTAATACTCCTTTTAGCTTCAACTTTGGGGAGATTATGAAACGTCTAAAGGCGGTGCCTAAGGATCCTAATTCTGGTTTACCTACCTACTATGGACGTGACTTTTATAGAGTAAATACAGCACCTGGCCCAGTTGGAAATGAAAGAGATTTAACCAACAACGAAGGCCAATATGTAGATGTTTTGATGATGCAAAATTCTGGATACCCTAACCATACTTTACAAATGGTAGGTACTACTCCTCGTTTTAACCGTATTGAAAAATTACCTACAGCTGATGGGGAAACAATTAACTTTGTAGCAGGGGCAGTATATAGCGGTACTATGGCAATTCGTCCCTATACCTTAAATAGTTACAATCCAGGTGCAGGGCCACAATGGAACTTATTTATTAGAGCTGCTGACGTGCGTCCACCAGTGATTAATGAGTCTGTGACGCGTACTAACTTAGGGTTAGCTAATGGTTCTTACACTATTACGAAAGAAAATTTAGCTACCCGTTTTGCGCCAAGTAATGTATCAGTGATAGATAACGTAACTCCAGCTAATATGCTCAAAACTGCTGCTAATACTACCTTTACCTTTATCAGTGAAAGCGGTAGCGAACTGACTTTATCTGAGTTGCAAAATTCCGATTTAGCAACTCCAGCTCGCTACACCGTAAAGGTTACGGTTACTGATGCAGCAGGATTAAACGCAACGTATACAATTGATAATCCTCTTACCGTTGCTCCTACTCTTTTACCTACCACAGAGGGTGGCGACAAAGTATTAGTAGAGAATTTAACAAACCCTACTGCTGAAGAATTATCGCTCATAGTGGGAGCATTAAAAGAAGCTAATCCACAAAATAGCTTAATTGCTGATTTACCAGTAAGTAATTTTTCAGTAGTAAACGGACAGTTACAAATTGTTTACCCTAATGGAGATACTACTACTGTACCGCTTTCCAATCATGCTGTGGCTCGTTCTACTACTGCTCCACATATTCAAGCTATTAATGCTGCGGTAAATGCGCTACGCGATCGAGTAAACGCTGATAATGGCTTGACTACAGAAGAGCGTAACGATGCTATTAATCGCGCTGATATTGCGGCTAATACTGGTATTAATGAAATTAATAATGCCACCTATGTGCGGGAAGCTAACGCAGCATTGCGAACTACTTTAGATAGTATTTCGGCAATCACTGCAGTAGGAGCGGTAAAGCCAGCAGCTATCAACTCCTTAGCGGAAGCAGCTCGTATTGTTAAAGAAGCAATAGATAATAACTCTAGCTTAACTTTAGAAGAACGTAATGCGGCAAAAGCTCGCGTAGATGCTGCCTTAACACAAGCTAGCAACGCAGTAACAGATGCGACCAATAATGATCAAGTTTCTAATGCGTTAAACTCTGGTTTGGAAGAAATTGGCAGAATCTCTGGAGTAGCCGTAGTTAAACCAGGTGCACTTTCGGCTTTGGAGCGAGCTGCTAATGATGCTAAAGCAGGTATTGAAGCAGATGATTCACTTACCACGGAAGAAAAACAGGTAGCTAAAGAGGCAATTGATAGAGCATTAAATTCAGCTAGAATTGCGGTAAATGATGCAGATACTAACGGAGCAGTTGGAACTGCTTTAGATAATGGTTTAGCAGCTATTGGAGAAGTAGTAGGTGTATCAGTAATTAAACCAGCAGCTAAATTAGCGTTAGATCAGGCTGCTCAGGCTCGTAAGGATGCTATTGATGCTGATGGCGCATTAACCACGGAGGAGAAGCAGGCTGCTAAGGGGCAGGTTGATCAGGCTTTGGCTCAGGCTAAAGAGAATGTGGCTAATGCTGGTAGTGATGCTGAGGTGTCTGATGCTAAGCAGGCTGGGTTAGAAGCTATTAATGGTGTGACTGGTTCTGCGGTTGCTAAGCCGGCTGCTAATAGTGATTTGGAGCAGGCTGCTCAGGCTCGTAAGGATGTTATTGATGCTGATGGCGCATTAACCACGGAGGAGAAGCAGGCTGCTAAGGGGCAGGTTGATCAGGCTTTGGCTCAGGCTAAAGAGAATGTGGCTAATGCTGGTAGTGATGCTGAGGTGTCTGATGCTAAGCAGGCTGGGTTAGAAGCTATTAATGGTGTGACTGGTTCTGCGGTTGCTAAGCCGGCTGCTAATACTGCTTTGGAACAAGCTGCGCAAGAACGCAGAGCAGCCATTGAAGCTGATAGCACATTAACCACGGAAGAAAAGCAGGAAGCTATTACGCTTATTGATCAAACTTTGGCAGATGCTAAAGCAGATGTAGCGGGTGCAGAGAGCAATGCGCAAGTAGAAGATGCTAAGACTGCAGGGCTAAATGCTATTAACGAAATTACTGGTGTAGCCGTAGTTAAGCCGGCTGCTAATAGTGATTTGGAGCAGGCTGCTCAGGCTCGTAAGGATGCT
>CAMCHI010000015.1 GCA_945874735.1 uncultured Arcanobacterium sp. | reverse complement strand
ATAAAGTAGGCTTAGATAAATCTAAACCAGAAGAGCCTAAACTAACTTCCCCCCTTGCGTCTGCCGCTAACACCTGCAAACCAGATTCTCGAGCTGCCGACACTACATCTGTTAAAGATAATCCAGCTAAAGTGGGCAAATGAAACAATGAACCCACTGTAGAACGAATCACTTTAGGATTAGTTAAATCGACCGACCCTTTACCCACTAGCATCACATCTGCCCCAAAAGCATCAGCACAGCGAATAATAGTGCCTAAATTACCAGGATCACTAGCTTGCAAAGCAAATACCGCTAACTTGGCCTTAGCAAGCTGTGCTCGTAAATCTAAAGCCGGAGCGAAATTAGCTACCGCTAAAATTCCTTGTGCATCCCCAGAAAGCTCCGCAAATAAAGGTGGCGGTAATATATGCACATAAGCCGCTATTTCTTCCAATCTCGCCGCAATCTCTGGATAATATGCCAAAGTTTCTGCTACCACATACACATCTTTCACCAATTGCGGTTGATGAAAAAGCAACTCACGTACTGCCTGTGGCCCCTCCACAATCTGCTGTCGATATTTTTCCCGATTGGTACGCGAAAATAACGCCTTAACTTTCTTAAACTGCCCTGTTTTAGTTTCTAGCAATTTTTGTGGCATTATTTTCCCTTACCCTATTCCACCTATCCAGCATAAGCACCTAACACTATCAGCACTACTTATTAGATATACCTCAAACATATTACTCGCACTACGTGGTGTGCTAATTTTTATGCCTATATATTCAATCTTATCTGCATATAGAATACATTTCCTAAGAAAGTAAACCTGATTCCATATCTGCCTACATATACTTGCGTAATATAAACGTAAACGGAGTGGATAGCATCTAGTTATCCACTCCGTCTAATTGCTAAGATACTAACTGTTTAACCAGTTATTAAATTTAAGCAACTGGTGCGTTTACGTCAGCTGGAAGTGCCTTACGAGCAGCTTCTACTAGCTTAGCGAAAGCAGCTGGTTCATTTACAGCCAACTCAGCTAGCATACGACGATCAACCTCAATACCAGCTAACTTTAAGCCCTGCATAAAGCGGTTGTAAGTCATACCATTGGCGCGAGATGCAGCGTTGATACGAGCAATCCAGAGCTTACGGAACTCATTCTTACGCGCCTTACGATCGCGGTAGTTGTATACAAATGAGTGAGTTACTTGCTCTTTTGCCTTACGGTAAAGGCGAGAACGCTGACCGCGGTAACCGGATGCGCGTTCGAGTACTACGCGACGCTTCTTCTTGGCGTTAATAGCATTTTTTACGCGTGCCATTTTTTAATTCCTACTTTCCGTTACTAATCAGCTGTCTTTAGCGTCCAAGCAGACGATTAATCTGCTTTACATCTGCACGTGCTACCGGCTGATCTGCAGATAGACGGCGAGTACGACGAGAGGACTTGTGCTCTAATAAGTGGCGCTTACCTGCCTGTTCACGCATAAGTTTGCCCGAACCAGTTACGCGAAAACGCTTCTTAGTACCAGAGTGGGTCTTCATTTTTGGCATTTTTCTATGCTCCCTCTAGCTGCCTTAGCAGCATATATGTCTTTGCATTGGCAAAGATGTTCTGTGTTCGTGTCTGCTTACTCGAAACGCTTACTCGCTGGCAGTGCTTTCCTCAGTTTGAGCAACCGTAGCTGCTTCCACTGCCACTACACCTTTATTGCCCCGCTTAGCTTCTTGCGCTTTACGTTCTGCACGCTGTGCTTCGCGTCTGCGACGCTGATCTGATTTAGCCTCAGATTTGCGTCGAATTGGAGCGAGTACCATTACCATTGCGCGACCGTCCAAACGTGGAGCTGACTCTACTACGCCGTTTTCTGCGGCGTCATTAGCTATACGCTCCATCAAATGTAGGCCGTCCTCTGGACGCGACTGTTCACGTCCGCGGAAGCGCAACTGGATCTTGACCTTATCGCCTGCATCTAAAAACTTATAGATGCGCTTGAGCTTAGTTTCGTAATCATGTTGATCAATCTTCAATCCGATCCGAATCTCTTTAAGCTGGGTGCTCACCTGGTTGCGGCGAGCTTCTCGAGCTTTCTGAGCAGCCTCATACTTATATTTTCCATAGTCCATCAGTTTCACAACTGGCGGCTTGGCGTTTGGGGCTACCTCAACTAAGTCGAGATTAGCTTCCACGGCAAGACGCAGCGCATTCTCAATTGCCACTACGCCGACTTGTTCGCCTCCTGGGCCCACAAGACGCACTTCTGGCACATTGATGCGTTCGTTTACTCTTGGCTCGTTGATAATTGCTCCCTTTGGTTTCGAGTGCGACGCGCACGGAGTCCAGAGGGCATACGGCATGAACCGTATTTCCAGTACCCGATTCCTAATCTTGTGGAACCCAGGTGGGATTTCTCCGCTTGCGTTCCGGCAATCTGCCGGTCGGTCGTTACAGAACTTTACCAGTAAACCAGCTATTTCTCAAAGATTTTACCCCTTTTTCCCACTAATTTACCTCGGTGATTTTGCCCACCTGTTTTATTAATTAATTTGCAACTCCACTGCATCTAACCGCAATCGCAAGTATTCTTGCTCTTGAATTATACGCAACAACTCAGTAACCACCCGTTGTATCTGCTCTACCGACCACACCCTATCTACCACATCTTCCTGCCCCAATCTCAAACTAGCAGAGGGGGCAAAATGTAGATTAAGCACAGTAACTCCGTTTTCTCGTGCAAGTATTTGCAATTCTACTGGGAGAAGAATTTCCAACTTCTGCAGTATCTGCTCTAACCCCTGTTGTAATTGAGTTTTTATTTGTTCATCTTGCCAAGGTGGTAGCCATGTATTTGCCGTGGCTAAAGCTAAAGTTGCACTACGTCCAATATATAATTCATGCGCAGTTCCTCTGTCCAATACCAACAATCCCGTACCGCGAGCTAAAGCAGTACGCGCTACTTCTTTTACATATAGCGGCACTGGACGGGCAGTTGGGTGCATAGCTAATAAAGTGGGGGCATCACTATAAATTTCAATTGCCATTTTTCCCCCTAGAAAAACAGGCTGAAATAGCCCATCATCATCTGCTAACGGGTCTGGCTGCCGCTCATGATGTGCTACTTTCCCTTCTGCCGTAAACCCAGGGTGCAGATGAGGGAAAATAGGCAAAAATATCCGCTCTAAAGCAGCTAATAGAGCAGTAGGACGCTTCAAGCCCTCTATTTTTAGCGCATCTAGCACTACTTGACTGCGCTGTCCTGTATCTCCAGCAAAAGGATTAGGTCTTAATAATTTTTCTAAATCAGCCATTTTTCCCCACTTGCTTTACCCCTACTTTTACCGTCGCAATCATTAGTTCCCTAATACTAAATCTTCTAACTCTTGCGAGAGAGTGTTAAGTAAT
Organism: uncultured Arcanobacterium sp.; assembly: GCA_945874735.1. Classification (GTDB taxonomy): domain Bacteria; phylum Actinomycetota; class Actinomycetes; order Actinomycetales; family Actinomycetaceae; genus Arcanobacterium_A. The sequence goes on along the minus strand of CAMCHI010000015.1, from coordinate 30,151 downwards.
AAACCGGCAGGAATTTCTGCACTCACTTTTCCGGCCTGTAATTGTTGAGCTTTTACCAAACCAGACACTCCAATCTCTCCCCCAATATCGTTCCCTAAATCAGCTTGGATATGCACTATCCCATATGGCGATAGAGTAGAAAAGTATTTTCCTAAAGCTAGCAATGTATAATCACTGGGAATTTGCGCTAATATCTCTTCTAAATCTAGTGCTGTTTCCGCTGCCTGTATTGCTTCGGCTGCTAGGTCTGCTATTGCTTCTTCCCCTGAATCTTCCCCTAATAACTCCGCAATATCCCAGTCAGTAAACTCTGGCGCAATTCGAGTTGCTACTACTGCTATCCCTTCTGGTAGTTCCACTACTTGTGCACTTAATTGAAAAAGTTGCAGCATTTTTTCTACTACCGTTTTTTCAACAAAAGGAGTAAGCACAATAAAACGCTGAGTAGTAGACATTATTCCCTTTCACAATTTGCATTTTCCCAAGGTATTTACTTCTCTTAACCATACCGCATAGTTAAGACTAATATCCGATAACTAATACCTTCTCTTAAGGCATTATTTTTCACTTATCTAACTCAATATCACTAACCTTACCTTTTCTCCCCTCCCTCCCCTGCACATTTATCCCACTCAACTATTTATAACGTCACACTTTCTGCACGTAATTCCTACCTGCTTGCCACCTTGCCAAGAAAAAACCTGAAAAATCGCAGTTTCCTTTTTCTCTAACCAGTTATAGGTAAGGCTTTCCTAGCTAGTTTTCCTTTTGTATTACTTCTATTTTTGGAGCATGAAAACATCTGATACAGCTATCCCCAGTGGAGAAAAAGACTTACTTAGTTCGCGCTTAAACTGGTTACGCGCCGGAGTCTTAGGAGCAAATGACGGTATCGTATCTACTGCCGGAGTGGTAGCTGGAGTGGCTGGTGCAGCCGTTAGTGATACTGCTTTACTTATTTCCGGCATTGCCGGTTTAATGGCTGGGGCTTTATCTATGGCTGCTGGCGAATACGTGTCCGTATCCACCCAACGTGATTCAGAACGGGCAGCCCTAATTACCCAACATAATTTTATCTACCAACACCCGCTGCAAGCTCAGGACAAATTAGCACAGCATTTTATACAACAAGGAGCAAGCCCAAAAACTGCGCAAAATATAGCTTTAGAATTAAGTCAATACGATGCACAAAACGCACAGGCACAATACTTATTAGGCATTGACCCCGCAGAGCTAACTAATCCTTGGCATGCTGCTTTTGCCTCTATGGCAGCCTTCGCATTAGGCGCTATTATCCCCTTATTTGCCATTATTTTAGCCCCAAGCACTTTTGCGGTAGCTGCTACTTTCGGAGCAGTAACATTAGCTTTAGCTTTAACCGGCGCAGTATCATCCTATCTAGGAGCAGCACCTATCATGCCTGCCACTATCCGCAATGTTTTATGGGGAAATATCGCGATGGGAGTTACTTATTTTATTGGCGCATTAGTTGGGCAAAATATACTCTAAAGACGCGCTTGCCTTTTGCCGTCTTTTTAGAACACTTTCCTACCCAAGGCTATTGACGGCTAAATACTTCTCTTAATCTAAATTGCCATTTGGTCTGGCACTTCTGCCTCTACTGCTACTGTTTCTAGTGCTTCCACTTGATCTATGGCCGTCCCAAATCGACGCTCCCGCCCATTAAACTGCGCAATACACTGCTGTAAAACGTGACGGTCAAACTCAGGCCACGGCGTATCGACAAACATAAATTCTGCGTAGCTAGCCTGCCACAACAAAAAATTAGAAGTGCGTTGTTCTCCACCGGTACGAATAAATAAATCCACCGGCGGGAGTTGCGGCTGATATAAATGCTTAGCGATAGTAGCAGGAGTAATATGTGAAGCCCGTAGCTTTCCCTCAGCTACTTTCTGCGCAATTATTTGTACTGCATCCGCAATTTCTGCTTGCCCGCCATAGTTCATACAAAAATTCAGTATTAATTTAGAATTATTGCGTGTAATTTCCGCTGCTCGTTCTAACTCTTTAATCACGCTTTTCCATAATTTTGGACGGCGTCCCGACCACACTACTCGCACTCCTAGGGCGTCCATTTCTGCACACCGCTTTCTAATCACTGTGCGTGAATAATTCATTAAGAAAGCAACTTCTTTAGGAGAGCGACGCCAGTTTTCAGTAGAAAACGCATATACCGATAAAACCTCTACCCCTAACTCTACACACCCCTCAATAATTTCCATTAAAGAGATTTCCCCGGCTTTATGCCCCTCAGTGCGCGGTAAACCACGACTATTAGCCCAGCGCCCGTTCCCATCCATCACTATTGCTAAATGTCTAGGTGGCACTAAAAAATCCGTACCAGAATCAGTAGCCAGGGTTAATTCTTTCTCATTCACCGCGGGATATGCCTTGCTCATGATAATAGTTTACTATTGATTACCTTTATCGACTGTAACTGCTGCTCTAAATGCCAATGCAAGTAGGCAGTAACTAAAGCTCCTATATTCTTACGTGCTTTTACACTGGACTTATCCGCTACTTCCCAATTTCCCACGCTCAAAGCCGCTAATAACTCTCGCGTTTCCGGCGCTAAAAATGAAGTAGATAAGGGACTACAACTTTCACAAACCGTCCCACCTAATTCCAGATTGAGCGCTAACTGCCTAGATTCTGCCCCACACACTGCACACTCGTTAATCGCTAACTGCCAACCTGCATAACTCATTGCTCGTAAAATATACGAATATAAAATTAATTCTGGGTGATGAGCCCCCACTGCAATAGCGTGCAAAGCACCATGCAGTAGCACAAAATGCCCTAGATCTGCTTCTTTTTCTACCACCAACAATCTATTAGCAGTTTCTAAAATACCGCTGGCTGCTGCATACACTTCATAGTTAGTAATTATCGCTTTGTGATAAGGAGTAATACTCTCTACCTGCGAAACTACATCTAAATTCCGGCCTTGGTAAAGTTGCACGTCAATATAAGAAAACGGTTCTAAACGCGCCCCATAGCGAGATTTAGTTTTTCGCACTCCTTTAGCTACTGCACGCACTTTTCCATGATTGCGGGTAAAAAGGGTAATAATCCGATCTGCTTCTCCTAAATCATGAGTGCGCAGTACAATACCTTGATCGCGATATGTTTTTTTCATCATGTTAATCGTAATAGTGCTAAAAGCTAAAGCAGCTGGAAAACTTACCAAAACTAGCAACTAACCTGCTTGCAGTCACTAAACCGACCACCTCATATCAGACAAAATCAGAAACCCATTCTGCCTAATAGTTTAGGATTGCGTTGCCAATCTTTTGCTACTTTTACTCGCAAATCTAGATAAACACGTGTACCGAGAATGTTTTCTATCTCTAACCGTGCCCGTTTGCCCACTTCCCGCAAACGCACTCCACCTTTACCAATCACGATTCCTTTTTGCGAATCACGTTCCACATATACAGTGGCATGAATTTGCGTTAAAGGTGGACGCGAATCGTCCTCCCGTTGCAACTGAGTTTCCATTTCTTCAATCACTACTGCAATAGAGTGTGGCAACTCATCACGCACGCCCTCTAAAGACGCCTCTCGAATTAGCTCTGCCACCCGGGCTTCCAAGCTCTCATCAGTCACTGCGTCTTGTGGATATAACGGAGGACTAAACGGCATTTGTTTGGCTAATAAATCTACCAATAGTGTTACTTGCTCGCCCCGCACTGCCGATACTGGAATTACTTCCACAAAATCTGCAAATTCACTAACTGCTAAAAGTTTTTGCGCCAACTTTTCTTTGCTGATTTTATCTATCTTGGTAACTATTGCCACTATCGGCACTTTTGCTTTTTTCACTAAACCAAGCAAAAATTGATCCCCTGGCCCAATCGCTTCATCAGCGGGCAAACACATAGCCACACAATCTACATCTGCTAAAGACTCATGCACCAAATCATTTAAGCGCTCTCCTAAAAGAGTGCGCGGACGGTGCAAACCAGGGGTGTCTACCAAAATTAGCTGCGCTGTTTCTCGGTTCACTATGCCCCGAATAACTTTACGGGTAGTTTCCGGCTGATTGGCAGTAATAGCAATTTTTTCCCCTACCATAGCATTCACTAAAGTAGATTTTCCCGCATTTGGCCGACCCACAATAGCGGTGAAACCAGAACGAAAATCAGCAGGCCAATCAAAAGTTAAACCTGTTAGCAGATTATCCACTACTACTCACTTCCTTAAAACCATTTAGCCTAAAAGCAATTCATAAATTTTTCTTAACCGTGCTTAATCGTTAGTTTCTTCTTCGGTAAGCACCGAAGCCAGCACGGTAGAAATACGTTTGCGTCGCCCTTGGAATTTATCGGCAGCCAGCAGTAATCCCGCTACTTCTACTTCCGAACCCATAATTGGTACTCTCCCTAAATGTTTCGAGAGCAGACCCGCCACTGTATCTACATCGTCATCTTCAATCGTTTTCCCAAATAATGCACCAAGTTCATCTAAAGGGAGTCGAGCAGGCACGCGATATACCCCAGTTGATATTTCTTCCACCTCTGGGATAGCCCGATCATGCTCGTCCACCATTTCGCCTACTAATTCTTCCAGCAGGTCTTCAATAGTCACCAATCCCGCAATTCCTCCGTATTCATCTACCACTAGCGCGATATGCACGGAAGTTGCTTTCATCTGCTGTAGTAAATCATCTACCAGCATGGTTTCGGGTACAAAATAAGGCTCACGCTGCACTGTAACTACTGGGAGTTGTTCTTGATCTGGACGGCGATGTACTCGGCGTATTACGTCTTTTAGATACAACACACCTAGTAAATCGTCAGTAGATTCTCCCACAATCGGTACGCGCGAAAAACCAGAACGGGAAAACAACATTAATGCCTGATCTAAAGTATGGTTAGCGTTAATGGTAATCATATCAGTACGCGGTACCATCACTTCCCGCACATAGGTACGAGAAAGCTCAAAAACTGAGCTAAACAAAGAGCGTTCATCTTCTTCTAAAGCAGCGTTTTCATTTACGCGCTCTACCATTAAAGCTACCCGCTCATCATTATCAGTATCAGCAGTTTCTTCTACTACTTCTTCTAGCTTGCGCACAAAAACTTTTGTAAAACGCGCAATTACCCATAAAGGTGTAGCAGAAATCTGCAAAATTTTTACTGGGTAGCGGATTGCTAAACTCGATGGCAATACTAATGCGGTACACACAAAACTGAGCGCGATAGTTAAAATTGAAGTCCCTAACAGCAACCAACCAGAAGAAATAAAATCAATTAACGTCACCACTACCGCAATTGCATAGACGGAAATACATCCTACCCGCACTACTTGCGCAGCTAAAATACCGGCTTTCCTATTATCTAACAGTCGCAATACTGCCATTCCGACTTCTCCGTTTTGTACTGCTTCTGCAATTGAGGAGCGTGATACTTGCGCTAAAGCTAACGACACTAAACGAAATAGCGCCCCTAAAATTAAAGCTACTAACCCGATAGTTACAATCTGGCTTAACGGAATGGTTTGCACTTCATGAATCATGAATAACTATCTCAATCAATCGTAGGGGCAATATCATTAATATCGCTATGTGCTGCGCGCGCAAAATTCGGATCATTAGGATTGGCAGGACGGCGAGCTAAAAAGGTGAGTAATAACTTGCGCTGCAGCTCAAACATTTCTTTTCGCTCTGCTTCTTCTGCATGGTCATATCCCAGTAAATGCAAGATACCATGCGTGGTCAGCAATAAAATTTCTTCCATAGTGGCGTGACCAGATCTAAGCGCTTGTTGAGCTGCCACTTGTGGACAAATCACAATATCACCCAAGATACCCTCTTGGGGTTCTGCCCCTAAAGGCGCAGGGCGTAGTTCATCCATTGGAAAACTCATCACATCAGTAGGACCTGGCAAATCTAGCCATTCAATATGTAACTGTTCAATAGCAGCTTCGTCTACCAAAAGTATATTCAGATCAGTTTGCGGATGTAGACGCATCTGTCCCAAAACCCAAGTGGCTAGTTCAGAAATTTCTGCTAAACCCAAGGTGGGAGTAAAGCCCGACTCATCATTTACTTCAATCATTACTTTTCTCCATTCCAGCGCGCATAAGCATCCACAATATCTGCCACAATCGGGTGTCTAACCACGTCTGCTGAACCTAATTCCACAAATTCAATTCCGTCAATTCCTCGCAAAATTCTACGAGCAGCACGCAACCCTGATTTTACTTTACCCGGCAAATCTACTTGGGTAGCGTCACCTGTTACCACCATTTTAGAACCGAATCCCAAGCGGGTGAGAAACATTTTCATTTGTTCTGCAGTAGTATTTTGTGCTTCGTCCAAAATAATGTAAGCATTATTCAAAGTACGTCCCCGCATATAAGCCAAAGGCGCTACTTCAATAGTGCCGGCCGCTAATAATTTAGGAATCGCATCTGGATCCAACATATCGTACAGCGCATCAAATAAAGGACGTAAATAAGGATCAATCTTATCGCTCAAAGTACCAGGCAAAAACCCTAAAGACTCTCCTGCTTCTACCGCTGGACGGGTCAAAATAATACGTGATACTTCATTTTTCTGTAGAGCAACCACTGCTTTAGCCATCGCTAAATAAGTTTTTCCCGTACCAGCTGGGCCAATCCCAAAAATTACGGTATTAGCGTCAATAGCGTCCACATATGCTTTTTGCCCCAAAGTTTTAGGACGAATAGTTTTACCACGTGCCGATAAAATATCTGTATTTAACAGTTCACTAGGACGAGCCAAACCTGAACGCGCAATCGTAATTGCCCGTTGCACTGCATCACTAGTTAAATGCTCACCTGCACGCACCACCGCAATTAATTCACTTAACAACTCAGCTGCAAAATTTACCTCAAGTGGCGCACCGTTAATAGTAATTTCATGCCCGCGCACATGTAAAAGCACCGGAGCTAAACCTTTTTCTAAAGTGCGCAATACCGAATCGTTATGCCCTAGTAAATTCATCATCGGCACCGCTTGTGGAACCGTGATTACTCGGGTAATTTCCGTATTTTCCAGCACTTGATCCATGTGCTTAATTCTACCCTACCCCACCGTTTTTTAAGAGATAATGCGTTAAAAATGTCAAATACTATTTTTCTACTACTCGATAATTATTTACCGCTCGCAAAACCGCAATCGCCCACGGCCCTGCAGTAGCACTGCGTAAAATATGCGCTCCTAACAACACCGGAACAGCTCCAGCTGCTTGGAATTCTGCCAATTCTACGTCTGTAATTCCCCCTTCAGGCCCCACGATTAACCACAACTCATTAGGTTGTTGTGCAAACTCCTGAAAAGTATGCGCCAAATAATCCACTAAAGGACGCTGCTCCTGCTCATGACACACCAACACTACTACACCTTGGGCTACTTGCTCTGCTATTAGTTCCCGTAATTGCCCACTATTTACTAATTTCTCTACTTGGGGAATGTGTGCTCGGCGTGATTGTTTAGCAGCTGCTAATACTACTTGTTCCCATTTACTTATCCCTTTAGCAACTTTTTGCCCTTTGCTCCAATTAACAATGCTGCGTTGTGCTTCCCACGGGATAACCGCATCTACTCCAAACTCAGTAGCAGTTTCTGCAGCTTGTTCATCTCGTCCATTTTTTGCTAAAGCCTGCACTAAAGTTATACGCAAAGTGTTTTTAGGATCTTCCTTTACTTGCCTAATTACTCCCGTTACTTGCGTCTTAGTTACTGTTTGTATTTCTACCTGCACTCGCAAACCGTTACCATCTACCACTTCAATAAGCTCACCGCTGTTTATACGCTTTACCGTGCTGGCATGATGCGCTTCTGCTCCACTGAGCGTCAATATTGTCTCTAGTTGCGGTAAACCTGTGGGCGCTAATGCTACTTGTGTACGCAAATCTGGCATCACAAATACCGCTAACGACATCTCTGCTCTCCTTAGCTTTATCTTCTTAAATCAGTCCTGATACCAAATACTGTTTATTAATACTTAGCATGATCAGTTTTCTAGCATTTTGCTTTCATGCTCAGCCAGTTACCTACCCACAAAACCTGAAAGCCCTGCTATAAACTCTAATCCGTAGTCCAACTCTGAAACTTATCTTTAATCCAGCTAAATACAGACGAATTATCTTCGGTTAAACCTATATCTACCGTTTCTTCTGCCCGTAAAACAGCTAACTCTTGTAATAATTCCCGCTGCCGCTCGTCAATATCGGTAGGAGTAGCTACCTGAATTTGCAACAATAATTTTCCACGCGTATCCCGATTCAAGAGTTTTACCCCTAAATCTGGCAATTGTAATACTGTACCGGACTGTGTACCTGCTGGAATTTTTACTTCTTGCATTCCGTCAAAAGTGTCAATATTAAGGCGCGTTCCTAATGCTGCGGCAGTCATCGGGATTTGCAAAGAAGCCACTAAATCATTGCCTTGCCTAGTAAAGACTTTATCTTCTGCAATGCTTACTTCTAGGAATAAATCTCCTGCACTACCACCGGCAACTCCGGCTTCACCATAGCCCGACATACGCACGCGCATACCGTTTTCAATACCACCAGGTATTTTCACCGGTACCGTACGACTAGCCCGCACTCGTCCCTCACCAGCACATTCACTACATGGAGTCACAATAACCGTGCCATAACCTTGACAAGCTCCACAAGGTGCAGTTGTAACCATTTGCCCAAAAATAGAATTAGTGGCTCTCTGTACATATCCTGCACCACCACAATCAGTACAGGTTACTGGAGCAGTACCTGGAGCAGTCAAATTACCATGACACACATGGCAAGGCACCGAACTATTTACCTGTATTTCTCGTTCCACCCCAAATACTGCATCACGCAATTCAAGACGTAAACGCATTAACGCATCGGCACCACGTTTTGTGCGAGATTGAGGTTGAGCACCCGTGCTAGTGCCAAAAAAGGAAGAAAACATATCAGCAAAACCAAACCCAGCTGAAAAGTCTGCGCCCATACCACCGCTGTAGCCACCCCGCAAAGCGTCAGCACCACCTAAATCATACATACGGCGTTTTTCTTTATTAGAAAGCACATCATAGGCTGCACTTACTTCTTTGAACTGTTCTTCCCCATCTGGGCCAGCCACATCTGGATGTAGTTTGCGCGCTAATTTCCGGTAGGCTTTTTTAATCTCGTCCTCAGTTGCATTGCGAGATACACCTAAAACTTCATAATAATCAGCCACTTGAAACTCTCTCGTTCTTTCTTTATTACCTTGCGTCTTAAACTTTTTATTTTTCTAACATCTAAAAATAAAACAACACTAACCATTATTTAGAATCTCAGTTAGATACTGAGATATGGCATACACACTAGACATAGCCGCTGCATAATCCATACGAGTAGGACCGATAATCCCAATACTGGCTACCGCTTGTTCTCCTCCCGTAATACCTAAATTAGTGAGTGGACTCTCCGTCTCCCCCAGACTCACATTGTCTCCTGACTCATCAGCTTTATCTGCTCCTAAAACCTCTGACTGCAACTGCAAACGTGCCCCTGCTCCCTCAACACTGCCATAGCCAGAAGAAATCAAGGAAGTTTCTTGGAAAGCATCTGCCTGATTTTCTTGCCCGATATGAACCTGCACGCCACTTTGATGATGCGCAAATAACTTTAGCAACACTACTTGCTCTTCTAAGGCATCTAATATCGGGGAAATCGTACGGGAAAAATCTACATCATAACGCGACAAATTCCCTGTACCTGCCACAATTACTCGTTCTTCCGTATCAGCTTCTAACGCATTTATAGCCACAGCTAAAATTTGCTCCAACAGATTTTGCACTACCAGCGTATTCGCCCCTGCAATACTTTCCAACTTAGCTTTATAATCTGCTAAATGCACTGCCCGTAACTGTACCACCCCTAAACCGGCAAAAATCTGATTAACCAATAGGCGTAACTGTTCTAAAGACAAATCGTCTAACGGCGCGTTTAACTCTAAGGTACGTTGTTCTACTCGTCCAGAATCAGTAATTAAAATAATCAACAAAATACGCCGAGAAGCTAACACCAGCTCCACATGACGCAACCTAGTTTGTTTTAAGGACGGATATTGCACTAACGCCACCTGGTGAGTAACTTGTGCCAATAATTTACCCGCTCTAATTAGTACATCATCTAAATCGACAGCTTGAGTAAGCACTTTACGAAAAGCGTTTTGTTCTGCACGGGATAGCGGTTTAATCTCTGCCAAAGAATCCACAAATACCCGATAACCAGCGTTAGTAGGCACACGCCCAGCTGAAGTGTGCGGTTGTACAATCAGCCCCGCTTCTTCTAGCAGCATCATGTCATTGCGAATAGTAGCAGAAGAAACACCTAAATTATGGCGCTCTACCAAAGTTTTAGATGCTACTGGCTCCCGATGCGTCACATAATCACGCACTATAGCTTGCAACACTGCCCGTCTACGCGCTTCTGGATTAGACATCTAAAACTCCTTTCTACCCACTTCTTGGTTTATTGTTTCGTACTTTTACCGCTATATTTTACTAACCATTCCAGCTCTTTAATGTTCAGCACTCACTAACCCCGAGTGCTAATTCTACTTAATTTTTTCTCCACTTTGCATATTCAACTCTTTGTCCCCGCTAAACGCGAACAAAATCCTTACCTCCCCTTACCCCACCTATTTCCTGCCTTGCCTTAGGATAATAACTATGACTGCTTTTTATTCTTCCGATCCATATGGCTCTGATGTACTAAATAATGACCCTCATCAACGCAGTCAAACTTCAACAATAATTGCCACTCCTGGATTAGTATTAGAAGATCCCAGCACTCAATATGTAGGGGAAATAATTCGGGTATACCGCCTAGGCGGACAATGGCAAATGGAATTAGAAGACGCCCAAATGCATCGGCGCTCTTTCCCGCTCGGAGCTGGATTTTGGCTAGAAGGCAAATCTGTCACTTTACTCCCTCCTCTCGCTACTACCCCAGTTCACACTGCTAAAACAGTAGCGGGCAAAACTTTAGAAGCCTCTGGTTCTCTGCACGTTAAACACAGTCCACGCACCGCAATTCCCTCCCGGCTCTGGGTAGAAGGCAAACACGATGCTCAACTAATTGCAAAAATCTGGGGAGCAGACTTAGCCTATTGTGGAGTAATGGTAGAAGAACTCTTTGGAGCTGATAATTTACTAGAAGTATTAACCGTATTTTCCCCTAGCAATACTAGACGGGCAGGTATTCTACTAGACCATCTAGTGCCTGGCTCTAAAGAATGGAAAATTGCGCAAGAAGCCGAAAAATTTCCAGGAGTAAAAGTATTAGGGCATCCTTTTGTAGATATTTGGCAAGCAATTAAACCACAATGCATTGGTATTAAAGCCTGGCCCACCATACCCCATACCGAAGATATTAAAGCAGGCACTTTGCAAAGACTCGGTATGCCCTACCATAGCCAAGAAGATATTGGTCTGGGCTGGCAAAAAATTCTCAACCAAGTACACAGTTACAAAGATCTTGATCCAGCTTTACTTTCTCCAGTTGAAGCTCTAATTGACTTTATCACCGTGCCAGAAAATTAAAACAAAAACTATTCTTAGTTAGCGTCCCAATAACTCTGCGGCAACACTCGAGCAGCTTCTTTACAATAAGCAATACAAGTATCTAGCAACGCTAAAGTATGGTCGTCAAATTCTTTATCCACCACTGCTAAAGTCAGCCTATTATCAATTAAATGCACAAAACGCACCCTTTGTAAGGACTCTAACCAGAGCGCAAACTGGCTATTTCCCAAAGCCTGTACCGCTTGCGCGGTAGCACTCTGGAAAGTCCAAGTTTTTGTCTTATCGGCTACCTCGTCTGGTAAATAAGTAATACAGGTAAAAGCCACTTCTGGAATAGAAAACTCTGCCCCATCAGAACGCTGCGGTATAGTGTAAGTAAAATATAAGTCGGTTTCCTGTGCGGTAACTTGCACAAAAGCACTACGCCATATTTCTGTTTGGTTTGCCTGCACGGTATCGCTACCTTTAGCCGCCGGCACACCTGGCCAAAATGCTAAATTGCTAGTTATCTCAGGCAACAAAAAATCTTGCGCTACTGGTACTTGTTGCTTATAACGCCATCTGCGCGCCCGTATTCTACCGATATTTTTGGCATAACTATCCCATGCTCCTTGCGGATTTTTCATCAAAAAACCCGTCAGACCATATCCTATAAACAGGAGCGCACCTCCAGCTACTAAAATAACGATATAGTAATAGGTTCCTGCCACAGCACCCTCCCAAACTAGCGTATTAATATCTATCTAGTAACGATTTACCAAAGCTCTCGAATTACCCTATCGGCTAGTAACCGACCTTGCAAAGTCAAAACTAATCTTCCGCGCGCTAAGGATTCTTTTTCCAATAAACCATCTAATACTAGCTGAGTTAAAGTCTGCGCTGGAGTATTAGGTGGAATCGCTATACCCTGACGCAATCTAATTCCCAACATAATGTGTTCTTCACGCTGCTGTACATATTCCAATACCTCATGTCCATGCGCCGGAGTATGCCCCGCACTTAACCTTTGCGCATATTCACGTGGGTGTTTTACATTCCAAAAACGAGTACCGTTAATATGTGAATGAGCCCCTGGCCCATACCCCCACCAGTTCTGATTTTGCCAATAAGCCATGTTATGACGAGAATGTTTACCAGTTTTAGCCCAATTAGAAATTTCATACCATTGATAACCAGCAGCGTTTAACATTTGCTCAGCTATTAAGTACTTATCTGCTAAATCATCAGCATCAGGATCTGCAATCTCTCCGCGTGCTAACTGTGCTCCCATACGTGTGCCTTCCTCAATGGTTAAGGCATAGCAAGAAATATGTCCCGGCGCTAAATCTATCGCTGCTTGTAACGAAGCCTGCCACTGCTCCATATTTTCCCCAGGAGTTCCGTAAATCAAATCTAAAGAAAAATCCAAACCTAATTCTTTACACCAAGCCACCACTTGTGCTACCTGCCCAGCACTATGAACTCGATCCAAGATATCTAAGATTTTGGGTACAGCTGATTGCATACCTAAAGAAATGCGATTAAAACCAGCAGCTTGCAGCAAAGCTAAACTCTCTTTGGTTAGAGTTTCTGGATTAGCTTCCGTGGTAATCTCCGCACCTTCTTCTATCCCAAAAGCATCCTGCAAACCCTGTAAAACACAAGCTAAATCTGAGCTAGATAGCATCGTGGGAGTGCCGCCCCCGAAAAATACCGAACGCAACTTACCAGGTTTTTGCCCAGACCTTGCCAAAACTTGTGCCGAAAAAGTAATCTCTTTTAACACACTCTCCGCAAAATCAGTTACGCTCGCCCCTGGCCCTAATTCTAAATTAGTGTAAGTATTAAAATCACAGTATCCACAACGCACTTTACAAAACGGGATATGCACATACGCCGAAAATCCTTTACTAACATCAGGATTTGGCAATGTGCCATCTTTAGTTAAAGGCAATCCTACTGGTAACTCTGCCACGTTTTTCCTAAATGCTAAAAACTATTATTAAATTTAAGAAACAATATCGTTAGTTATCGCACTCACTAGCGGTACTTTCAGTATTTAACTCCTGCGTTGCCAAATCTACCTCAGCTTGCAATTTAGCTTGTAGTTTTCGCCAACCTCGCTGAGAACTAGGAGGACGTTCCCCACCGGCATCAGCTAATACTGACTCTCCGCGCATTTTAGCGGCAATCCAAGGATCTAACGGCACTTGAGCCGCATCTATCTCCACCTCATTACGCTGTGCCACAAAATCACACACGAGCCGTCCAGCCTCAATCCACGCTCTTCAAACCGTGTAACTACTCGCTCCGCATAACGAGGCGCAAAACCACCTTGGTAAAGTCCCTCATCATCTGCTACCGGGTTTTCTCCAGCAAAAACATTAGTAAACCACGGACTTTCAGCTATCACGTCACGCATTTGCCAAGCATAATTGGGCCAATCGGTAGCTAAACGCCAAATAGCACCAGTCGGTAATATCCCGGCTATTATATGAGCAAAAGACGGGGAAACAATACGGCGTTTTCGATGGCGCTTTTTCCGCCACGGGTCAGGGAAAAAAGTCCATACCTCAGCTATTTGCACATCCCTGTTTGACGAAGTAGAAAAAAGAATCGGTAAAGCCTGCGCCGCATCCAATTGCGCAATACGCACGTTACGCACTCCTGCTTGCACTGCTCGATGTACACAACGAGCCACAGCTGGTCTCCACGCTTCTAAAGCCAAATAATCTCGTTCTGGATGTAATAAAGCGCTATGAATTAGCTGCTCGCCCGAACCTGGACCAACTTCCACCACCAACGGAGCTTTTCTCCCAAAGACTGCTTCCCAGTCTATTCGCGCCTCAGGCGCAATCGTGGCTACTCCCGTTCCAGCAGGAAAATCCAGTAAATAAAAATCGCCGTGTTCTGCCAAAACCTGCTCGTATTTATCGCCTAAACGCGAACCACGCAACGAAAAAGAAGTAATACGACCATACTGTTCCGGCACTAGTTTACCTGTCACACTTGACGAAACAGCACCTAACGGCAAATCCTTATCTTGCGTATCCATTACTTTTTCTTGCCTTCAGGCATCTCTGATGATAGCGCAGCCACAAAAGCCTCCTGCGGTACTTCTACTCGCCCAATGGCTTTCATACGCTTCTTACCTTCTTTTTGCTTCTCTAATAGTTTCCGTTTACGCGAAACGTCACCGCCATAACATTTTGCCAACACGTCTTTTCGCAAGGCTTTAATGGTTTCCCTCGCAATAACGCGCGAACCCACCGCAGCTTGTACCGGAATCTCAAAGTTCTGCCGCGGAATTAACTGCCGTAACTTAGCCGTCATCTCCACTCCATAAGAGTAAGCAGCATCTTTATGCACAATTGCCGAAAAAGCATCAACGGTTTCATGGTTAAGCAAAATATTTACTTTCACCAAATCTGCTACCTGATCGCCGTCCTCTTTATAATCCAAAGAAGCATAGCCTTTAGTGCGCGACTTTAACTGATCAAAAAAATCAGTCACAATCTCTGCCAACGGCAAAGTGTAACGTAACTCCACTCGATCAGTAGACAAATAATCCATGTTTTTCATGATTCCGCGCCGCTGCTGACACAACTCCATTACTGTGCCTACAAAATCTTTTGGCGTTAAAATCGTGGCATCTACCACCGGTTCATGAATTTGTTTCACTTTCCCTTCCGGAAACTCCGAAGGGTTAGACACAATCATTTCCGCTCCACCTTCTACCTCTACGCGGTAACTCACTGAAGGCGCGGTAGCGATTAAGTCCAAATCAAATTCCCGCAATAAACGCTCTGTAATAATTTCCAAATGCAACAACCCTAAAAAGCCGCATCGGAAACCAAATCCTAAAGCTACCGAAGTTTCCGGCTCATAAGATAATGCCGCATCATTTAGCTTCAATTTATCTAATGCATCACGCAAAGCAGGATAATCAGAGCCGTCAATAGGGTAAAGACCAGAGAACACCATCGCTTGCGGATCTTTATATCCAGCAAGCGCTTGCGTGGCAGGATCACGTAAATCGGTAACGGTATCCCCCACACGCGATTGACGAACATCTTTTACACCAGTGATTAAGTAACCTACTTCCCCTACCCCAATACCTTGAGAGGGGGTAGGCTCAGGAGAAATAACACCAATTTCTAAAAGCTCATGACTTTCTTTGGTGGACATCATTTGGATACGCTGACGGGGAGTGAGTTTACCATCTACTACTCGCACATAAGTCACTACTCCACGATAAGTATCGTAAACCGAGTCAAAAATCATTGCGCGCGTTTTAGCATTAGGATCTCCTATCGGAGCTGGCACGGTGTGCACAATCCGATCCAGAAGCCGATCCACACCCTGACCCGTCTTACCGGATACCCGGATAACCTCATCAGGATCACAGCCAATCAAATGCGCTAACTCTTGGGCATATTTTTCTGGATTGGCTGCCGGTAAATCAATTTTATTAAGAACAGGAATAATCTCCAGATCATTTTCTAAAGCCATGTAAAGATTCGCCAAAGTTTGCGCTTCAATACCTTGGGCCGCATCTACCAGCAGAATTGCTCCCTCACAAGCAGCTAAAGAACGGGAAACTTCATATGAAAAATCCACGTGCCCCGGAGTGTCAATCATATTAAGTACATAAGCTGTGCCATCTACCGTCCACGGCATTCGCACTGCTTGGGACTTGATCGTAATACCGCGTTCACGCTCAATATCCATACGGTCTAAATATTGCGCTCGCATATCACGCTCAGAAAGCACGCCCGTTAATTGCAACATGCGATCAGCTAAAGTAGATTTACCATGATCGATATGGGCGATAATACAAAAATTTCTAATTCGCTCTGCAGGGGTATGCGCAGGTTGAATTTGCGCAATTTCGGCAGGGGTAGACGCTGGCACAATTCTCCTTAAAAACTCTAACTGTTACTAGCCTACCAGCCTAGTTAAGCAGAACGGTCATTGGGAACTGAGAAATTGGTGATATTCTGTTTGCGGGAATAAATTTTATTTTTCCTAACTTCTTAAGTTTATCTGTAAACTTATAGAGAAATAACGGCTTAAAAGCACGTAGTTTAGCTTTCTAAATTATGTGAAAAGCTGAAAAACTAGATAAAGTCAATATTAAAGGAGCATAGCAGTGTTAATTTCTGCTTGGTCAAACGCTGAAGGTGCACAGCGAGTCAGTGAACTTTTTCAACGCATTTTTAACCAAACTCCAGATACAATTTGCGCTGCTCCTGGCAGACTAAACATTATTGGTGAACACACTGATTACAATCAAGGTTTATGCGCTCCGATGGCTTTGGATCACCGAACTTTCGTAGCTTTACGCTATCGCACAGACGATATAGTGCGCGTTCATTCCGCGCAACTTCCTCACGCACCTTGGGAAGGAAAACTAAGTGATATTTTCCCAGGAAATATCACTGGCTGGGCTGGATATGCAGTAGGCCCAGCTTGGAGTCTAGGTATCACTTATGGCTTTGATGCAGTAATCGACACTTGCGTACCATTTGGCGCTGGTTTATCTTCTTCTGCCGCTATTGAATGTGCAATGGCACTAGCTATGGATAAAGAACCCGATACTTTAGAACGCCGTGAAGTACTTGTTAAAGCCTGTATCCGTGCCGAAAACGAAATTGCTGGCGCTGCTACGGGCGGGCTAGATCAAACCACTTCCTTATTTGCCAAACACGGCAACGCACTGCGTCTAGACTTCCAAGATGGTAGCCGCGAAGATATACCATGCGATTTTGAAGCATTTGGTCTAACGCTCCTTACTATCGACACTAAAACCAAACACGCACTTAACGATGGACAATTCGCCAATCGACGCGCCAAATGTACTCAAGCTGCACAAGAACTAGGCATTAGCACTTTACGTGCAGCCTCTTTAACCGACTTGGAACGGCTAACTCCCGATTTAGCACCTTTTGCCAAGCACGTGATTACCGACAACCGGCGCGTAGACCGTATCTCTGATTTGCTCCGCCACAATAAGTTACGTGATATTGGCCCACTACTCACCCAATCACATATTTCTTTACGCGATGATTTCCAAGTATCATGCCCAGAACTCGATTTAGCGGTAGATACTGCCCTAGACTTTGGAGCTTATGGCGCTCGCATGGTAGGAGGAGGCTTCGGCGGATCTGCTATCGCTTTAATTTCCAGCACTAAAGTAAAGGAAATTGCTGAACACATCATCGAAAACTTTGCTAAAGCAGGTTTTAACACCCCAGAATTTTTAACTACCAAAGCAGCTCCTAGCGCCCAAAAGTTACACTAAAATTTAGATACGGATTCAAAGTAGCTATTTACCCACTATTCCCTGCTAGTTAGAGTGATAAATATGAACCATAATTCTCTTAGCACCGAACAGCAAGACGCTTTAGCTCTTGCACAGGAAAAAATGGCTCAAGATCAAGCCAACCCTACTGCCATCAAAGTATTTACCAGCTATTTTCAACAACTAGCTGAAGGTGCTACTGGTTTAATTCCTGAAGAATCCATTACTCCTTTAACTCAAGCAGAAGAAATAACCGAGTTTAGTCAAGATCCTAAACTAGCTAATCAGGCATTAGGAAAAACGGTTTTCTTAAAATTAAATGGTGGCTTAGGCACTTCTATGGGCTTAGCGAAAGCTAAATCTTTATTACCAGTGCGAGGTGGACAAACATTTCTTGACTTAATTTTTGCTCAAATTCGCGCAGCACGTTTGCGTAGTGGGAGCGAAATTCCGCTTCTACTCATGAATTCTTTCCGCACCCGCAATGATTGCCGTCCTTTGTTTCCTGCTGATTTACAAGTAAAAGGGCTACCAGTAGATTTTCTACAAGGACGTGTGCCTAAACTAGCAGTTTCTGACCTTTCCCCAATTAGTTGGCCAGAAAATCCGGAATTAGAATGGTGTCCACCAGGACATGGAGATGTGTTTACTTCTTTGCATGAACTAAAGATTCTCGACACTCTCCTAGATGCAGGATATCGCTATTTAGCTAACTCTAATTCCGATAATTTAGGGGCAAGCCCCAGCGCAGATTTAGCTGGCTGGTTTGCCACTTCTGGTGCTTCTTTTGCTGCTGAAGTTTGCAGACGCACTACTGCCGATCGTAAAGGCGGGCATCTAGCCATCCGTAAATCTGACAACCAACTGATTTTACGAGATACCGCTCAAACTCCTAATGAAGATATGCCATTTTTTACTGATGAGCATTTACATTGTTATTTCAACACCAATAATTTATGGTTTAATATCGAGGCTTTACGTGATTTATTACGCAATACTGACGGCGTAGTAGGCTTACCCATGATTCGCAACCAAAAAACCGTAGATCCTACCCGTAACGATTCACCGTCCGTCTATCAGTTAGAAAGTGCTTCAGGAGCAATTATCGAACGCTTTAGCGACTCCCAAGCTATTGTGGTACCACGGTCGCGCTTCCTACCGGTAAAAACTACGAACGACCTGTTCTTACTCCGCTCTGATGCTTATGATTTAACCTCTGATTTTGAGTTAGTGCTAAACCGGGAAAATGCTCCGTTAATCAATCTTGATCCACGCTATTTTGCCCTAATCGAAGACTTTAGTGCGCGCGTAAATCAAGTTCCAAGTTTGACAAAAGTGGAAAGCCTAACTGTGAACGGCAACTACACTTTCACAGGCTCTGAACAACTACAAGGAAATGTAACCCTAGAAAGCTAAGCGCACGTGACTATCTCCACCTTATTTTTTCGGGCTTTGCTCTTTGCTTTCTAGTGATACACTGGTATGCTTTCCAGTGGACTTTACACCTGGTCGGGTGTGGAGTCCAGCCTTAATCCACAACCACGGGTGTCCCCACGCCTGGCAGTCCGGATAAGGCGACCTCTCACCGACCGTATCCGTTCGTGAGGACAGTAGCGCCTACACGAATAAAAGAAAGAGTAACAAGTGGCAAATATTAAGTCCCAAAAGAAGCGTATTAAGACTAACGAGAAGCGTCGTATCCGCAATAAGGCTTACAAGTCTGAGCTAAAGACCCTCGTGCGTAAAGTACGTGAAGCTATTGCAGCTGGCGATGCCGAAGTAGCAGAAGCTGCTTTGCGAGTAGCTGGTCGCAAGTTGGACAAGGCTGTATCTAAGGGAGTAATCCACAAGAACCAAGCTGCAAACCGCAAGTCTAAACTTGCTAAGCAGGTAGCGGCTCTTGGTAAGGAAGCCTAAGCCATAGTAAAACTCAGCTTTTACTAAACTCATTTTAGGGGTGGGTAAGCATTTGCTTACCCACCCCTAATGTATTTGTTTGTTTTCTCTTAAATGCGATTTCTAATTGAATCTACTTTCCTTATATCTACCTTTAATGGAACACATGAATAAATATATAAAAGAGGTCTTTGCGTTTTAGTACACAAAGACCTCTTTTTAAGAGTTAATGCTTATTTTAAGCGTTACTACATTACTGCCGTAGCTGACGTGCTTCCCAAGCCGAAGCCACCATATCTTGCAAGGTATGACGCATTTGCCAATCCAAGTCGCGAGCAGCAGCGTCACCATTAGCTACCACTCGTGCTGGATCACCGGCACGGCGTTCAATAACTTCTGGAGTAAAGTCAATTTGCGTAACTTCTCCGATAGTGCGCAAGATAGCTGCTACCGAAGATCCGTCACCCGAGCCGAGATTGTATTGTGGCTCTAATGGCTTACCAGCTTCCATAGCTAAAGCTGCTACCACGTGCGAAAGCGCCAAATCAGCTACGTGCACAAAATCGCGTACACAAGTGCCGTCTTCAGTTGGGTAATCATCACCGAAAATCATTGGCACTTTACCTTCTAGTAAACGGTTGAAAGTAATACCAAATAGCGAGTATGGGCTTGCATCATAAATTTCGGTAGTACCCGAACCTACTACGTTAAAGTAACGTAAACAAGTGTACTGCCACTGCGGATCTACTGCCTTAATGGAACGAGCTAACCATTCTCCAATCAGCTTAGTTTCTCCATAAGGAGATTCAGGAGCTAGACGGCAATCTTCAGTCACCAAATCTACATCTGGCGTGCCATAGACTGCTGCCGAGGAGGAGAATACATAGTTATGCACTCCTACTTCCTGCATTGCCCGTAGCAAAGAAATAATACCTACTACATTTTGCTCATAAGTGTGTAGCGGGTACTTTACCGATTCGCCAGCAAACTTATAACCTGCAATAGACATAACGCCAGTAACTTCATGCTCACGCATAGTCTTTACTAATAGGTCGGTATCTAGAATAGTTCCCCGTACTACGGTAACTCCTTGCGGTACAAATTCTTCTTTACCCGTGGAAAAATCATCGAAAATAATTGGGGTAATTCCAGCTTCCAAGAATGCCCGTACCACATGGGAACCAATATAACCAGCGCCACCAGTAACTAACCAAGCCATGTATTTTCTCCTTTGAAAAGAACTATAAATTTTGTAGTTTTATAATTCTATTATATGCCTTAGCTCCTCTTTTAGCAGGCATAAACCAAAAATAGTTAGCCCAATTTTCTGCAATATGGACTAACTATTTTTAGTTCACCTATTTTTATAGGAAAATTTCAGCTATTTTCTGGAATCGCCTTAAAGGAGTTAAGCGATAACCCTCAGCTACTTTTAGTAGTAAAAGTTTCCCCATCTCCTAGGCTTATAGACTGTTAATGATTTGCTCTACCGACACTTTCGCATCTCCCAACAACATCTGCGTGTTTTCTTGGAAGAATAACGGATTTTGCACTCCCGCATAACCCGCATTACCCATAGAGCGCTTAAACACTACCACGTTCTTTGCTTCCCAAACTTTCAACACTGGCATACCAGCAATAGGTGAACCTGGTTGTTCAGCAGCTGGGTTTACCGTATCGTTTGCGCCAATCACTAACACTACGTCAATGTTTGCAAAATCCTCGTTTACCTCATCCATTTCTAATACAATGTCGTAAGGAACTTTAGCTTCTGCCAACAAAACATTCATATGCCCTGGCAAACGGCCAGCTACTGGGTGAATACCGAAAGTAACTTCCACTCCTGCAGCACGCAACTTTGAGGTAAGTTCTGCTACTGGATATTGGGCTTGGGCTACAGCCATACCGTATCCAGGAGTAATCATCACGCTTTGCGCATTCTTTAACATATCTGCCACATCGGCTGCGGTTACTTCCCGATGCTCCCCATACTCAGTATCATCTGTTGCCACGGCTCCGTCAGAGCCAAAACCACCTAGTATCACCGAGATGAAAGAACGGTTCATAGCTTTGCACATAATGTAGCTGAGATAAGCACCTGAAGATCCCACTAGCGCGCCCGTGATAATCAACAAATCACTGCTCAAAGTAAAGCCAGCCATAGCTGCTGCCCAACCTGAATAGGAATTAAGCATCGATACCACTACCGGCATATCTCCACCACCAATAGCAGCCACTAAATGTACACCTAACGCTAAAGCAATTACGGTAATTAGCACTAAAATCGGTAAACCAATAGCAAGCTTAGTGGTGTTTACTAGAATCCCAATTAAAATCAAAGCTAACAGAATAGCCCCAAGGTTTAACCAATTACGCCCCGGCAAGGTTAAAGGCTTACCGCTAATTTTGGCAGATAGTTTCAAATAAGCCACGATAGAGCCAGTAAGCGTAACTGCGCCAATAAATACAGCTAACCCTACTTCACCTAGGTGGAAGCCGTCTCCCGGTATGCCATGCCCAGGGTCTAAAATGTAGGAATTAAAGCCAACTAACACTGCCCCTAAACCTACAAAGGAATGCAGCAAAGCAATTAACTCTGGCATACCCGTCATTTCCACTTTAGTGGCGCGGTAAATACCGATAACTGCACCAATACCCACGCCTAGCGTCATCACTAAGAAAGACACCATAGGCACACTACTCAACGCCAAAACTGTAATAACCGTAGCCACTAGCGCTAAGCCCATACCAATCATGCCAGCATAGTTACCTTGCTTAGCAGTGCTCTGTTTAGAAAGTCCCGCCAGAGCCAAAATAAATAATAATGCCGCTAATAAATAGGCCAGATTCTGGAAATCTAGCGCAAATTCAGCAAAACTAGACATCTCTCTCATTCTTTAGCTCCTCTGAAACATCTTGAGCATACGGTGAGTTACTGTGAATCCACCAAACACATTAATAGAAGCAAATACGATTCCGATAAATGCCAATATATGTACTGCCACACTAGAAGAAACTGTCTGCAATAGCGCACCCACTACGATAATGCCAGAAATGGCGTTAGTTACCGACATTAATGGAGTATGTAAAGAATGGGTGACGGAAGTGATTACGTAAAAACCAACCACTACCGCGAGAGCAAACACAGTAAAATGTGAGGCCATATAACTCGGGGCAGTCAAAATCAATATCGCAAATAAAGTAGCGGCAATACCAGCAAAAACTGCTGGTAACGCTTTAGAAGTAGACGAGTTATTTTCCGTTGGCGCTGGCACTGCGGCCGGTGCAGAAGCAGCAGGCGCAGCCGATACTTGCACCGGCGGAGGCGGGAACAGAATCTGTCCGTCACAAGTTACCGTCATTTGCTGCACAACTTCATCATCAAAGTTAAGCACTAAAACGCCGTCTTTTTCTGGGGTGGTAAGTTTAAAGAAATTAACTAAGTTTTGTGCATAAAGCTGTGAAGCCTGTGCCGGTAAACGACCAGCTAAATCGGTGTAACCAATAATTTTTACTCCGTTTTCAGTAACTACTACTTCTCCAGGCACGGTAAGCTCACAGTTACCACCATTAGCAGCAGCCATATCCACAATTACTGAGCCAGGCCGCATATTAGCTACTGCCTTGGCATCAAGCAAAATAGGAGATTTACGTCCCGGAATATTTGCGGTAGTAATTACCACATCAGAAAGAGCAGCTTGCTCTGCATATAATTTAGCAGCCGCTACAGCTTGGTCTGCCGTCATTTCTTTAGCATAACCATCGCTACTTTCTTGGGTGGGAGCAGGGATAGCTATAAAATTAGCTCCCATTGACTTTACTTGCTCGGCAGTTTCACTGCGCACATCGGTGGCGTTTACTATTGCACCCATCGCATTAGCTGTACCGATAGCTGCCAAGCCTGCCACTCCTGCTCCAATTACATAAACGGTAGCCGGCGGCATTTTTCCAGCTGCAGTTACTTGACCAGTAAATAGTCGCCCAAAATTACTTGCTGCTTCAATAACTGCACGATAACCAGCAATATTAGCCATAGAGGATAGCACGTCCATAGATTGCGCCCGCGAAATACGGGGCACCATATCCATCGCTAAACCAATTAAATTGCGCTCTTGTAATGCAGCCAAAGTTTCTGGACTCCGTCCAGGGGCTAAACGTCCAATTAAAGTAGCTCCACTACACATTTTATCTAGATATTCCACAGGTGGAGTATCTAAGACAAATACAATATCAGCACCCCAAGCCTCATCAGTAGACACAATCTGTGCCCCTGCTGCTTGGTATTGCGCATCTAGAAAACTAGCTTTTGCTCCAGCACCACTTTCTACTACTACCTCATAACCGAGTTTTAGTAGCTTAGCAACTGTATCTGGAGTAGCAGCCACCAGAGCTTGCTCTGCGTGTGGCTCACGAGGCACACCTATCCGCACTCTAACTCCTTAAACTTAAATAGTATGGTTATAAAAAGAATTTACTTTATATTCTACCCTATGAGCGCTACGTATTTTTAAGCTATCCATCTTGGCAGGGGCGTAGAAAACATCACGCACACCTAAATTCCTGATTTTTAAACTTGAAAGTTCTCCACAGCAAAGTTTAACGCAATTGCCTGGCTCTTCCGATGGCTAAAATTGCTCGCTCTAGAGCATACCCTACGTCTAAAGAACCACCTTTTACATCGCGTTCTGCACGGGTAATTTCACTTAAAGCAACCGCGAGCGCATTAGCGCTCCAGTTACGTATCGCGCTTTTGGCTTGTTTTTCTTGCCACCCCTCTATTTTTAGGTCGTAAGCTATATTGCCGGAGCGATTTCCCAAAACAATTGCCATATTGCGAAACTTTTGCCCGATAGCTACCACTATTGCCACCGCGCTAGTACCGGTAGCTAGTGCGTGCCTAGTAAGCTCAATAGCTTCTCCTACTCGCCCTTCTACTACCATATCGGCTACCTGAAAACCGGAAGCTTCAATTCGTCCTTGAAAATAAGTAGTTACTGCTTCTAGGGTTATTTGTCCTGGTACGTCTGCTAAGAGTTGGTTAGTGGCAGCTAACAGCTCGCGCACATCATTACCTACTGCATCAATTAGCGCCCAGATTGCATCATTAGTGATACTACGTTTTACCGCATTTACATCCTGTTTTATTGCATCTGCTTTTTGCTTGCCTTTGGTAATTTTAGGATAATACACGCTAGGCACAGCTAATTTTTGTAAAGTTTCATGTATTTTGCGGGTTTTGATAGGTTTGCTTTTGCAACGCAATACTAAGTAAATATCTGTTTCTGGACGGGCTAGGTATTGCAACAAGTCGGCAATCAATTCACTATTAGCGTTTTCTAACTGGGTAATGATTACTGCCCGCGGATCACCAAATAAGGACGGCGAAGTTAATACTTGCAGCTGGTTGGCACTATATTCATTGGCACTTATTTCCGCGAACTCAGTTTGCGGATTTACTTGGCGAATTAAGCGTTTTGCCTCTTGGATTGCCCTGTCTCCGTACACGTCTTCTTCAGCATGAATAAACATGACGGGAGCTAGGCTTAAAGTATTTTGGAGGCTCATGCCATCTATTATTCCACGCCTGTGCAATTAGCATTAACTTTTCGTCCTATAATTCGCACTTCTCCACATTTTTGCGTGGTGTAAATTAATGGAGCTTTCCAAACTTTTAAGGCCTTAGGGTGCGGGTGTCCATAGCTGTTTTCTCCTACCGATACGATACTAACTTGGGGTTGTACTTGTTTTGCCAAGCGATCTGACTGATCTGCTGCTCCATGATGTGCCACGATTACCACATCATGCACACCAGTTTTTATCTGGTCTTGCACTTGGGAAGGCACATCTGAAAGCACAAGTACTTTTAGCTCTGTTAGCTGTGCACTTAATACTAATGAATCAGTATTAGTATCATCTTCACCTAGTAAAGGACGTATAGGAGCAAGTACGGTTAATTCTGGGCCGTAACTAGCACCTGCTTGCACTATTTGGAGCGGTATTTGATGTTGCCTCAATAGTTCTTGTAAGTTTTGGTAACGATAATGTGGATGCTGATTAGGGCTAAGCCATACTTTATCTATGGATACTTTTTCTACTACTTCTTTTACTGCACCCACATGATCTAAATCTAGGTGCGAAATTATGAGTAAATCTAAATGCTGCACTTTAGCGTTATCTAAACAATGTGAAATATTACTGGTGGGTGGCCCTACATCTATTAATATCGTTTTACTATTAAGACGAAGTAATAGCCCTGAGCCTTGCCCTACATCGCATTGCACTAATTCCCATTTATCATTTTGTTTCCAAGCATTAAGGCGAATTGGTAAACCGAGAGTTAAGAAGGTAACTAGCAAGGCAGCAAGAAAAATGATGACGTTCTTTTGGTAAAACTTTTTCGACACATGAAGTAAGTTGCTTCCTCTACAACCACCTGCATCTGGTGTTTTTTCTCTTACTGGAAATGCATAAAAAGCACGAATTTTACGCTGTTTCAGATAATATCCTCCCCCGATAATTGCCAATATCAAAAACGTATATATTCCCAGTACACTAGCAGTGCTAAATATTAATCCCTGAAATTGCGCTATTTTATTTGCCACATATTGCACCCACTGCACCGCATATATAGCAGGAATAGCAACTATATTTGCTAAGGCAAGATTTAATGGAGAAATCAAAGCTGCCATAATTCCACTAATTAGCAAAGGAGGGAGCACGGGAGCTGCTAATAAGTTTGCTATTACCCCTAAGAGGGAAAACTCAGATTGTATAGCTAACACTAAAGGCAGAGTTACTGTGCCTGCCACTAAAGGTAAAGCCACACTTTTACTCAGCATAGCGCTACCTAATAGTTTGGCTGCACGGGAAGTAGCAGAACTCCGGTAAGTGAAAATATCGTTAAGTTTTACTTGCACTATTGGCAACAATAAAATTAATCCTCCCGTAGCAAGCACAGATAGCTGAAATCCTAAACTTTTTGCTAGGTCAGGTGCTCCTAAACTTATCACGATAATAGCCATGCTTAAGTTGTTTAGAGCGTGACTTTTACGGCGCAATATGAGGGATAAGAACACTAAATATGCCATCACTCCTGCTCGCATTACTGACGAACTTGCCCCCACTAGAGTAATTAAAACATAGAGAAAACTACCGCTTAGTCCGGCTGTTATTACGGCGTAACGCTGCCCGATTATCTTCCACAGCCCAGCACTTAAAATAGCAATATGCGCTCCAGAAATAGCCACTAGATGTGCTAAACCCGTTATCCGAAAAGTTTGTTTTTGGGCAGGGGTTAAGTTAGCGGTATTTCCTAAAGTAATAGCTTGCAGTAAGGCACGTGTAGCAAGCGAGTATGTTGTCCCTATTTGCAAACTGCGTGTGCGTATTTTTTCCGTCAGATTTATTAGAAAACTTCCGGTATTTTTTAGTTTTACTTGTTGAACTTGTAAAGTATAAGCACATTTAGTTGCCAACCACTGGGCATTGCGGGAACTTAAGGATATTTTTCCAACCGCGATTAATTCAGCTCCTATAGGCAAATTTTTTAAGACTGTTTCACTATTTTGCTTATCTCTAATATCTGGTCGTCCACTTAAACAAATACTGGCATTAAACGAATAAGTATGCACTTGTGTAATTTGTTGGGATTGCAAGAGTGTGCCTGCCGGTAATTGTGTGGGCGATAGAGTATCTAACTCAGGTAGCAGATGTGGATAAGCGTTTAAGTACCCTTGTATGGTTACTGTTTTATCCATATCTAATAGACGAAAAGTTTTTTCGGTGTGGTGTAATTGGCTAGCGGTAAATAGGTTCAGTCCTAAAGCGCTAAGTAATGCCACATCGAGTGCAATAAACCACCGAAGCGCTTGAGTAATAAAATCAGTAAAAGGCGTAGTAGGAAAAAATACGTGCTGTTTTATCCAGATCAACGCAATACTTAAGATCAATAACATTATCAAGCCAAACTTTAATAATGCTAATGAAGTAAACTCTCCCCAAACAACTAACCAAATCATTAAAGCTGGTGCGAGTAACCGATAATCGTGCATGCTACTTTTCGCAAACTTATTTTCACTAAAGCGTCACATACGGCTTTATTTTACTTAAAGTGGCACTGCCAATTCCTGAGATTTGCATTAAATCTTCCACGTGCGCAAAATTGCCGTGCTCATTACGATAACGCACTATTAACTCTGCTGTTACTGGCCCAATACCAGGAATGCTTTGCAAATCTTGCACACTAGCGTTATTCAGATTTATTTTTCCCCCTACTTCTTTACCGTTTAATCCAAGCGCATTTCCTGTTTCACTTTCTCCTCCTGCGCTACCCGTACTCAACAACCCAGTGGGCAGTAAGTGTGCTGGTAATTGAGATAAATCTTCTCCTATCGCGGGTACGTATATCTGCTGACCGTCTACCACTGGCCTAGCTAAGTTAATAAAACGCTGATCGGCTTGTTCACTGAAACCTCCCGCAGCCTCAATTGCCGACACAATTCGACTATCTTCTGGTAGATATACTACGCCTGGTTGTTTAACAGCACCGGTTATGTAAATAGCAAATTGAACAGTTTCTGCTTTAGATTTATTGTTAGTGCGTTTAGCGTTTAAAGAATTAAGCTCATTAGTAGACTCTACAGACGGTTTATCAGTAGCAGATTTCGTACTTTTTACTGCTTGTGCCGTGGTAGGAATCTGGGCAGTATTTTGCCAGTACGCATTTTGCCACCATGTATGTACAAAAATCGCACATAATACTCCGCTTAACAGCATCACTAAAGCCACTAAAGAACCGGTGGTGTAACTGAACCGATTTTTCTTAGCAATATTAGCGTCGGCAGAAAATTGATTTACATCATCACCTAAAGCGGCAGAAAATGCCAATTGCCGAAAATGTTTCATTTTCTGAGCACTTGCCACCCTGCTTGGCATTTCATCAATGTTTACTACTGGTTTTGCTACAGCTAACTGCCGGGGAAATTCTAGAGTATCTGTTGGCGAAATTTCCGGCGAATAGCTTAAACTAGGATCTGCTTCCTCATCACTATTTTGATAATTTCTAGGAAAAGAGGAGTTTGCAAACTTATCTTGCATAGGTCTTTTCTGTCTACGCAATACTTTCTCATTATTGGTTGGCGCGTTAGCGAGATGAGTTTTACGAATATACGTATCGGTACTGACTTTCACTATTTAAGTGTTAAATAGTGAAAGGATACGTTTGTGAGAATAATTCTGATTTGTGGATAGTGAATGCAGATACAAAAACTGTGCACAAAGCATAAACCTCCTTAGAGTAAAACATTTCTTTACATAAAGCGTTCCTTTACCTAGTAAAAGTAAACAACAAACCCAAAACATTAAGCATCAACCAGCAAGCATCAATTGCGATTTTTGTACCCTAACTCCGTCACCTAGCTTTACTCAATTTTCTATTACCACAAAAAACAAGTGGAGGTGCTTACTTTTAGCAGCACCTCCACCATAAGTAGTGGTTTATGTGTTAGTTAAGTAAAGCGGATTAAGCCTGAAACTTACGCTTAAGAGCTAATCCAGCGCCTGCTAAAGCAGAACCAACTACACCCACTAACACAATACCCGCACCGGTATTAGCTAGCTTGTTGTGGGTAGGAGCAGAAGCACTAGCAGAACCAGCGCCACCTACTACCACATTATCTTTTTCTACAGCAGGCTTTGCTTGCTCTGCAAGTAAACGACCGTATTCAGCTTCAGCAGCATCTAAGTATGCTGCTTCAGAATTCTTATCTTTCTCTGCATCTGCTAACTGATTATAAATAAACTCTTTATAATCCTGTTCTTCTGCCTCTGTATATTTCGGATCTCCTTGCCCAAGAGTTTCAGTAGGCTTTAATTCCGCTGGAGTTTCAGCAGGCGTATCTACTGGAGTTTCAGCAGGAGCATCAGTTTCAGCTACGCAATACTTGCTTGGCACTTCTGTAGCTCCAGCAACGCGCTGCATTTCTAACTCACCAAGTACTTCATGATACAAATCAGGACTGGTTTCCTGTAGGTCACTAGCTTCTAGATTCGCAATAGCCACTGCTGGATCGCAAGTTGGAGTGGTCTGGGTAGCAAAAGCTAGTCCAGGAGTTGCAAGCACGAGTGCAGATAGTGCACAAGTGCCAACAAAGTTCTTGAGTTTCATAGTAAACCTCACAAAAAGTAGCGTGAATATCAGCAAAACTTCTTTGCCTACCCTCACCGTACCCCCCCCGTTTACCAGCAACCGCAACCTTAAAAAGTAACCTAATTCACGCACTACATAATTAAACACAAATAAAACACTCCTAGTTCACTGCCCCGCATTGCCCGGCGCCCGTTTGGCAGGGCGTAAAGAAGCAAGTGGCTACCTTTGGCAGTTCTCAGTTGGGGTGTCGGGACTGTTGGTTGGGGGGGT
>CAMCHI010000014.1 GCA_945874735.1 uncultured Arcanobacterium sp. | reverse complement strand
TCTTTAAGCTCTGCAATTTCTTCTGCCCCAAAGTCTTGCACTATTTGCCGTAGATAAGCAGTTTCGGTGGGTGTGATTACTGCAGCTCCTGGCAGTATTTGATGACTAGAAAGATATATGAGCCATTCTATTTCTACTTGGATACGGGCACGGTTTAGAGCTGCCTCAGAAAAATAATTTACTAAAGGCGCTACTACTGGCCGGTAGCGTCCGTCTAGTGGAGTGAGAGCTATTTGCGAGTCGAAAGAAGCGAAATCTTGCATAACTTTATTTTAAGCCTCGGAAGGCGACAAGCAGGAGTGGATTTTGATTTTGTGGGCTTTTCAGCGTAAAGCATAGGGGAATATAGGCTAAATAGTGGGAGTTTAGCGTGCTTTCGGGCACAATAGATATAAGTAGCGTAAAAATTAGCGCATTATTTTTTGTAGGGGAGGCGATTATGATTTTTTCTGCATCAGGCAGGCCTTCCTTAATTGTGCCTATTACGGGTACTACCACTCAAAAATTGTTGGAGGAAGCCGTTGCGGCTGAAAATGCGGGAGCAGACGTAATTGAGTGGAGAATTGATTTTTTGATTGCTGCGCACGCTAATTTATCATTTGCGACAATTGGTAGGGAAGTAATTTCTCCTATTTTAGCTGCTACGCAAATTCCGTTACTTTTAACTATTCGCACGCATGAAGAAGGTGGGCAGGTTAAACTCACTCCTGCTCGTTACCGATTATTGATTGCGGAATTATTAGATACTTTAGTGCATTTAAATGCAGATCCGACACGTATTGGAGTGGATTTAGAATACCGTTTTAAAGAAACTCCAGCTTTAGCTGCCGGAGCATCTAACTGGGGTTGTACAGTAGTTATTTCTTATCACGATTGGCATGAAACTCCAGATAATGAAGTTTTGTATCTGATTTTTGAGGAAATACTACAAATTCCAAAAGTGGTGGCAAAATTAGCGGTGACGGCGCAAAGTACCGCAGATGTGCCACGGTTATTACAAGTGACGGCACAGATTGTGCAAGATTTTCACCGTCCAGTAATTGCTTTGGCAATGGGGGAGATGGGTAAGGACTCTCGTTTGCAAGGTTGGGAGTATGGTTCGGTCGCTACGTTTGTGGCGGTAGATACCCCTTCTGCTCCAGGGCAGCCCACTATGGAGGAAGTGCAAGCGTATTTTGGAAACTGAGTTTTCTTATCTGCCAGTAGATCAGGTAACTGCCACAGAGTTAGTGGCTAAGTTGCAAGAATATCCTGATATTTCTACGCAAGTGCCGTTAGTGCAAAATAGTGCTGTATATAAGCAGGGATTTCGTCTGCATTCTTTAGATTCTTTGCAAGCCATAGCTTCTTTGCCGGTTGCGTTACATACACAAGCGCACGGAGTTTTTAACGGAGGAGCTAATGCGTTGTTAGGAGAAACTACTGCGTCTTTAGCTGCTAGTGTGGCTGCGCCGTCAGGAAAAATAGCGGTGGGTACACATATTTCTGTACAGCATTTACGTCCAGTACGTCATGGTTATGTGTATTGCGTGGCACAGCAAAAAGAGATAACTGAATCTTGGGTGCAGTATGCATTGCACTTTTTTGCCACTAGCGGAGAGTATAGTGCGCAGGGCACTTTACGTTGTGCCTTTATTACGCCTAGTTAGAGTTTTATACGCTTACTTATATTTTGACTAGACGGGTCTATTATCTAGCGGTGTTTCTGGTTTAAAACTGGAAGATGACTGTTAGGGATATTTGTGTGCCGATTTGTTGAAATAACTACATAAGATAAGCCGTCTTTAATCTAGGTAATGCGTGAATTAATGCCAGATTTGGCAAATATTAGATTATCTGAGGGCAACCGTTTTAGAATTATATTGCAAAATAATAATGGCTTGACTAGGGATTTAACATAAATGTTGAATCGCTAGAAACACAACGAGGTGAAAATAATGCAAATCGGAATTTTTGCAACTGAGCAAGAAGTAGCAGATGCAGCAGCTGCCCATTTATTTACGGTATTAGAACGGGCAGAGAATAAAGTATTAGGTGTGGCAACTGGTTCTACTCCTTTGCCGTTGTATGCCAGAATGCGTGCTGCGAAAGCTGCAGGAACTTTCTCCTTAGCCGATTTTCATGCTTTTGCTTTAGATGAGTATGTGGGAATTGATCCGGAGCACCCAGAGCGTTACCGCAATGTGTTGCGCACTGAGTTGGTGGGTGAGCATAATTCAGGATTGTTAGACGAAAATTTGCACACTCCTGATGGTAATGCGCCTGATCCGGAAGTAGCTGCTGCGGCTTATGAGGCAGAAATTAAAGCCAGTGGCGGTATTGCTTTGCAGATTCTGGGAATTGGGGCTGATGGGCATATTGGTTTTAATGAACCAGGTATTTCTTTAGCTTCGCGCACCCATGTAGATGCGCTAACTGCACAGACCCGTGAGGATAATCAACGTTTCTTTGATAATGATTTAACACAAGTGCCTCGTAAGTGTATTACCCAAGGTTTAGCCACGATTATGGACGCTAAAGAAGTACTTTTGATTGCCACGGGTGCAAATAAAGCTCAAGCAGTGCGGGAACTGGTAGAAGGAGGTATTTCTGCGCATTGGCCAGCTACTATTTTGCAAATGCATCCTAAAGTTACGGTACTGGTAGATGAAGCAGCCGCTAGTGAATTAGCTTTGGCAGATTTCTATAAAGAGCGCTGGGAATTACGATGAAAAAGTTTGTAGGAAAAGTATTAAATGCACAAGGTCAGGTGGTGGCAGGAGGTCTAGTACTTGAGGATACGGGAGTAATTAGCGAGCTTTTACCCGTGAATCAAGAAGTAGAAGTAAATACGGGGTGGATTATTCCTGGTTTGCTAGATATTCACTGTCACGGTGGAGGGGGAGTATCTTTCCCAGATAATCCTAGCGATGTAGAAATTCAGCGTGCCATTACAGCTCACCGTTTACGGGGTACTACTGGTTTGGTGGCTTCGTTAGTGTCGTTGCTAGATCCAATTCCTGTGATTAAATCTTTGGTGCCTTGGTGTGAAAAAGGAGAATTGCTTGGAATCCATTTAGAAGGTCCATATATTTCTCCACATAAGTGCGGGGCACAAAATCCGGTAGCGGTGCGTAATCCGGATTTAGCGGAGTTGCGTAGCTGGTTGGAGGCTGGGCAAGGGTGGATTAAGACGATGACTATTGCACCAGAAGTGCCGCAAGCCTTTGAGGCCGCAAAATTGTTGCTAGATTTCGGGGCATTGCCTTCTTGGGGGCACACCAGTGCTGATTCTGTACAGACTGCTACTGTATTAGCTGCTACGGTCAAATATGCTAAGGAAATTGGCTTTGAGGGAGTGCCGCAAACTGCCACGCATTTATTTAATGCGATGCCACCTTTAGCTCACCGAGAGCCTGGCCCGGTGCGGGAATTAATACAATCTGCTAGACGAGGTGAATGTGTAGTAGAGCTAGTGGCAGACGGAGTGCATTTGCATCGTAACTTGGTAGGAGATGTTACCGAATACGTGGGCACAGCTAGTGGGGGCGCAGGAGTGGCTTATGTGACTGATGCGATGGCAGGAGCTGGCATGCCTGATGGTGATTACGTATTAGGTGGCTTACCAGTAGAGATTGCACAAGGAGTTGCCCGTTTGGTACAAGGTGGTGCAATTGCTGGTGGTACTGCGCGCTTAATTGACACTATCGTAGGTAATGTGCGAGCTGGAGTGGTTGATTTAACACAGGCAGTGACGGCTACGGTATGGGCGCCTGCGCAAGTTTTGCGAGTAAATAATAATACTATGGGAGTTACTTTAGATTTCCAATTGGGAGAAAAGCCTAATTTCTTAGTGTTAAATTCTGAATTAGAGTTACTTACAGTAATCCGAGAAGGGGTAGAATTTTTTACGATTGGATAGTTACCTTAGTGTAAATAAAATTTGTCCGCTTTGGGTTGTATCCTTTGAGGTAAGTGAAAAGGAGTAAAAATGACCACTGAAAATTTATATTCTTTGAGTTTGGATTTGGTAGAACAGGCGCTTACCGACTTGGAGCTATATTATTTTAAGTATGTAGGTCGCGAGGCGTTAGGGCTTTTTTATGACGAACTAATCTTAAACATCTCTTTAAACGGAGAAAATAACGATTTGTTGGTAGTGGAAATTACCCCTTTCGATAAAGTACCTATGACGGAATACGACAACTTACGCCAATATGTGAATAAGTGGAATGCGACTACTATTTGGCCACGCGCATATACCTCTATTAGTGATGAAGGCGTGTTGCGAGCAATGTGTGATGATGCGATAGATTTGGAAAGTGGAGTTGCTCTTTCACAATTAACGGAACAAATTAAACGAATTTTAGCAACCGCTTCAATGTTTTATGAGCAATTATCGGCAGCTTACAATCAGGGTTGGGAGGAATAAGAATGGTATCTTTTTGGAGTAATCTGCGTGGGAAAAAAAGTAAAGAACCAACTTTAACTCCTGCAGAGCAGCCAGTGGTTAATACTGAGCAAAATACAGGTATTAAAGTGTTAGGAGAAGCTACTTTTACTCCAGTAGTGATGTCACGTTTTGAAGATTTATTCAAGCGGGAAGAATGGAATTATGAGATAGACGCAGACGGAGATCTAACTACTTCTTTTGACAATTGTGGTTTCTTTATTCACCTATCTCCTCATAATCAGGAAAAGCCAGAAGACGGTGTGCGTATTGCTATAGTAGGTCAGCCTTCTTTTATAGTGCAGTCTGAAAATTTAGCAGAAGCAGAGAGTTTTATTTACCAGTGGCATCGCTCTAAATGGCTACCTAAAGCTTATACAGTAGAGTTAAGAGATGAAGAAGGTGTGCGTATCCTGCTAGAACATACTGCTTTCTTTGGAAAAACAGGAGCTACAGACGCGCAGTTAGAAAGAGTTTTCCGTGCCGGAGTTGCTACTGCTTTAGAATTTGTAGAAGAATTTGTGAAAAGCGTGGATACAGTATCACGGGAAGAAAGTTAAATAAATCGGTTTAATTAAGCTTAAGAGTGTAATCTGCTAATGCGTTTTACCTTTTAGTTGTTCTCGGGATAAGGAAAAATCTACCCGCCTTTATCCCGAGAACATACTTTTAGTCTTCGGTACTGGTATTACTAAATTGAGTGGCCAGCAACTTAGCATACGCACCACCATGAGCTACTAGCTGAGTATGTGTGCCTTGCTCTACCACTTTGCCGTCCTCCATCATGATGATTAAATCAGCATCTTTAATAGTAGATAAACGGTGAGCAATGACGAACGAGGTACGTCCAGTACGCAAAGTGTTCATTGCTTGTTGCACTAATACTTCAGTACGAGTGTCTACCGAGCTGGTGGCCTCGTCTAAAATAAGCAAAGACGGATTGGCAATAAAGGCACGCGCAATAGTGAGAAGCTGCCGTTCACCTGCAGAAAGAGTGGTGGCATTCTCGGTTAGTACTGTATCGTAACCATCAGGTAACAGACGCACAAAATGATCTACCATGGTAGCTTTAGCGGCTTCCACTACTTGTTCATCACTCGCTTCCAGATTACCGTAGCGGATATTTTCTCTAATAGTGCCGGTAAATAAGAAAGCGTCTTGTAAAACCATGCCGATTTGTTGGCGTAGTTGCGAGCGTGGAATATCGCGAATATCTATTCCGTCTAAAGTAATTTTCCCAGCGTTTACCTCATAGAAACGCATAATTAAATTAATGAGCGTGGTTTTGCCAGCCCCAGTAGGGCCCACAATTGCTACTGTTTGTCCAGGTTCAACCGTTAAAGATAAATCTTTAATTAAAGACTTATCAGGATGGTAGGAGAAATCTACTTGTTGGAAGCATACCTTGCCAGTTACGGGTAAGTTCTTATCAGCAAGGCGTGAATCAGAAGCAGAGTAAGAAGTGGCTTCTTCTGTTAGTTCAGAAGAATCCAATAAAGCAAATACTCGTTCGGCAGAAGCTACCCCTGATTGAATCATGGCAGACATGGAAGAAATTTCGCCTACTGGTTCAGAGAATTGTTTGGAATAGTTAATAAAAGTAATAATACTGCCTACAGTCATAGTGCCACTTAGTACTTTTAATGCGCCGATTATTGCAGTTAATACAAACACCAGATATTGCACAAAAGAAGTGGCAGGCATGAAAATACCGGAAAGAGTTTGAGCTTTAATAGCCGTGTTGCGCAGTGCCTGATTACGGGCAAAGAACTGCTCGCTCATAGCGGCATTTTGGTTGAAATTACGGATTAGTTCATGTCCGGAAAAACTTTCCTCAATGTGGGTGTTTAACTCACCGGTAGCTGCCCATTGTTTCCGGTATAAACGCCCAGCAGGAACTCCGATTACGCCCATTAAAATTGCTGCTAAAGGCAAAGCTAGTAAAGAAATTAGTGCTAAATGCCAGCTAAGTACAAACATAATTATAGTCACGGTAATGATTTTTACTATCGCTCCAATACTCGCTACGAAAGCTTGTTGGAGGGCAGCTTGGATATTATCTACATCATTGGTGGTGCGTGAAATAATATCTCCACGTGCATTAGCGTCAAAATATTGCAGAGGAAGACGGTGTAGCTTATGCTCAATATCTTGCCGGAGAGTGAAAATTACTCGCATTACTGCTCGGTTTAGATAGAAACCATAAAGCCAGTCAAATAAATTACCTGCGAGATAACACCCTAATAGTAAAAGCAGCCACTTATTTAATGCAGAAAAATTAATTCCCGCCCCCAGTTTTACTGCACCTGCTAAAACTTGGGAGGCTAAAGATTCTTGCCCGTAGCTTAATAATTTTTCAGCCGCTATCTGCGGGGAGGTTTGCGGAGAAAATGAAGCTAGTAGTGCGCCGTTAAATATTTCATCTATAGCAAAGCCTAAAATAATTGGGGCGGTAATTAAGAAAGCCATGCCTATTAACGACAATAAAATAGCTAAGGAAATTATGAGTTTTTCTGCTCCCAGTAATTTCAATAGTTTCAGGAAAGACGGCCAAAAATTTTGTGCCTTTTGGGGTTTGTTGGGCATCATTGCGCGCCTCCTACTGTGAGCTGTGACTGCACAATTTCTTGATATACCGCGTTAGTAGCTAATAGTTCTAGGTGCGTGCCACGCCCTACGATTTTTCCATCATCTAATACGAGAATTTGTTCTGCGTCCATAATGCTGGAAACTCGCTGTGCTACCACGATAAGGCTAGAATTTTTTAAATGCTGTTTTAAGGCTGCCCGCAATTGGGCGTCGGTGGCCATATCTAAGGCAGAGAAAGAATCATCAAGTAAATATAGGCGGGGTTTTGCCACTAATAGTCGAGCAATCGCTAGTCTTTGCCGTTGCCCACCAGATACATTAGTGCCACCTTGGGCGATGGGGGAAGCTAGTTGCTCTGGCATTTTTCTTACAAAATCAGCTGCTTGTGCTATTTCTAGTGCCTGCCATAGTTCTTCATCGGTAGCATCAGGCTGGGCAAAACGTAGATTGGAAGCCACTGTGCCACTAAACAGATATGGTTTTTGAGGTACTGCCCCTACTTCTTGGGCTAACTGGCTACGAGAGAAATTAGTTAAGGGTTGGCCGTTTAAGTAAATTTCTCCACTACATGGATCAAAAGAGCGCAAAATAAGATTGAGAATAGTGCTTTTACCAGCACCGGTAGAGCCGATAATAGCGGTAGTAGTGCCTGGTTTGATTTGGAAAGTAACTTCAGAAAGCACAGGTAGTTCTGCTCCGCTAAAACGGTGAGTAACGTTCCGAAACTCTAAAGAAATATTAGGGGTAGGACTGTCTGAGCAGGGGTAAGTAGCTAAAGGACTAGCTTGCTCAGGGAAAACTACTTGCACGGGAGTGGACATTACTTGGGAAAAACGCTTAGCACATACTACTGCTCGCGGTACCATCATTAACACGAAGGTACCCATGAGAGCTGCCCCAATAATTTCTCCTAAATACTGCATAAATGCCGTTAATGCTCCTACCGCAATATCTCCGCTTGCTACGCGGAAAGCACCAAAATACAACACGGCCGTAATAGCTAAACCAGTCAGGGAAGATAAAACTGGAAACAATAACACAAAATAATTACCGATTTTTACAGAAATGTCAGTGATTTTTTGGTTAGTTTCTTGGTAGCGGTTAGTTTCCAGATTTTCACGCACAAAAGCTCGCACCACTCTGATTCCCATGATTTGTTCGCGTAGAATCTCATTAATAGCATCAATACGTTCTTGCATTTGCCCGAATAATGGCACAAGTTTGATAAAGAAAAAAAGTAAAGTGCAAAAAACTAGACAGCAAGAAATCATAATTACCCAAGAGAATTGCAAATCTTGTCGTAAAGCTAGTACGATTCCTCCGATTGCTGTTAAAGGAACAATAACTAGGATTTTTAGTCCGTACAACACCATACTTTGTAATTGCTGTATGTCATTAGTGCTACGAGTGATTAAAGTACCGGCTCCGAATTGATGCACTTGTGGGCTGCTTAAATCTAGCACTTTATGGTAAATATCGTCTCGCAAATCCGCCCCCACCGACATGGCAGTCCGAGCAGCACTATAAGCTGCGCCAACGGCAGCGATGATTTGCAATAAACAGGTGGCTAACATTTGTAAACCATAATGCCACACCAGTTGGGTGTTGCCAGTTGCGATGCCTACGTCAATGATTTTGGCATTAAGGGTGGGAATCCATAAGGCGGCAGCAGCGGTTACTAATTGTAAAAAAATCGTGAGTAAGATCCAGAGTCGATAAGGGCGAGTGTATTGCCAAATAGTGCGTAGCAGAATCATAAAAATTTATTCTAGTTTGTTAGCAAAAGTTTTTTCAGTTCTGCTTATTACTTTCATTTATAAGCAGAACTGAGAGTTGTTATGTTGGTTTTATGTTGAGAATATTCAGGTGTGGTTTAAGTCTTGGCGCAGGTGGCAATTGTATTCATATTATTTTGCGTCAAGACTTTTAGTTTTGCTGAATTACTGGCTAGTTGCTTGCCGTTTAATGGCTGCTTTTACTAGCCCGCTAAACAACGGGTGGGCTCTAAAGGGACGAGAACGAAATTCTGGGTGTGCCTGAGTGGCTACGAAATAATCACAACTAGGTGCTTCCACAAACTCCACTAGTTTTCCGTTAGGACTAGTACCCGTTATTTGTAATCCTCCAGCATTTATCCAATCTTGGAAGGTCAGATTTACTTCGTAGCGGTGACGGTGTCTTTCGGTTACTTCATGAGTGCCATAAATTTGTGCTACCCGAGAACCAGGCTTAAGATGTGCCACGAAATCACCGAGTCGTAAAGTTCCTCCAGTAGATTCTAAACCGGTCTGCCCGTCCATTAAGAAAATTACGTTGGCTACTCCATCGGAAATGAATTCGGCAGAATTAGCAGCGCTTAAACCGCCTTTTCGTGCAGCAGCAATTACAGCGGTTTGCATTCCTAGGCATAACCCCAGGTAGGGTAGGTTGTGAGTTAAAGCGTAAGTAGCGGTAGCGATTTTTCCTTCTACTCCGCGCGCCCCAAATCCGCCTGGTACTAGCACTGCATCTAAGTTAGCTAATTGTGCTACTTGCAGATTTTCTGCATCAAACCATACGATATTTAGCGCTGTATTTTCTTGCCAAGCTGCTGCTTTTAAGGCTTCTACCACCGAAAGATAAGCATCTTCGTTGTCTAAATATTTAGCCACTATTCCGATTGAGATTTGCTGTTCAGGAGTGGAAAGTTGTTGGTGAACCAAAGTTTCCCACTTAGACATTTCAGGTTGGGTATATACACCAGTAAAGTCATTAAGTATTGAAAGTAGTGGACTATTGGCAATATGGGTAGGGATACGAAATACGCTATCCACATTAGGCATGAGAGCTACCGCATCTAGGTGCAATCCGCCAAATAGCGCTATTTTTTCGCGCACATTTTCTGGGGCAGGATTTTCACTCCGCACAATTACTGCGTCTGGTATGATTCCAAAACCACGCAAATCACTTAAAGCATTTTGGGCTGGTTTAGTTTTATATTCTTTGCTAGTTTCAATGAAAGGCACATAAACTACGTGCACGAATAGACAGTTTTTCCGTCCTATTTTTCCGGAAAATTCCCTGATTGCTTCTACGAAACTTAACCCTTCATAGTCACCCACTGTGCCCCCGATTTCTACGATATGAATATCGCTAGGAGTGCTAGGGGTATGGGGATCATTTCCAGAGGCTAGAGTGATAGCGTCTTGAATAGCTCCAGTGAGGTGGGGAACGAGTTGTACGGTTTTTCCTCCAAAACCGCCAGAGCGTTCTTTTTGCAACAGATTTAATAAGAGTTTACCGCTTAAAGTAGCATTAGCTTGGGTTAATTCTAAGTCTAAGAAACGTTCGTAGTGTCCTAAATCAAGGTCAGTTTCAGTTCCGTCTTTTGTGACAAAGCATTCACCATGTTCGCGAGGATTTAATAACCCAGCGTCTACATTCAGGTAAGGGTCGCATTTTTGGATAGATACCGATAATCCTTGTGCTTGTAATACTGCGCCGATACTAGCAGCCGTGATGCCTTTACCTACTCCGGATAGTACTCCGCCGGTTACGAAAATGTATTTTGTGCTCACGTGCCACCCCGCTAATCTACCTATCTGATTTTTAGTTCATGGTTTTATGGTAGAGAGCTTTGCTGTGCCCTCTGCATTTTCCTCTTTTTAATATACGGGTATTTTGGGAGCTTGTGGAGATTTTGTAAGTTATTTATCGCTATATAAAGTACACGCTGTAATGAACGGCAAAATATTGGTAAGTTTGGAAAACTTTTCGGAATTTAGCTAATAGCTATAGCGATTTGAGGGCAATTCATGTAATTATTTAACTGTGTTACTTTCAGATCGTGATATTTTAAGTTTAGTAGCTGCAGGTCGAATCGAGTTAGATCCTTGGGATCCGCAGATGGTTCAGCCTTCATCAGTAGATGTGCATTTAGATCGCTATTTCCGTTTGTTTAATAATCATCGCTACGATGTGATTGATCCAGCCAGCGATCAAAGCGATTTAACTTCTCTAGTGGAAATAGCTGCAGATGAGGCATTTATTTTACACCCAGGAGAGTTCGTGTTGGGCTCTACTTTTGAGCAGGTTACTTTAGCAGATGATGTGGCAGCACGTTTAGAAGGAAAATCCTCTTTGGGACGTCTGGGATTATTAACTCATTCCACTGCTGGTTTTATTGACCCTGGATTTTCTGGGCACGTCACTTTAGAGTTATCCAACACCGCTACTATGCCTATTAAACTTTATCCGGGTATGAAAGTTGGGCAGTTATGCTTCTTCCAGCTTTCTTCTGCTTCGGAGCGTCCTTATGGGCAGGGGGCTACTCATTCACGTTATCAAGGACAGCGCGGGCCAACTGCTTCGCGTTCGCACCTGAATTTTCATCGTGTAGACACTAGCCGTGAACTATAAAACAAGAATAGTTAGCAAGTTTTACTTACCGTTTTCAGGTGCGATAACTATTTTCTGAAATAGTTGCGATTTTTATAGGAGTAAACCCAGACAGAGAAGTGGTAAATAGTTTCTCTGTCTGGGTGTATTATATTGAGGTTTAATAAATGGTTTAGGGCGAAAAACAGTTAGTGGTTTAGTTCTTAGCGGAGATATTCGCGATAGTATTGGCTTTTCCCGTAAAATAAAAAAGACGCTCTGCGTGAGGTGTTAATCTGCTCTGCGCCAATAAAGGGAGAATTAATGCTGGCATTCCTATCTATATTCTTAATAGCTGCATTTATTGCGCCTGTTTTAGTAAAAATAGGGCGGTTAGGGTTTCTAATTCTTTCCTTAGTGCCAGCTGGAGCATTTGTTTACCTAGTAAGTCTATATCCTAGAATTTATCAAAACTTCACTTATTTATCTCACGGCACAGAAAGCACATATTCTGCTATATTTCCTTACGAAAATTTTCCTTGGGCACCTGCCTTAGGATTAGAACTTTCTTTTCGGCTGGATTACCTATCTTGGTTAATGGGTCTAATTGTTACCGGAGTAGGTACGCTAGTGTTGTGCTATTGTGCGCGATACTTTTCAGCTTCTGCTCAAGGTCTAGGGCGATTCGCGGCAGTTTTCCTATCTTTTTCCGCGGCAATGCTGGGTTTGGTGACTACCGATAACACTTTAGCGCTCTATTTATTTTGGGAACTGACCACCGTATTTTCTTTCCTGTTAATTGGGCATAGTTACGAAAAAAGCGCTGCTAGACGGGCAGCTTTGCAAGCAATTATTGTGACCACCACTGGCGGTTTAGCCATGTTGGCAGGGCTAATTATTTTAGGGCAAATACCTGGAGGTTCTTATAGTATTTCGGAGTTAATTGCTGCTGCCCAATCTGGGCAACTAGGAGTAGCGCCTATCGTGGCTAACTCTACTCCTCTAAGCGTGCTAAATACGGCAGTGGTATTAATTTTATTAGGCGCATTTTCTAAATCTGCCCTGATTCCTTTTCACTTCTGGCTACCAGCGGCAATGGCTGCTCCCACTCCGGTATCAGCATATTTGCACGCTGCCGCAATGGTGAAAGCGGGAATTTATTTAGTGGCTCGTTTCGCTCCAGCTTTTGCTGATTATATGCTCTGGCAACAAGCAATTTTATTTTTTGGCATAAGCACTATGTTGCTGGGTGGCTATCGGGCTTTACGGCAAAAAGACCTAAAATTAATTTTAGCTTTCGGCACGGTATCGCAATTAGGGCTATTAATGCTGTTGGTAGGCTATGGTACTGCGGAAACCATGCTGGCAGGTTTAGCTTTGCTATGTGCGCACGCTTTATTCAAATCAGCCCTCTTTTTAACCGTGGGTTATATTGATTGGGCTACGGGCACACGTGATATTCGAGAACTATCTGGGTTAGGGCGACAACTTCCACTATTGGCGTTTTCGGCATTTCTAGCCACTGCTTCTATGATTGGCTTGCCCCCATTAGTAGGCTATGTAGCAAAAGAAGCAGCTTTGCACGCCTTACTAGAAATGGCACATATTCCCGCAGTTATAAAATTAGCGGTGATAGTGGGAGCAATCTTTACTACTGCATATTCCATACGTTTCTATTGGGGAGCTTTTGCTCGTAAACCTAAAGTCGGTGCATTAAGTATTAAACCAAAGTCTTATTTAATGCTCGCCCCGATTTTATTACTTTCTCTAAGTGGGCTTATCTTAGGGTTGCTGCACCAAAAACTAGAATTTTTACTCACTCCGTCTGCTCTAAATTTAGGAGAACTAGCGGGACATTTAACGTTATGGAGTGGAGTTACCCTGGCTTTCCTTGCCACGTTGTTGATTTTAGGTGCTGGAATTTTATTATTCTGTTTCCGTGTTCCACTCACTTATTTAGCAGATAAAATAGAATTTCCTTGGCGAGCAGACGCAATCTATCAGCACATTATTCAAGGTTTAGATAAGCTTTCCGGCGCTGTAACTGGATTTACTCAGCGTGGTTCATTACCTGCTTATCTATCCATTATTTTTTCTTTCACGCTTATCACAGGCATGACGGCGTTAATTCTAGGTGACCTCAACACTTTCACCCCGGTGCGTCTTTATGATTCTTTAGGACAATTAGCGGCAGTAATTCTGATTATAGGAGCAGCTTTAGCGGGAGCGCGGGCGCGTCACCGTCTAAAAGCCGTATTGCTTATCGGGGTATCTGGTTATGGTGTAGCTTTAATCTACGAGCTATATGGTGCGCCCGATTTGGCTTTAACTCAAGTGCTAGCAGAAACCATGACTCTCGTAGTATTTGTGTTGGTATTACGTCGTTTACCTGCCTATTTTTCTAATCGTCCCATTAAGTTAATCCGCTGGTTGCGGATACTATTGGCGATTATTGTAGGGGCTTGTGCTGCTATTATTACTTGGTTTGCAGCCGCTGCCCGCATGGCTGTACCAGTTTCTAGCGTTTTTCACGATGAAGCCTACTATTACGGGTATGGCGCCAATATTGTTAATGTTACCTTAGTAGATATTCGGGCGTGGGATACTTTTGGAGAAATATCTGTAGTGGTAGCTGCCGCTATTGGGGTATCTTCCCTGCTATTTATCCGCAATAAAACTGGACGGATTGACCGTTTCCGCAACCTCTCCGTCCCTAGTAATACTTTTATTCGCCAGCAATTCCCTACAATTACTGAAAGAGAAGAAAAAACTAGCATTAATCGGAATTGGTTAGTAGCTTCCCACACGGTGAGCATAGAACACCGTTCCATAATTTTAGAAGTAGGCACTCGTTTTGTATTCCATACGATGGTGATAATTTCGCTTTACTTCCTATTTGCTGGGCACAATTTCCCTGGCGGAGGATTCGCAGGCGGCATCATGGCAGGAGTAGCGCTAGTTTTACGTTACCTTGCTGGAGGAAGATATGAATTAGGGGCAACCGTCCCCTTAAACCCCGGGCATTTATTAGGATCTGGTCTAGTTTTAGCAGCTAGTGCGGCTTTAATTCCACTGCTATTTGGGGGCACTACTTTACAAACCGCTAAATTTGAATTGTTTTTACCGGTATTTGGCCCAGTAAAAATTGCTACCGCTTTACTGTTTGATATAGGAGTATATCTAATCGTTATCGGGTTAGTGCTCGATATTTTGCGTTCTTTAGGCGCAGAAATAGATCGACATGGAGAGCTAGACGGAGTGGATAACCCGGATACATGGCAGATTGTGCCG
This sequence comes from uncultured Arcanobacterium sp., assembly GCA_945874735.1. GTDB lineage: Bacteria > Actinomycetota > Actinomycetes > Actinomycetales > Actinomycetaceae > Arcanobacterium_A. Next base: position 22,126 of record CAMCHI010000014.1, on the reverse strand, counting down.
CAACTAGATACGCGCCGAGAAAATCAAGAAGCCTTAGATGCTAAAGATAGACATATCCGTGATATTGCTACAGAAACTTCTGTGGATTTAGCAGAAAAATTCTTGGCTGAAACTAATGCTAAAGAAAGGAACAAACACTAATGCAAGTTTCCTTAGCTTTATTAGTATTAGGTGGAGTTTTAATCGCAGTAGGAGTGTATCTAATCCTAGAGCGATCATTGTCGCGTATTATTCTGGGCTTGGCTAATCTTACCAACGGCGTGAACGTATTATTCTTAGTGGCGGGTGGCAAATCAGGGGCACCGCCTATTGTGGGGAGTGCCCTTCCGCATGAGATGTCCGACCCCTTAGCTCAAGCTATGATGCTAACTGCTATCGTGATTGGTTTATCTACTACTGCGTTCTTATTAGCAATGGGTTACCGTTCTTGGCAGTTATACGGTAACGATGAAGTACAAGACGATTTAGAAGATCATCGTATTTCTCGTCGTGTCGAACGAGAAAAATTAGCTACCCGCGCAGAAACCAACTTAGCGGTAGAAGCAGAATCTTTAGCTGTGCATGACGATACTGATGAAGAACTACTTAATAACTCTGGTGAAATAGTTGCTACCCAAGGGGTGGCAACTCATGCTGGAGTTTTACCAGATGAAGCACCGCAAAATAAGCAAGATACATCAGCAGGAGGTGGGCAATGACTTGGGACTTTTTAGTAACTATTCCAGTGGCATTGCCACTTTTAGGAGCAGGATTATCATTAGCTTTTTCCTCTATCCGTCGTTTACAAGGCATTGTTTCCGCTGGAGTGCTCACAATTGTGCTGGCAGTAGCGGTGGTTTTAGTGGGAATGTCTTTATCTGGGCCAGTAGTATTAGATATTGGCAACTGGGCAGCCCCAGTAGGTATTACCTTAGTGGCAGACCGGCTATCTACCATTATGCTACTTACTTCCGTTAGCGTTACTTTGTTAGTGCTGCTTTACTCGCTTTTTCAAGGTGCAGCCGATGGTGACGAAGCAGCCCCGATTGCGGTATATCACCCAGCTTTCTTAATTTTAAGTGCGGGAGTTTCTAATGCTTTTCTTTCTGGGGACTTATTCAATATCTATGTAGGATTTGAGATGCTTTTAATGGCATCTTTTGTGTTGATTACTTTAGGCGGTACGCGCGACAGGATTCGTTCCGGCACAGTATATGTGGTGGTTTCTCTAGTGTCGTCTTTCGTATTCTTAATAGGTATTGCTTTAACTTATGCTGCCACTGGTACGGTAAATCTCGCCCAGTTAGCTTTGCGCCTCCCGGAAGTAGATGCAGGGGTAGGTTTAGCTATCCAAGTTTTACTTTTAGCTGGTTTTGGAATTAAAGCAGCAGTTTTCCCTCTCTCAGCTTGGCTACCTGATTCTTATCCGAAAGCTCCCGCACCTGTTACTGCAGTGTTTGCTGGTTTGCTTACCAAAGTAGGGGTTTATGCCATTATTCGTACCCAAGTATTGTTATTTCCCTCTAACCGCTTAGACCTCATAATTGGCGTGTTTGCAGTTGCCACTATGATTATGGGGATTTTAGGAGCAGTGGCACAGCAAGATATTAAACGTTTACTTTCTTTTACGTTGGTGTCGCATATTGGTTATATGATTTGGGGAATTTCCTTATCGCAGATAAATGGCTTAGGCGCTACCATTTACTACGCTGTGCATCATATTACGGTACAAACTGCCCTATTTTTAGTAGTTGGGCTATTGGAACGACATGGAGGCACTACTTCACTTACTAAACTAGGGGCAATTATTAAGACAGGGCCGGTGATAGCGGTCTTGTATTTAATCCCGGCACTTAATCTGGCAGGTATTCCAGCTTTTTCCGGTTTCTTCGGCAAAGCAGGGTTAATGCAATCCACTATCGATCGTGGATATGCTTTAGATTGGGTGCTGTTGGCTGCAGGTTTGATTACTTCCTTACTTACTTTATATGCGGTAATTCGAGCTTGGAATATGGCGTTTTGGCAGTTACCTCCAGAGCCTTTACCAGTGAAAAAAAATCCGTTAGGAATGCAACTCTCTGCTGGTTTTTTGGTGTTGGTAACGATAATTATTTCGCTATTTGCTGGCCCTATTAATGATTTTACTCGGCAAGCAGCTCGTGAATTAGAAGCGCGTAGCCCATATGTGCTGGCAGTATTACCAGAGGACGGGCGAGGTAGTGGTATTTCCTCCGATATGCCTCCTGGAGCGAAAAGAGTAATCAATGACTAAATCACGGCATGATATTCGTTTGGCTACTCGGCGTCCAGGGAGATTCCCGCATGCTTCTATGGGGAGTTTAGTGTGGCTTACAATCGTGTGGGTAATGCTATGGGGAGAATTGTCTGCCGGTAATTTTATGGCTGGTTTTTTACTTGCTTTATTAGTCACTACCGTGGTTCCTTTCCCGTTTATGCCTTTCGACGGGCGTTTTCGCCCTTTGGGAGTGTTATGGCTGGTATTGCATTTTATTTGGGATTTATTTAGAGCTTCGTTTATGCAAGCGCGCTTTATTTTGTCGCGTAAGCACCCTAAAGGAGCGATTATTCGGGTGCGTTTACGTTCTCGTTCAGACGTATATTTAGCAATGACGGCAGGAATTACTGGTCTAGTGCCCGGTTCGGTAGTGGTAGATGTACACAGAGCTAGTGCCACTCTTTATGTGCACGTATTTGATACGAGATTAGCAGGGGGAATAGCAGGAGTGCACCGCTGTGTATTAGCGCAAGAAGAACTTATTTTGCGTGCTTTTGCTTCGCACGATGAACTGTTGGCTGCTGGTTATGTGCCAGGTTCAAGCAAAAAAGCGGGTCGTTTACCTACCCCGTATGCGCCAGAAACTACTGGTTTAACGCATAATGCTGTGTCGTTGGAACGACCAGCGCTTCGTGTTTCTTTGTTAGATAAACATAAAGTGAGTGATTTTGCTTCGCAAGCATGGATAGTGCCAGAGGCGCAGTCTACTTTAGCTTTAGCAATGGAACGTATCGCTGGCAACCGTTTACAAGGAGAAAGAGCAAGCAATGGGGCGGAGTTAGACCATGGATTCTGATCTTTTATATTATGTATTGCTTATTTTAGGTGGATTGTTGTTGCTGGCAGGTTTGCTGGTGGTGTATCGGATTGCTTTGGGTCCTACTACTTTAGATAGAGTGGTGGGGGTAGATATGATTACCTCTATTGTGATTGGGGCTTTTTCACTTTTAGCAGCACTAACTAGACGCTCAGATTTATTGCCGGTGTTTGTGGTGTTGGCAATTATCGGGTTTGTAGGTTCGACGGTGGTGGCACGTTTTGCTCCGCCACTTCCTCCCGCTTTGCAAAAAGATTTACGGCAGGCTGCTCAGGCGCGTATTGCGCAACGTGCAGGAGTGTCGTTAATACACGAAAATATGCAACAGTCTTTGCTGGAAACTGATCGACATGATAAACGCAAATATGACGCTAATGAAGAGGCGGTGAATTGAGAATGAACTGGTATTTAATAACTGATATTGCAGGCGTAGTGTGTTTGAGTGTGGGCACTATTTTTATTCTGATTGCTGCTATTGGAATTTTGCGTTATCCAGATTTATTATCGCGCCAACATGTGGCAACTAAACCGCAAGTTTTTTCTCTCATCATGTTTTTATTGGGAGTGATTTTGTTGGTGCGGGAAACGGCGATGACTTGGACTTTGTTGGTAGTGATAGTATTCCAACTTATTTCTTCTCCGATTGCTGCTCATATGCTTTCTCGAGCTGGTTATCGCACTGGGCGGGTACAGCGTATTGAATTAGAAATAGATGAGTTGGCGCAAGATTTACGTAAATAATATTTGCTTAAATTTATATGAGTGCAGGCCAGGGTATGACTTTATAGAATTAAAAACAGGACTAAAAATGAGGTGAAGCATGAACTTATTGTGGAAAGTATTTACAGTTTTAGCTAGTGCATTAGCGGCAGTGGTAGCGCAAAAAGCGTTTAGTGCCGTGTGGGAAAAAGGTTTAGGAAAGACAAAACCGACCGGAGATGAAAGCGATGGCGATCTTTCTTTAGCTCAAATTACCTTATTTGCTGCGGTGATGGCAGGAATAAATGCGTTAGTTACCGGATATGTGAAGCGTAGTTTGCAGCGTTCTTATCAGCAAAAGTAAAACATTAAGTGATTAGGTGTTTCTTGTAGATTGCGTTATATACTAGAAATGTACCGACAGGGGAGCAGCTAGTAGCTGCTGAGAGTGCATAAGATGCAGACCCTCGAACCTGATCCAGGTAATGCTGGCGTAAGGAAGTCGAGTTTCTTCTCTACTTATCAGGAATGCTCTATTAATTTGTGTTTAACAAAAATAGAGTCATTTTGGGTAAGTCCCCTCCAAAACTATTTTGGAGTTATATCATGCAATTGAAAACTATATTATCTGGTGGCAATGCTTTTGTGGGGCGTATAAAGTTTTTGCTCTGCGCATTCATTGGTTTGTTGCTTTTTACGGGTTGTTCTTTATGGGCAGACGGAAAGCAAAATAGTGGCACTGTTAAAGGGCAAGACACTCTTACCGTCTTAACGCACGATTCTTTTAAGCTAGACGATAAATTAATAGCAGAATTTGAGCGCACCTCAGGATATAAATTAGTCTTTACTACTGCTAATGACGGTATGGTGTTAAACAATTTGCGCCTTAAAAAAGATGCTCCAGTGGTGGATGTATTTTTTGGGATAGATTCTTTTAATGCTAATGCGTTATTGGCAGAAGATTTAGCGGAAAAATATGTGCCGGCGGGAATTGCAAAAGAACAAGTATTAGGGGAAAAACTTACCCCCATCGATCAAGGTGACGTATGCCTGAATGTGGATAAAACTTGGTTTGCGCAAGCTGGTATTGCTCCTCCGCAAAGTTTTAGCGATCTAGCTGACCCTACTTATCGGGGTTTAACTGTGCTTACCAGTCCATTAACTTCTACCCCAGGTTTTGCTTTCTTGGCCGCTACTGTGGAGCGCTATGGAGATAACTGGATACATTATTGGAAAAATTTGCAAGAAAATGATGTGAAAGTAGTAGATGATTGGTCTACCGCGTATTTTACTGATTTTTCTGGAGCAGACGGAGCTGGAGATTATCCGGTGGTGTTAAGTTATTCTTCTTCTCCTGCTTATAGTGCAGGGCGTACTGTTAGTTTGCCGGATACTTGTATTTCACAAATTGAATATGCGGGTATTGTGCGGGGCGCAAGTAACATAGCGGGTGCGAAAAAGTTTATCGACTTCTTATTAACCCCATCGGTGCAAGCAAGTATTCCGGAAGCTATGTATATGTATCCGATAATAGCTGGAGTAGATTTGCCTAGTGATTGGGCGCAATATGCTCCTCTCCCTGAATCTCCGCTCGTGATAGATGGAGAAAAAGTGCGCACCCAGCGGCAGCAGTGGCTGGATAAATGGTCTACAGAGTATTTAGGTAATTAAAAAATAATGCCAACTATGTTTGATAGTTTTAGGTGAAGTTTATTCTATGCGAAAACCTTTATACAAAGTAGAAGCAATATAAAAATGCTGAGCACAAAATGGTTTACAAGAGCCATCATGGTAGGAGTTTTTCTTTTACCTTTAGCTTTTTTGCTGTATTTTTTCCTCTACCCAGTGGGTGCAATACTGGGTAGAGGAATGCAGGAGGCTGCCTTTAATACAGGGTTAGTGCAATTATTTGCTAAAGCGCATACTTGGCATATATTAGGGCAAACTATTGGGTTAGCTCTTGGGGGTACGATTTTTTCGGTGATGCTAGGAGTGCCTTTAGCTTGCATACTTTATTGCTTTGATTTTGCGGGCAAGTATTTTTTTCGTTCCATAATTACTATTCCGTTTGTGCTCCCCACTATTGTGGTAGGTATTGCGTTTAAGACCTTACTGGAAGGCCCATTAAATTTTCTCGGCTTTACTAATTCTGCTTTAGGAATTTTGCTGGCAATGGTGTTTTTTAATCTTTCGGTAGTGGTACGCACGGTGGGCAGTATGTGGCAAAATTTGGATCCACGCATGGTGCAAGTGGCGCGTACTTTAGGGGCAAGTAGTGCGCGCGCGTTTTGTACAGTCACGTTGCCAGCTTTGTTGCCCAGTATAATTGGGGCTGCTAGTTTGGTGTTTCTGTATTGTGCTACTGCTTATGGATTAGTGGTCACTTTAGGAGGAGTGAGTTACGGTACGTTAGAAACCGAAATTTATTTACAGACGGTAGTTTATTTCGATTTATCACGGGCGGCTGTTTTGTCGCTGCTACAGTTTGCGATTGTGTATAGTGCTTTATGGTTGGCGAGCCGTTTTACGATGCGTGCCGAAACTAAGTGGAAGCTAGTGAATCGTCCTTTAGTTCACTTAACCAGCAAGCATTGGCAAGCCTGGATTTTACTAGGATTAAGTGCCGGATTGGTGATAGTGCCACTGTTTTCTTTAGTACTGGCATCTTTACAGGTGGATGGGCAGTGGAGTTTAGCTAACTATTACCGTTTAACGGAGGCTGGTTTTGGGGTGACAGGAGCAGTAGCTCCATTTACTGCGTTACAAAATTCTGTGCGAATTGCTTTAGATGCCACATTGGTAACTTTATTGGTGGGTTTACCTACCGCGTTATGGCTGGCACGCCCATTGCGCAGTGCTAGCGGAGTGGGGGCACAACAATTTTTGCAACGCTTAACGCAGCTGCCTTTAGGTGTTTCTGCAGTAACGGTAGGCTTCGGATTCTTACTGGTATTTCAAGGTAGCGTGATAGGGCGCTCGCCGTTATTAGTGCCGTTAGCGCAAGCAGTGGTGGCATTGCCGCTTTTTTTACGAGCGTTGGTTCCGGCATTACGGGCTATTGATCCACGTTTACGGGAAAGTGCTACTGTATTAGGAGCTAATGCTATGCGAGTACTTTGGACGGTAGATTTTCCAGTATTGTGGCGGAGTTTAGGTTTAGCTACGGGTTTTGCTTTTGCGGTATCTATTGGGGAATTTGGAGCTACTTCTTTTTTAGCTAATCCAGATTCTCCCACGTTACCAGTGGTAATTGTGCAGTTATTGTCCCGTCCAGGTGCAGATAATTATGGCACGGCTTTAGCTGCGGCGGTGGTATTGGCGCTAATAGCAGCAGTGATTATGAGCTTAGCGGAGTTTTTTACTTTAAGAACGCAGAAAAGAGGCTAATACGTGTTGGAATTACAGCAGGTAAGTGTGGTGTTTGCAGACGGGATACCAGCTTTGCAAGACGTAGATTTCCAAGTGGAAACAGGGCAAATCGTGGCATTGTTGGGTGGTTCTGGCGCAGGCAAGTCTACTTTGCTGCGGGCAATTGCTGGTTTGGAGCAGGTGCAGAGCGGAAAAGTATATTTAGCGGGGATAGATATTACTGCTCTACCGGCACATAAGCGCAATATAGGTCTAGTTTTTCAAGATTTTCAGCTTTTTCCGCATCGTAATGTGTATCGTAACGTCAGTTATGGTTTAGAAATGCGTAGGTGGAAAAAGTCGTTGGTGCAGGAACGGGTGCAACACCTGTTAGAGCTGGTAGATTTGGCGGAGTTGTCAGATCGCCCCATTGTGAAACTTTCTGGTGGACAGCAACAACGAGTGGCAGTAGCACGCGCTTTAGCTCCAAACCCTAGAGTGTTGCTACTAGATGAACCTTTTTCCGCCTTGGATAAAGATTTACGAGTTAAATTAGCTAAGCAGTTGCGAGAAATTTTAACTTTTACTCAAACCACGGCAGTGCTCGTGACGCATGACGAAAACGAAGCGCGTTTAATGGCTGATAAAGTGTTTTACTTGCAGGCAGGAAAACTGGTAGAAAGTTAAACTGCAAAAACTACCTAAGTAAATACTCTGATAAGAGTGGTTAGTCACCAGTTACTTTGGGTCTTGTAAGGCTGGATTGTATTTGAGGGAGTTAATGCGGCAGCTACATTCAGTGGCGATATTGATATTGGAAGCAATTTTGCCTTCTGCGCGTAACTCTAGCAGGCGCGGTACTACCATATCGCGTAATGTCCACGGGTCGATGGTGTTTACATATATTTTCGTGCCACCTTCAAACCCAGCCAGAGTGGATACTCGCCATTTGAGTAGTACTTTCCAAGGCATTGCCACATCGGCATCTATGGGCTTTGTAAACCATTCCTCATTGGTGGGGACAAGTGGGCCGGTGGCAGCGTGCATAGCATGAATTAAATCAGACATTCCTTTTAGTTCTTCTGGGGAGTGTTCCCAAGGTTGGCAGTGTTCTGATTTAGACCATACTTCTAAGGTGGGGTAGCGGTGTCCGAAACCAGCAATCATTACTGCGTGTTTATTTTCTGCAATGATAAGGTTTTGGAAACCGGCATAGTCTACGCCTGCTTCATTATAGATATTGGGATTTTCGCGTGCTTTTTCTACTTCTAGCTGTCCGTTTACAGAGCGTTGGTCGATGGATACTAATTGTTTATGTAGATGGTCGAAGCTCGCTCCGGCGGGTTTTAACCAGTTTTGGAATACTTGCACGTAGCGTACGTAACGGTTGCTGCGGTAGAGGTCGTCCATTGCGTCTACGGTAAGGCGAATATACCACTCGTGTTCTTGTGGGGTGAGAGTGCCGGAGCTGGCAAGTTGGCTATCGTTTTCTGCACCGTCTACAAAATGTCTACGGGCGATGATTAAGTCATGTCCGGAGCCAAATAATCCTTTGGCGTAGTTATATTTTTCGCTATCACTGCTGTGTTCCCAAAGGGTGGGGTCTATACGAGAAAACTTACTTTTTAATACTTCATGCACGTGATTTTTCCCAGCTGGGTCTGCTAGGTAGGCGTCCATTTGTTGCTGGATTTCTCTGGAAAGTTGATGGTTATAGTTCAGTTCCCAGTAGCTAAAGGAAAGTATTTCAAAGAGGTTCGGAATTCGTCTAAACTCCCATTCACGGGTGAGCATATCTACGCCGGTAGAGCGATAAATTACGGCGTCATCACGTTTTTTTACTAACCGGGTTTTTTCTGGCGGGGTTTCTAGAATACGTTGTGTGCAAAATGCGCAGTGTTTTCCGTGTTGTTGCGGGTCTAGTGGTTGCGCATCAGGTTTGCTTATTTCTAGGGGACGGTTGGCTCGCCCTGGTATGGTCCAGACTTCAGTGTCGGAGAAAGGGTTGATTTGTTTGATTGTGCCGTCTGCCATGCGGGTAAGGGGAGGGCGAAAGGTGTTGCTCATGTTTTAATTTTATCTTTAGAGAGCTGTGTATGGCTATGGTGACCAACAAAAATGAAGTTTTTTGGAAAGACTCCAATTTTACGCAAGGGTTTGTGCGCATATATTTAATTTGCTGTATTTTTTCTACAACATTGCGGAAAATAATAAATGTAGACCAGTTACTTACTCTTTAGATAGCTTCCTTATATTAGCGAAAGTGTTTTATTGCTAATGACTAGAAGTAAAGAGCTTTCAGAACAGCTATTTACAAGGTGCAGAGAAAACTAAAGGTAAGTAACCCAATTGATATTAAGGAGAAAAGTATGAATTATGCTCACCAGTATGATGATCAAGGTAAAAAGCCTTGGGTTATCGACATTGAAAACGCTACTTTAAAAAATCCTAATTTCCGTACCACTCTTTGGACGGGAGAAAAACTACAACTCACCGTAATGACTATTCCGGTAGGAGGAGAAATTGGTTTAGAAGCCCATGAAGGAATTGACCAATTTTTACGAGTAGAACAAGGTAAAGGCTTGTGCCAGATGGGGCCAAGTGAAGATAATCTAGACTTCGAGGTGGAAGTATCAGATGATGACGCTATCTTCGTACCAGCTGACATTTGGCACAATATCACTAATATTGGAGACGAGCCGCTAAAGCTCTACACCATTTATGCTGGCCCAGATCATGTGGCAGGTACGGTACATCCTACTGCTGAAGATGCTCACCTAGATCCAAATGAACACTGAGCTGGCTAGGAAATATTTTTAGCAATAAACCTAGGTCGGCTTGTATATTTGCAAGGTGAAGTGGGTAGCTCTACTTATTTACCACTTAAGTGGAGCTGTTGCTAGACGAAAAACTAATAAGTGGGTGGTCTGATTTTGTATAGGTCACCCACTTTTAGATAAGTAATAGATTTGGGGTAGTTAAACCGCGGTTTAACTACCCCAAATCTATGAGTAAATCTCATTAGCTAGAATCAAATTTTCCGTGCCAGATTTGCTACGCCAATCATTCCAGCATCGTTGCCCAGATTGGCTAGATTAACCGTTGGAACAGGGCGGTAATCTTTAGCAATTAACTTTTGGTGGAAAGACTGCACTACTGGATCTAAAAGTAATGCGCCTGCTTCAGAAACACCACCGGAAATCACGAAACATTCTGGGTCTAAAATAGTAGCTAGATTAGCCATGCCTTGCCCGATCCAGAAACCAATTTCCGCGAAGCAACTTAAAGCTACTTCACACCCATCTTTTGCTGCTTCTGTGATTTGTAAACCGTTAATCTCGCTTGCTTGCCCAGCCAAAGCTAGTAGTTTGGTAGCTTTTTCCGGTTCAGCGGCTGCGCGTTCACGAGCATAACGCACCAAGGCGGTACCAGAAGCGTAGGCTTCCCAGCAGCCGTTTTGTCCACAACCACAAGGAGTGCCATTTTGTACCATGTTGATGTGTCCGATTTCTGCTCCGAAACCGTAAGTGCCACGCTGTAATTTTCCGTCAATTACAATTCCGCCTCCAATGCCAGTGCCTACGGTGACGATAATTGCAGAGCGTTTAGCAGCGGCAGCTCCAAATTTGAATTCTCCCCAAGCAGCGGCATTCGCGTCGTTTTCTACAATTACTGGTAGTCCGGTTTGACTAGAAAGTTTTACAGCCAAAGGTTCGTTGCGCCAGTTTACGTTCGGGGCAAAAATTACTGAAGTGCGTCCACTGTCCACGAAACCGGGTGCTCCCACGCCTACAGCGGAAATTTCATGGTTAGCTTTTAGTTCGTTAATTATTTCGATAATGGTATTAATGGAGGCTTCAGGGTCGTGTGCAGGAGTTGCTTTGCGCACACGTGCCAAAATTTTACCGTTTTTATTCACTACACCAGCAGCAATTTTAGTGCCGCCTACATCCACGCCGATTGTTAAGCTCATGCTTTTATTATTACATAGTGTGTCGTTAATTACTACAAGTTTTTAGGCTTTTACCTCTACTTTTTATAAATATTTTCAGGTTTGGTAGATATATCAGAAAGTATTACCAAATAGTGCTAGATAGGGTGGCGATATTTATTAAAAATATACGATTAAAAAGGAAAAATACGGAGCGTAAAGGGCTAAGTAAAGTAGCTAGATTTTACTTCAGGTAAAGAGGGGTGGTGTGGCAGATGTTCTCTGGAGGAATAATTTTTTGGATTGTAAAGTTGAGTGTAGTAGACTCAAGAATAAGTCAGTCAAGTAGACGAAACTATACTTGATGTTGCAAACTATAGTTAAAGCAAAATTGAATACCTATTTTCGTGGGTGAATAACAAACATCTTCACCCCTAATTAACAAGGAGAAACAAATGGCTCGTGCAGTGGGTATTGATCTAGGAACTACCAACTCTGTAGTTACCGTACTAGAAGGTGGTGAACCTACCGTTATCGCAAATGCAGAAGGTATGCGTACCACTCCGTCAGTAGTAGGCTTCTCCAAGACCGGCGAAGTATTAGTAGGTGAAATCGCTAAGCGTCAGGCAGTCACTAACGTGGATCGCACGGTAGCGTCGGTAAAGCGCCATATGGGCGACTCTAGTTGGAAGATTGATATCGATGACAAGTCCTATAATCCACAGCAAATTTCTGCATTTATTTTGCAAAAGTTAAAGCGTGATGCAGAAACCTACCTAGGCGAACCAATCACCGATGCGGTAATTACCGTACCGGCATACTTCAATGATGCACAGCGTCAAGCTACTAAAGACGCAGGACAAATCGCGGGTCTAAACGTGGAGCGAGTAGTTAATGAACCTACCGCTGCAGCTTTAGCTTATGGTCTAGAAAAAGGTAAAGACGAGGAGTTAATTCTCGTATTCGATCTAGGTGGCGGTACTTTTGACGTCTCTTTACTAGAAGTGGCAAAGTATGACGGTGAATCCACCATTGAAGTAAAAGCTACTTCTGGCGACAACCAGCTAGGTGGTGACGACTGGGACGGTCGAATCGTAAATTGGTTAGTAGAGCAGGTAAAGAACAACTACGGTGCTGATCTTTCCAAAGACAAGATTGCTCTACAGCGTCTAAAGGAAGCCGCAGAACAAGCCAAGAAAGAATTATCCTCGGCTACTTCTACCAATATTTCCTTGCAATACCTATCTATGTCGGAAAACGGCCCAATTCACTTAGACGAGAAATTAACGCGCGCTAAGTTTGAGGAAATGACCAAAGACTTACTAGAGCGCACTAAGGCTCCATTTAAGACGGTAATTAAAGACGCAGGTATCGAACTATCCCAGATTGATCATGTGGTATTAGTAGGTGGCTCTACCCGTATGCCAATGGTTACTGATGTGGTGAAAGAACTAACTGGAGGTCGTGAACCAAATAAGGGTGTAAATCCAGATGAAGTAGTAGCTATTGGTGCGGCAATTCAGGCAGGCGTTATCACTGGAGACCGGAAAGACGTACTACTTATTGACGTTACTCCGCTTTCCCTTGGTATCGAAACCGCCGGTGGCGTCATGAGCACGCTAATTGAGCGAAACACTGCAATTCCTACTCGCCGTTCCGATATTTTCTCCACCTACTCTGATAATCAACCATCGGTACTAATTCAGGTTTACCAGGGTGAACGTAGTATCGCTCGTGACAACAAACTACTTGGCACTTTCGAGCTATCGGGTATTGCGCCAGCTCCACGAGGCGTGCCTAAGATTGAAGTTAATTTCGATATTGACGCAAACGGTATTGTGCACGTATCGGCTAAAGATCTAGGTAGTGGTAAAGAGCAGTCGGTGACGATTACTGGCGGATCGGGTCTTTCCAAGGAAGAAATCGAGCGCATGGTAAAGGAAGCAGAAGAACACGCTGCTGAAGACCAGAAGCGTCGTGAAGAAGCAGAAGTTCGTAACGGTGCTGAACATCAGGTATATGCCATTGAGAAGCTGCTAAAAGAGCATGAAGAAAAGCTAGAAGCAGCAGTGGTTAGCGAAATTAAGGAAGCTGTAGATGCTTTGCGTAAGTCGCTAGAAGGCGATGATGTGGAAGCTATCAAGCAGGCATTAAGTGCACTAGATGAAAAGGCACAAAAGATCGGGGAAGCTATTTACGCAGCTGCCCAAGCTCAAGGAGCACAAGGCGCTACGGCAGAAGCAACTCCAGAAGATGTGGTAGATGCAGAAATCGTAGACGAAGATAAAAAGTAAGTAATACTCCTTTAAGTATTACAACCTTGTAAATGTTTTAGTGCTGGCAGTAAAGGTTTCTGCCAGCACTAAAGCCAAACAGGAGTGGTTAAGGAGCGGATATGGACGCCCAGAATTTTATTTCCCCGAATAATGAGCAAGAAGAACCAGTAGTTTTTACTCAGGGTGATGCACAGCAAGATATAGATTTACACGCTAAACCGAGTTGTGAAACTGCGTCGGAATGTTGTGTGCCAGAAACTTTAGACACGGCAGAAAATACTGATTCTGCGATAGAAAGCGCGGAAATAGACGCAGAAACTGTAAATGTAGAAGCAGAAACGGTAGAGCTATCAGAACTAGATTTAGCGCTCCTGAAAGTGGCAGAGCTGGAAGAAAAACTAGCGCGCGCTAATGCTGACTACTATAACTTGCAACAGGAATATCAAAATTATGTGCGTCGTTCTAAGGGAGAGATCCGCACGCAATATGAACAAGGTATTTCTAAAGTATTAGAAGTGCTACTGCCTGTGCTAGATAATGCGGACTTAGCTAGACAGCACGATGATTTGCAAGGTACAGCTGGAAAAGTAGTGACTGAGCTAGAAGATACGTTGAAAGCTAACTATCAGTTAGAGCGTTTTACAGTTGTGGGTGATGAATTTGATCCGCAAATACATGAAGCATTGATGCACCAAACTTCTCCAGACGTGAGTACCGAGCAAGTAGCGCAAGTAATTCAAGCTGGTTATAAGCAGGGAGAAAAAGTACTACGCCCGGCACGAGTAGGGGTAGTATCCCCAGAGTAAGCGCTCAGTTTCTGCAAGTTATTACCAAGGTAAAAATGACCTAGGTGAGTAACAGGTTGATTGATCGGGGAGAAGTTAAGGAGATAGAAGTATGGCAAGCCAAGATTGGTTACATAAAGATTTCTATGCAGAACTAGGAGTGGCAAAAACTGCTAGTTCTGTAGAGATCAAAAAAGCCTACCGAAAACTAGCCCGTCAATATCACCCGGATCAAAATCCGAATGATAAAAACGCTGAAGAAAAGTTTAAGCGCATTTCTGAAGCTTATCATGTGCTTTCTGATGAAACAGAGCGCAAACAATACGACGCTTTGCGCACTATGGGTGGCGGAGGCGCGCGTTTTACTGGTGGAAATGGGTCTGGTGGTTTTGAAGATATTTTTGCGTCTTTCGGCGGGCGCGGTGGTAACTTTCAAGGCAACTTCGCAGGCGGAAACGCAAACGCAGGTTTTGATGACTTTTTAAGTTCCCTGTTTGGTGGAGGCAGAAACGAGAACAGTAACTTCACTGGTTTTCCAGGTTTCGGGGCGCGGAAAACTGTGCAACGCGGAACAGATACACACACTTCTATCTCTATTCCTTTTACAGATGCAATAGCGGGCACTACCGTCAAACTTTCTCCACAAGGGGAAAGCCTTACAGTACGCATTCCAGCGGGGGTCACTAGCGGGCAAAAAATTCGGGTAGCTGGTAAAGGGCAACCCGGACAAAACGGTGGAGCTAGTGGCGATATGCTCATCACGGTAAATGTAGAACCACACCCCGTATATGAGTTACGTGGAAAAGATGTGTATATGAATGTGCCTGTTGCTTTCGATGAAGCAGCTTTAGGGGCAACTATTGAAGTTCCTATAGTTACTGGGGAAATCGTGAAAGTGAAAATCCCGGCAGGTTCTTCTACTGATAAAATTTTGCGTGTGCGTGGCAAGGGAATTATTGATACTAGCGGTAAAAGTTCTGATTTATATGTACGCTTAAAAGTAGTAGTACCTAAGACTATGTCGGAAGAGACACGGGCGGCTGTGGAGGCTTTTCGGGAAGCAAGTGCGGGGGCAGATCCGCGCGAAGAATTTAGGCAACTGGCTAAACTCTAGGAGCGTAGTAGATGCGAGCAAAAATTTCTCATGATGCTCCGATTTTGACGGTGTCGGTAGCAGCTGAATTGGCGGGAATGCATCCGCAAACTGTGCGACAATACGACCGGCTCGGCTTGGTGGTGGCTAGTCGCACCCAAGGAGGAGGTCGCCGTTATTCTCTACAAGACGTTGATAAACTAATTGAAATTCAACGCTTATCACAAGAAGAAGGTATAAACCTTTCCGGCATTTTGCGGATCATGCGTTTGGAGCATGAAACAGAACAATTACAACGCCAACTAGATAGCCAAGCAAAACAGTTAGAGAAAATGCGTTTGCTGGTGGAGTTTTTGCGGGCGGAATTAGCAAATCAGGAGGCGAAAGAAAACCGGATATTCGTAGCTTCGGCATCTGGAGATATTACGCCTATGGATCGTTTAACTAATTTGCGCCGTTCTTTGCAAAAAGTGGATAAACGCCAAGGGCGAGAAATAGTGTTGTGGCGTCCGCAAAATGTGGTAGTGATTGAGGCAGAAAATTAAAATCGCTCTTTAGTCCTTGATATTTTCTGCTCACCTCAGGGTAAAATTGAACTGGTGCGCAAAGCGCATTCCCATCTTAAATTGAACGAATAGGGAAGAATAAGTATGACTTACAAACTGGTATTAATGCGTCACGGCGAGAGTGAATGGAACGCCAAGAATCTATTTACCGGCTGGGTTGATGTAGCGCTTACCGAGAAGGGTCGCGCAGAAGGCGTGCGCGCAGGCGAGTTGTTAGTGAATGCAGAAGTGCTACCAGATATTTTGCACACTTCGCTTTTGCGTCGCGCAATTATGACGGCAAATCTTGCTCTTGATTCGGCAGGTCGTCACTGGATTCCAGTAAAGCGACACTGGCGTTTAAACGAACGTCACTATGGTGCGTTGCAGGGTAAGAACAAGAAAGAAATTCGCGATGAGTACGGCGAAGAAAAGTTCATGGAGTGGCGTCGTTCTTATGACGTGCCACCACCAGCTATCGAGTTAGGTACGGAGTTTTCTCAGGATCAAGATCCACGCTATGCGGGTGAACCGATTCCAGCTACGGAATGTCTAAAGGACGTATTAGAGCGACTACTTCCTTATTGGGAAGAGGAGATCGTGCCGGATTTGCGTACTGGTAAGACGGTAATGATTGCCGCACACGGCAACTCTTTGCGCGCTATTGTGAAGCATCTCGATGGTATTTCAGATGATGAAATTGCTGGCTTGAACATTCCAACCGGTATTCCACTCTACTATGAGCTAGATGAGGAAACTTTGCGTCCATTGGTGGCTGGCGGTACTTATTTAGATCCAGAAGCTGCTAAGGCTGCAATTGAAGCAGTAGCAAATCAAGGTAAGTAAGTTACCAAGATAAGCTAAAGCATTACTTCTTGTAATGAGGAGGTAAGGCGAGTAAGTCGTCTTACCTCCTTTTATTTTATGTTTACAGATAAATACTGGAGGGAAAATAAAGTGCCTCACCTTATTTATTCACAAAATCAACTCAGATACTGAGAAATTTGAGTCATTCAAGAGTTATAAACACAACACTTTCACGGGGGGGGGTAAACGAAAACGCCATATTTAATTACTATTGACTCTATGACTCAAAATAAAGGTAAAGCAGGGTATTTTTCCCGTTTAATAATGGTAGTGGTGAGTGTAACGCTAGTAGTTAGCGCCTTATTTTCCTTACCAACTAATGTGCAAGCTAATGAAGATCCCTATCGGTATGTATTGCGTATCGGCACGATGGATTCAGTATTAAATGACACTACTGACCCTAAAACCGATTACTTCACAGGGGAACAAATACCGGCTTCTTTACGTTTTGAGGCTTCCGGCACCTTAGTGAATATCGTACGTCCTACTTTGCGACTCACTATCCCTAAAATTGCTCCGGTAGATCCTAATAACCCGAAAACTGCTGACATCTACCTAGAGAAACCACAAATCAGTTCATCAGGGCAGGCGATAGCAGAACGACGCGGTGAAGACGCTACCTCTTGGTGGATTGAATACGATTACGAAGTATTACGTGGAGGAACTACCTTAGAGTATCCTTTCCCGTTCCGGTTTAATAATTACAAAACTCCAAACGGTACTACCGTTACGCCAGTTGCTACTTTGTATGACCAAAACGGACAAGTTTTACTAGAAAAAGCAGTAACTTTTACTGCTAAAGCGAGTTATGAGTACACTCCAAAGAAAATAGCGTGGGTATTTCCGTGGTTTTATGGCGATGATTCAGGGGAAACTCTGCCTGGAGATACGGAAAAATATTTCCGTTTTGTAGCACAAGATGTCTATGATGAGCGAGTAGATTATGAAAATGCAAAGAGTGCTTTAAGTAAGACGCGCCCTACTGATAAGATAGAACACCTTATCTGTGCAAATTCTAAACCTCTCCCAGAAGCAAAAGCTGGTATGGGAGAGTATAGCCCGAAAACTATTACTTTCACTGATTATCTTCCCCCAGAAGCAGAATACCGTCCACTGGCAAACAGGCAGGACGTATGGACGTATGATCCACAAACGCACACTGTGACTGCTACGGTAGATTATGATCGAACCTATTCATTATCGGGCAGTACAGGTTGTTTGCGCCTTATGGTGCATTATCCAGAAGTTCCGGTGTCGGAACCTGGTGCACAAATGGAGTGTAATAGAGAAAATACGGTGTGTAGCTCTGGTGCACCGCGTAAAGTATATGTAAATCGCGCCAAAATAGTATTAGATAAAGGTACTGCGCAAGAGCAAGAATTGCCCATGGTGAAGTGGGATCATTTCTTTGTGCGCGAAGTAAGATTTATACCTTTTGGAAGTACGCACGCTATTGATTTTGAAAAAGAGATTACTGCGCATGAATGGATTAGTCGTCCTCACTCTTACTGGGAAGGCAATATTTATGATAAGGCCACTTTAATAGATCCTCGTGCATCAGAAACGGAGCATTTTATTGGTCTGCAGTATCGTATTAAATTTAACAACACTAATAATGGGCAGCGCCGAGTGGCAAACGGCGAAGTTCCTTTTGGAGGCACTCTAGCTTACGTGTCTAAGATGGTGGATAAAGAACTAGATCCTCGTTTGTATTTTAAGACGATCCGTTTCAATCTTTCACCTATTAGTTGGCGTAATCAGACTAATACTCCAGCTAGTCAGTTACAGGCACACTTTGCGGAGGCACAACCCTATCTAGTTGGCGTTAAAGCAGACGGCAGTGAAGAAATAATTACCGAGAATGTATCAATTGGAAAAAATGAAACTGCTAATGTTTATGTGAATGACACTGAAGGTAAGTATCGCGGGTGGGAATTAAGGTTTAGAAAACCACACCTAGTGATAGATAATATGTCTTTAACTGCGCAAGTATGGGTGTATCCTACAGCAGAAGAATTAGCTACTTGGGCCAGTGGTGCATATAAAGAACCACAGCGTTACTACAATGGCGCCCAAGTGTTTTACCAGTTAGGAAGAACTCCGCACACTAAATCTGTGACTGCAGAGGGCAGAGAAGAATGGGTGCCAGGCACGCTGAAATTACAAGCGGAAACTCAAACTAAATACGATTACAACGAGTTAAATAATTATGTGCAAATCAGTGGAGTAAATCCGCAGATTACCCACAGTTCTAGCAGTAATTACACGATTCCTTACGAAAATTGCGAACGCAATTTAGGGGCTGGAGTCCAGATTACAGCCCATAATTGTGGTCGTTATAAGGCTTTCGTTATCAATACCCACAATCATGGAGGTAATGCCGGTAATTGGGCAAATAGTAATGCAGTGGCTAAGAATTTACGCCAAATAGTATTACTTCCTTTAGGTATCGAATATCGTTATACAGAAACTGTGGATCGTCCTAAACCAAAAGTGGTAAATAACTATCAAAACACGGGACGTACCGCGGTGATTTACGAGTATGGCGATGTGCGTTTCCAAGAGATAAAAGATCGAAAACTGGAAACTAGACTAGTGCTTGATACTACTTTATATGCTAATGCTGGCTTGAATGAGATTGATTTTTACACCACTTGGGACAATAACAACCCTGACGGGGTCATGCCACATGATAATAACATCGCTAGTGTAGATACCTTGGATTTAGACGGTGATGGAGATAAAGCGGAAAAGTTTTTACATACTTTACAGACGGTGAATTTTATTCCTCCAGCAGAAGTAAAAGTGCGTAAACTAATCTCTATTGACGGGCAAAATTGGATGATGCAAGCACCTGCCCAAGATTTAGGGGGCGATATCTACTATAAGCTGAGCATTATCAATGGAGATAGAATTCCATTAGATAGAGTTTATGCTTTAGACGTGCTTCCTGATTTACAAGATCACACGATTGTGGACGGTTTATTACCAGATGGCTCTACTGGGTATACCCCGCGTTGGTGGGAGAAAATTGATCCAGTAACCGGTGAAGTTACTAAAGTAGAACATTCGGGATATGTGACTCCGTTGGTGCAAGCCATTGAAGATGTGCCTGCTAATCAAGTGATGAACGAGAAATTTACTTACCGGTATAGCGTAACTGCACAAGGAGCAGATTTAGAGTCGGTACAAAATGCGCGCTGGTATACAAAAGAGGAGTTTATTGCGGAGTTTGGTGATACTTCTACTGCATGGGCGAAAGTAAAATCTGTGCATATTGCATTACGTAGTGGTAAGCAGTTAGACGCGGGTGAACAAGTAGATGTGGTGCTGAAAGCGAAAATTCCGTTTACGGATGCCACTAAAGCGTTAAGCAATGGCACTAAGGCGGCTAATTCGGTGGCAATTTCTCGCAACGACCAGTCCTATTTAGAGGGCAATGTGGTGCGTTCGGAAATTATTAAGTATTCGGCTGAGGGTATCGTATTTTTTGATGCGAACCGCAATAGTCGAGCAGATGTGAATGAGAAACGTTTAGCGGGGTACACGGTTAAACTGGTGAATGCTGATACCGGAGAGGTGGCTACCGATCCGAACGGTAAAGAACTAGTGACTATTACCGATACGCAAGGTCACTATTATTTTGACGTCTATAAGCGCGGTAACTATAAGGCACAATTTACGATTAAAACTGCTGATGAGTTTACTGAGTTTAATTCTGATGCGTTGAATAATTTGCAAGATGAATCGCTAAAACGTGTAGATGTACATACGCAACCAGTAGGGCGAGTATCTAAAACGGCAGACACTGATGTGTTTACGCTAAATCCTAATAATCTGCATGAAATTCGCAATTCTGGCATTATTGTGGGCAGTGTGCCGTTGTCTATTCTGAAAATTGACGAGTTTTGTGCACCAGTGGGTGAAGTAGAGTTTGAGCTGAAATGGAAGCAGGCTTTGCCAAATCAGATTGTGCCTACTCCTCTCCCAGCTACGCAAATTGTTACTACTAATGAAAATGGTTTGATCCAATTACCGGAAGTGACAGTAGGTGTTTATACGCTTACTGAACGGGAAAGTGCGGGCAATCAGCACTTAGTTGCGTTACAGCAACCAGTAACGGTCACGGTGAATAATGCGGAGATAACTCATGACGGACTGGCAGTGTCCGACCCGGCGGTGGCAAAGTGTGTAGCACGAACTAATAGTGCTACTGTCAGTGGAATTGCTGGTTCAAGTGCAGATAACCCTAATAGGGTGGGCACTACAGCAGGGGCAACTTTAAGCACAGAAGATGTGCCAAGTGCTCGCCAAACTTTATTGGCGCGAGCGAATGTGGTTTTGGAAAATAAATGGAAACGTGGAGAAGTAACCGTTACTAAGCAAGATGCCCAAGTAGCGGAAGTGAAACTTGCCGGTGCGGTATTCCAGTTGTTGGACACCCAAGGTAATCCGGTACGGGATGAACGGGGAGCAGTGCAGTATGTGTCTGGTCCTACCGATGCACAAGGGCGCGTAACTATCAGTAATGTGTTATGGGGTAGTTACCAGCTAAAAGAAGTGCAAGCTCCAGCAAATTATCGTTTGTCTAATGTGCTTACTCCGGTGCAAATCCAAAACGATGCTCAGCAAGTGAATGTGGTACGAGAAAACACGATATTTAAGGGCACGGTGAAAGCCACTAAAATCGGTAAGCCTACGGGTGATAAGTTAGTGGGAGTGGAGTTCAGTCTTACTCCGCAAAATGTGCCAGGTGCTGAAGTGATGTATGCCCGTACTGATACTAACGGCGTGGTGACTTTTACTGATGTGCGTCTGGGTAGCTATGTGTTAGCTGAAACTAAGCCTCTGTCTAATTATCAAACATCGCCGGAAGTAAATGGACGAGAAGTTACCGTTAGTGCAGATGGACAGGTAGTGGAATTGGCTGACCCGTTTGAGAATGAAATAAAGCGGGGCAGCGTAGGTTTAGTGAAACTTGATGGGGATACGCAAGAACCACTTTCAGGAGTTACTTTCCAGTTGTTTGCTAAAGATAAAGAAACTGCGCGGCAGGCTTTCTTTGCTACTCGAAAGGCTACTGATACGAGCGATCTTAGTGTAGATCCAAATTGGAAGTGGCAAGATATACCGTTTTATACGGCTGTTTCTGGGGCAGACGGTAAGGTTGAGTTCTTAAACGTGCCTTATGGCAACTATGAGGTGCGAGAAACTGCTACGCGTCTTTCTCATCGTTTAGTTGATACGGTGTGGCCAGTGCAGATTGGGCAAGATAAGCAACACGTAGATTTAGGGAAAGTGCTTAACTATGTGAAGCGATCTTCACTTAAAGTGGCGAAAACTAACGCTTGGGGCGAAAGTTTAGCGGGAGCAGAATTTGAGTTGCGACAAGGTCAGAAAGTGGTAGCGCGTGCCACCACGGACGAAACTGGTAGTGCTACTTTTGCTGATATTCCGTATGGAAACTATACGGTAGTAGAGGTGAGTGCG